>DSDU01000010.1 GCA_011056835.1 Deltaproteobacteria bacterium
AGGTTTTAGGTGATATACCGTGGCGGAAGGATAAAACATATTGTCATCGGTTTGAAGGTTTTGGATGTACTGGTTCGTCAACATACGTTAACGGGTTAATGTCATAGGGGAGTTACTCACTGACACCGATGTACCTGGCATATTCGAACTGTTTTTTCCACGGCACGGCGGGATGAGCCGCGTTGAAAATATTCTCACCGATACGGAGCAATGACTCCCTGTCAACTTCAACCGGATTATATCCTCCCACAAACCCTACATCAGGTGTGATCACCGGGTTATGGCCCGGCCAGCAATCACAGTCCGCGGTTATGGTAAGGAGCGCATTAATCAAGAGCGTTTTATGTTTGATGCGCTTCCAGACTGCAGCGGTCGTTTCAACCAGCTTTTCCTGAAACACCGTGGCATCCGTTGCCCATAGTATTTTAAGCGCCACTTCCGGGCAGAGCCCGATACATTGAGCGCACCCGATGCATAGATCCGAATCATATTCGGGGTAATCGCTTCCTTTGGGTATATGGGCGGCGCCTGTAGGGCAGACGTCAACACATATGCCACACATCGTGCAATCGTCTTTATTAAGGATTGGATGAACGTCGGAATGCATGCGCTGCTTTTGTGCACGGGATGCGAATCCCATGGAAATATTCTTGATGGCGCCTCCGAAACCTGAGGCCATGTGACCCTTGAAATGGGAAAAGATAAAAAAACCATCGGCCTTTTCCACCAAGTGGGTAACTTGGACTGTCTCGAAGTGCGTGAATCCTGCATCAATATCAATGACATCGCGACCATCACGGCCATCGCCGATGATCACGGGACAACCGATATATGTTTCTGAATATCCATGATCTTCCGCTGTCTTGAGTGAATCCGACGCCGTTCGGCGTCCCCCTGAATAAAGAACCGTCGTATCGAACACAAAGGGCTTCATTCCATGATCATAAAGCCAGTGAACAATTTCCCGAGCGTAAAGCGGTGGAAGAAAACTTGTATTGCCCCGCTCTCCCCAGTGGAGTTTGACGGCGACCGAATCTCCCATTTTATAGGGAACCTGAAGATTTTTCAGGAGCTGGCGGAGCGAAACGATGCGCTCATTCCTGTTCTCCTGCACTGGATAAAAGATTGTGTGATTCATAGACAAAACCTGTCCGATCAGGATGGTGAAACCATCTCGAACTTTTTCGATTGTTTCAAAAATTCCAAGAATTCATCGGCTGATTTTCCGATAGACACCTCCTCGAAGGGGCACGGTCCGTCTCCTTGCCTGTTTTTGATGTGGGAAACAACTTCAACATGAAAACAATTGATACCAAGATTGTTCATCGTTTCCAAGGCCGCGTTACTGACCGTATGTGTAAAGGCCGCTTTGCATGATAGTTTT
Source organism: Deltaproteobacteria bacterium (assembly GCA_011056835.1). GTDB lineage: Bacteria > Desulfobacterota > Syntrophia > Syntrophales > UBA6807 > DSDU01. Next base: position 1,385 of record DSDU01000010.1, read on the forward strand.
TCAAGCAGCACTGCCGCAGCGTTGCCGATGACGCGATCATATACAACGACATCCTTATCGGAATCGGAAGGTTTATATTCAGTAATGTAATCGACAAGGGGAGCGATACCCTTCTTCTCGGAACGATAAATGATACTGTTATCCCGGCTGATCCAGAGCGTATCTTCACTTGTGAGAAAAAGATGAAATAATTCCCTAGACAATTCCATTGTGTTTACTCCTTGTAGATAAGATATATTCAAGGAGGTGCAGAATCAATGGCAGCAGAGTAACCTGTAAGATGATGCCGGGCCATCCCAGCATTACCGCATCCCATAAAAGAACCGGTCCATCAAACCCGTAGATGAACAGAAGCACCGCCGGAGCGACCATTCTTCCGACGATAACTGCGACTGCCACTGATGCAACGGTGTTCAGATTGTATCGTTCTCTCATCACACCCGCTATAACTCCGTAACACACACCCTCTATGAAAATCCGGGGCAGAATCGATAGCTCCGGCATACCCGAAATAACGAAACTTACCAGGGGAGTTGCAACCCCCACCAGCAAACCGGCCCGCCAGCCCAGCAGAAGTCCCGCGAGAATGATGAGAAAATACATCGGTTGGACTGTTGGTCCAGCCTGAGGATGGATCCAATGGACGAAGAGGGGAATTGCAACATCGGCGGTGACAAAGCAGGCGACGAACGCATACAGGCGGGCATTTGTAAAGGGTACAACATACGGGAACGTTAACGAATGGGACAATGTCTGACCCACGGTACGATCCTCCCTTCTCCTTTATTAATGGGGTGATGATGTTAATTGACTAAGAATTATAGTGGAGAACGGCATAATGGTCAAGGATGTTCAGGTGGTTCGAACTCAAAGAACATCCTTTGTTGGAACGGCTACGGTCCTTGCGCGTTGACAAAGGATAAATGCGATGTTATTGAGCATACTAATAAATAGGAGACTATTTATACCTTCGGACGTTGATTGCATCATGTATCTGCTCACAAAAGCCCGCCACCAGGCTTGCGGCGTTGTCTGGCGACGTGTAGAGAGTACGGATTGAGGCCGAAAATACGCAACAATTTGTCATATATTGAGCACACGAAAGAATGAGAGGCGCGCTATGCTTAAGGATGCCATCAGAAAGTTAGGGCTGAAGCTGGGTGCCGACGTCGTCGGTTTCGCATCGATCGAAGATTACCGCTCAGAGCGGTCACCGGACCCAAAAACCTTCATGCCGGGAGTCACATCGCTCATCGTTCTTGGATATCGGGAAATCGACGGTGCTCTCGACAGCAGTAATGACAGAATAAGTCTCTCGTCCCGCATGGGTGCTATGGATCTATCCAAGGCAAATAATTACCGCCTCGCCCGTTTCATCGAAAATGAATTCGATGCACGGGCGGCAGCGGTTAATTTTTCATATCCCCTCGATATGACACCGCCCACCATGGGACTGGTAGGAGATATTTCGCTCCGGCATGCCGCCGTAGCCGCAGGCCTTGGCGTGTTTGGCAGGCATAACCTTGTCATTAACCCCGAATTCGGAAGCCGGCTGATCTATACGGCTCTTCTGACGGAACTGCAACTGGCGTCGGACCCGCCCATTACGGAAGATCTCTGCAATGACTGTGGCATCTGTGTGGAACAATGCCCCGCAGGCGCTCTTGATGAGGAAGGCAAAACGGACGAGATGAAGTGCCTCAAAGTATCGCAACCTTCAGGTATCGGTGGGCTCATCGGCTATCTTCGTAAATTTATCGGAGCCACCCCCGAGGATCAGAAGAAATTTCTTATGGATCCTCGGTTCTTGAGTCTCTATCAGGCATCATTTATTGGATTCCAGTATCAGTGTTTTCGCTGTATCGCCTCATGTCCCGTGGGGAGGAAAAATCGTGCATATGGAAAGGCTCACGGATGAATAACTCGTGATTTTGACATGATGTTAGACAGTTCTGCCGGCGGTGCGCACCTTGTGGCTCTTGAGGGTTACTTCCTGTCTTTTGTCTGTTATTCCTTCGAAATTCCTTCCAACATTTCTTCCGTTTCCGCCCATTCACTATAAAGCGCGTCAAGCCGGGCGGTGATTTGATCGTGCTCAATGTGGAGATTTTGTATTGTTCCATCATCGGTATAGGTTTGGGGATCGGAAAAGGCGGCTTCTATTTCCGCTTTTCGGGTTTCGGCGCGGGATATGTAATCTTCAAGGGTATGCTGCTTGTCCTTCAGTGGTTTCAGCCTCGTATTGAGATGACGCCGATGTTCCGCCTCGACGCGTTTCCGCTCCTTGTCACGCTGAGACGGCGATTTTTTTTCAGATGCATGTTGTTGAACGGAGGATTGTTCATCCGCTTTGTGGTGTGTGCCGGATAGATATTCATCGACAGAACCGGGGAATACATCCAGGCCGGTCTTTCCAATTGAAATGACCTTGTTGATCAATGGCGCGAGGAAGTCCCGATCATGGGACACAATGAGATAACTGCCCGAGTATTTGAGCATACTTTGCTGCAGGACCGCTTTTGACCGGGCATCGAGATGATTTGTCGGTTCGTCGAAGATGAGAAAGTTTGCCGGCTTGAGGAGCATCTTTGCAATGGCCAGTCTGCTCTTTTCTCCTCCGGACAGTACTGATACGGGCTTAAAGACATCATCGCCGGAAAAGAGAAAACAGCCGAGAAGGGTCCGTAATTCTCTCTGTGACGCCGATGGAGCGATCGTGTCAAGTGTCTGAATGATCGTCAGTTCCGGGTCCAGCGCATCCGCCAGATTCTGAGAAAAATATGAAATTATGACATTATGACCCGGTCGTCGTTCACCGCTTTGAATCCGCTCCGAACCTGCAATGATCCGGGCGAGGGTCGACTTTCCAGCTCCGTTCACTCCGAGAAGGGCAATCCGATCTCCCCGGTCGACCCGGAGCGAGACCTTGTGGAAGACAGTATGCAATCCGTATGATTTTGTAACGCCGTCCAGTTCCAGGATGACCCTGCCGGGCCGGGGGGCTTCGGGGAAGTGGAAAGAAACCGCTTTTTCCGAACCTTCCATTTCGATGCGTTCCATTTTTTCAAGCACTTTGAGGCGGCTTTGGGCCTGTCGGGCCCTCCGCTTGTCATATCGAAACCGCGAGACGAATTGTTCCGTCTTTTCAATCAACTGCTGCTGTTGTTCGTAGGCTGCACGCATCTGGCCATCCCGCAGCTCCTTCTGTTTCAGGTATGACGAGAAATTTCCTGTAAAGAACGTGACTTTTCCCACGGAGATTTCAATGACCCGATGGACAATGTTGTCGAGGAACCGGCTGTCGTGCGAAACAAGGATAATCGAACCTTTATACGATTGCAGGTAGTTTTCAAGCCATTGCAGGGATTCAATGTCTAGATGATTTGTCGGTTCATCAAGGAGGAGAACAGTCGGTTCCAGCAGAAGAAGCTTGGCAATTTCTATCCTCATCTGCCATCCGCCGCTGAATTCTTCCGTCATGCGCTTCAAATCATTTTCGGCAAACCCCAGACCTGAGAGGATCTGTTTTATCCGTGCGTCGATGGTGTATCCGTCGCGGTGTTCAATCGTGTGCTGGATGTTCCCCAGTTCTTCGAGCAATTCAACTAATTCGGGAGACGGGGAATCCCCGCCATGGGTTCGATTTTGAATTTCCCTTGATATGTCAGCGAGACGGTTCTGAAGGGACGTGATGTCCTGAAAAACCGTGGCAACCTCATCATACAGCGTCTTCCCCTGGTGATACACTCCATCCTGAGGAAGGTACCCTGATGTGGTGAAACGGGATTGTGTGATCGTACCCGTATCGGCATCGAGATATCCGGCGATGATTTTCATAAGTGTTGATTTCCCGGTACCATTTGATCCGACAAGGGCAATTCGGTCTCCCGTTCCGATGTGGAATGAAACGTCTTGGAAGAGGGGTGTCCCGACGAATTGTTTCGATATATTTGTCAGCGAAATCATGACAATGAACCCTACCGGGCCGATGTGCCTATGTTGAGGCTGTACTGGAGAACGATATAAATAACATAGACACTCAGGAGCCAGACACCCTGCCATCGTCTGAAGCGGTTATCCCGATTCATAAAGATAAAAAAACGGAACGAATACAAGATAATCAACATGGCGGGAAAATGAAAGGTAAAGAAATTCGGAGTTATGGCCAGTGGTTTCGCCGCTGCGGCCGCTCCGATTACGAATAAGCAATTCAGAACGTCCGCACCGACGATGTTGCCCACGACAATGTCGGGACATTTTTTTCTTATGGCCGTTATTGCCGTCATAAGTTCCGGCAGAGAGGTACCGAATGCGACCAAAGTAGCGGCGATAATGTCGCTGGGAACACCAATCCGTGTGGCAATTTCTGCGGCACAGGGAACAAGTACCCGTGCACTGGTGATTACGAGAATCAGCCCGCCGATCATCATAAACCAGCATATTCCGATGGTGATATCGGCTTTATCTTTCGGTTCTTCTTTGTCAGTAATGATGTCTTCACTTTGCCGTGACCATGCATAGGCTGCATAGAGATACACTCCCAGAAGAATGAGAAATATGATGCCGATCCATCGATACAATGTCGGTTCATCAGGTGAAGCGATCCAGAGAATGACTGAAATAACAACCAGAAGTGTGGCGGTACCCACCTGGACCCAACCGGTGCGGTTGAGAATAAACCGATTAATGGGAACTGAAGAGAAAATGCAGGTTAATCCGAAAATGAGTCCTGTATCTACGATAATAGATCCGACGCCATTTCCCAGGGCAAGCCCGGGATTGCCCATCCAGGCGGCCATAACCGAAACGACCGCCTCAGGTGTGGTTGTTCCCAGCGATATGATTGTAGCACCGATGACGATTGGCGACAGGCCTGTTCGCGCAGCGAGATGTACAACGCCATCGATCATCCAGTCAGCCCCTTTCACGATGGCCACGAGACCAAGGGCGATGACGAGGAGCAGAAGGCTTGTTGTCAACCCTTCCACAGCCGACTGTAACACTCCTTCATTGATCATGAAATGTATCAATTCCATAGGGTCTGTCCAAATGCTCTGAAGTTGATTTTCTCTTATGCGATATCGTCATGAGCCATTCTGCCTCCTTTACACCGTGCTGATGGGAAAATCAAGGCTGGTGTTGGTGCGACATGAACCGATTCACTGTTTCATAAAATTTGCCGGCACTTCCCCCGGTGGCTGCTTTACCGCACGCAAGGCGCTGTGGAGACGGACCCAGATGTCTCAAGAACAGCGAATAACATCGCACGCAGTCGAGGGAAGGGGCTTTGCCTTCGAGTCGTGTCGTTCCGACGGGTCGAAAAACTCGGCACTTGCTACAGAAGATACATGCTATTTATTAACGCCATGTTGATATAAGAGAATCCTGCGAAGAAAATTGTAAATACTCCGCAGCCCGAAGGCGAGAGTAGTGAAGCCAATTGGTGAACAGCCTAATAATACAGGCATGGTGCCGTCTGGATGGATCGGCTAACCGCACGGCCCCGGTCAGGGCTGATGTTTCCGTGCCGGTCGGGGAGAATGGTGTTGCGCTGATGATGACATTAGAATCGCTTACGATTGATTTTTACGATATCCGTCAAGGATGTCCATTAGTTCCGATCCGATCAGGCACTGGCCATACGTTGCTTGCCTGATACCTGCCGTCGGCATGGTGTAATCTTACAATCCTCTTTCTGCAATATAATCGACAAGATCAGCCACGCGACATGAATAGCCCCATTCGTTATCGTACCATGCCACGACTTTTGCGATGGTTCCGTTAAGAACCTGAGTGAATTCGAGATCCACAATTGACGAGTGGGCGTTACCTATGTAATCTGAGGAAACCAGCTTCTTCCATTCGCACGCCATAATGCCTTTCAATGTTCGTCGGGATGCGTTGATTAAAATATCCCGCAGGGCATCCGTAGTTGTTTCTTTCTCAAGTTGTGCCGTAAAATCAACCACAGAAACCGTAGGAGTGGGTACTCTCAGGGAATACCCGTCGAATCGTCCTGCCAGGTCGGGGATAACCAGGGCAAGCGCCCGGGCGGCTCCTGTTGATGTGGGGATGATGTTTTGTCCCGCTGCACGCGCCCGTCTGAGGTCCCGGTGCGGCAAATCAAGTATGCGCTGGTCGTTTGTGTAGGAATGAACCGTTGTCATCATGCCGTTCACGATACCAAACGCTTTGTGAACGGCGAGTGCAGGCGGGGCCAGGCAGTTTGTCGTGCACGATGCATTGGAAATGATATGATGTTTCTGTGGTCGATAGCTCCTGTGGTTGACGCCCATGACGATGGTCAGATCCACGTCATCACCGGGAGCTGTTATGATGACCTTTTTGGCACCGGCCGTCAGGTGTGCCGATGCTTTTGATCCTGTTCGAAACAGGCCGGTGCTTTCAATGACAATGTCCACACCTTCGTCATCCCAGGGGATTGTCGCAGGATCACGGAGCGCGAAATTCCTGATCGACTGCCCGTTGATAAGAAAGCCGTTTTTTTTGACTTTAATATCTGCGTCGAAGATACCGTAGTTTGTATCGTATTGCAGGAGATGTGCATTGGTATCCTCATCGAAAAGGTCATTTATCGCCACCACCTGCAGGGTATCGGGATGACGCTCCATAACGGCCTTTAAAACCTGACGTCCGATTCTTCCAAAACCATTGATGCCGAGACGAAACATGGTTTCCTCCTTATAGATCGTCAATGCGGTACTTGTGTTCCGCCATTATGTCACATCTGATCTTCAATCGTTCATGATGACGCGCGTTATCAATGGCAATGGCGCTCAGATTGGCTACGGCTTCGAGAAACTTAATATCACGGTCGTTAAATTCGTGAACATCTTCCGTATAGACCCTCAGGATGCCGATGACCTTCTTCTCAACCGTCAGCGGCAGAACAAGTACCGACGCAATCCCCTCGGCCTTTGCCTTGTCCGGGTATTGGAAATCATCATCCGTCTGGACATTTTCGATCCACGTCGTTCTTCCTTTCAGGACATTCCGGTCAACCTTGCTTTCCGAAACGATGATCGGTCCCTTATGAATGTACTCGTCAGAAAGTCCATAACTGGCGCCCATTTCAAGAGTATTTCCCCGCGAGCTGAGCAGTCTGAGGCTGCAGGCTTTAACATTCATTGCATTGGTCACACACCGTGCTATCTCTTCAAGGACTCGTGTCGGGTCAAGTGACGCATTGATCACCCGTGCCACGTCATACAATGCGGCAAAATAATCTATTTCACCGATTCTTGATACGTTTGTTTTTTGTGCCATAATGAAACCTCCGATTTTGGTTTCAGGTGAATACATTTGAAATTACAGTTCAAATTAAATGGTCATGTATGGCAAAGTCAACAATTATTTTGTCTCCTGCGCAATTATGATTTTAAAAGGAATGAACACGGTGGTCTGATGGTCTTATACGTGACAGTCGACTATGATTAATCTTCCATAAACGGCATGAGTTACAGGCCGGCATCGGTGTGGTGTGTAATCCTGTCAAGGCGATGCTACTCCCATCGAAGCGATGATGCCTTGAAGATGACAAAGATCGGAGTTCCGGGAAGAATATGCAACGATTCTGCGGCACGTCGAGTAATTCGACTTATTACGGAAAGACCTCCCAGGTCGATCGTGGCAAGGACTTTTTTTGAGTGATTTTCCTCGGACAGCAGGGTGACCGTGCCTCTGATGATATTCCGTGCCGACAGCCCGTCTCTTCCGTCCGGCTGGGCCTTGGCTAGTACGATGTCCGAAGGATTCAACAGGGCCTTTGCCGCTGAATCACCCGGCGGTGTGGCGGAGAACATGACCTGTCCGTCCGGAAGCACCTTTTTCCAGAGACCGTCGGATTCGGGATTCCATGGCCCATCGATGACATTATCCGATGCCAATCCCGTTATACGCCCCTCATACACGCGAAACACTTGAGATGCAACGGTATTCAGCCATATAAGATCGTGACTTGCCACAATAAGCGTTGTATTGAATTGTTCTCTCATCGTATTCACTGCGTCTTTGATGAGCACGGCACTCCGCTGATCGACACTTGCCGTGGGCTCGTCCATGATGAGGACACGGGGATTGATGATCAATCTCGATGCCAGGGCCACCCGTTGCGCTTCGCCCCCGGAGAGTTGGTGCCATCGACGCTGGGCAAATTCATCAGGCGGAAGGCCGACCATGTGGAGGGTCCGGTGAACCTTTTCCGTCAGGCCTTGTTTTTCATTCCGTACCTTCAACCCATAGGCGACATTTTCGAAGACGGTTCTCTTCAGCAGATAGGCTTCCTGGAGCAGCATGGTAACACTGCGTTTCATGGCATCATTTGTCCTGTCAACTTTTGTTCCGTCGAAATACACCGTACCCTCATCGGGATCTTCCAGAAGCGCCAGGATCTTCAGAAGCGTTGTCTTGCCACCCCCGTTGGGGCCGACAATGCCTATGGAGGCGCCCCGGGCGATTGCAAATTCCGGTATATGGAGCAGAAAACGCCCGTTTTCGTATCGATATTTGAGATTGTTGATTCTGTACAGCGGAGTTTCACTCATGTTGATCTCTTTTTCAGGATTGTCAGCAGAGCATTGACAGTGAACGCCAGTGTCAGAAGAACGATTCCCAGGGCGATGCCCATGGAAAACTCCCCCTTCCCCGTTTCAAGAGCGATTGCCGTCGTGATAGTCCGGGTATGCCATTTTATGTTGCCGCCGATCATCATGGAAATCCCCACCTCGGAAACGGCGCGGCCATATGCCGTAACCGCCGCTATCATGACGGCATACCGTGCCTCTAGAATACTGGCGATGGCAATCTGCTTTCCCCGCGCACCAAGAGCCATCAGAGTGGATCTCAAGCGCTTATCAAGAGATTCAACTGCAGTAGCCGTCAATGATATGACAATGGGCAAGACCAGAATGGTCTGTGCGAGGGCAATTCCGGGAATGGTAAACAACAACTGCATTTCGCCAAGGGGACCTCTGTACGACACAAACGCATAAACAAAGAGACCGACGACAACTGTGGGAAGGGCCAGCAGCGTATCCACTAAGGCCCTTACCTGTTTCTTGCCGGGGAAATCGAAGTACCCCAGGAGAAATCCGCAGGGGATGCCCAAGGCGAGACTTCCAATCATTGACATAGTCGATGCCTTGAGTGTGACAAAAACTGCGGAATATGTTTCCTCATTGCCGGTCAAAAGTAGCTCAATAGCCCTGACGATGCCTTCGAAAATATACTCCATATCCTATTTTTCATGGGCGTTGGGAACAAAAAGCTGTATCCCCAACAGCTTGAAATCTCCTATTAATTGCTGCGTTTTGGGCAATGTCATCCATGCTCTGAATTTCGATGCCAGATCGTATTTAACATTACTGCATTGCTTCGGGTTAACGGCAATGACACTGTATTGATTCCGAAGCGATTTATCTCCCTCGACCAGGATCACGAGAGGAGGGTTCCCCCTCCAGTTTGCCTCGTACTTGATGAACGTTCCCCGGTCCGTCATGGTGTAGGCATTTCTCTCTGAGGCGATAGTGATCGTATTGAGCATGCCCTGGCCGGTCTGGATGTACCACGGTTCTTTATCCGGTACAGGGATTTCTGCTTCTGCCCACAGGATGAGCTCCTGTTTGTGCGTTCCCGAATTATCACCGCGGCTGGCAAACAGGCCCTTTTGTGATGCAATCGTTTTCAGTGTTTCCATTGCCGATCTGCCCTTGACAGCACAAGGGTCGTTCTTGGGGCCGATGAACACAAAATCATTATACATGATTTGCCGGCGGTCAACACCGTGTCCGTCAGCGACATATTGCATCTCAGCGTCCGGTGCGTGAACAAGCAGGACATCGACATCGCAGTTTTTGCCGAGTTCAAGAGCCTTCCCGGTTCCCACTGAAACCCATCGGAGATCGATTCCCGTCTCGGCCCTGAATGTCGGGGCGAGATAATCGAGCAGTCCTGTATTATCGGTGCTTGTTGTCGTCGCCATTTTTAATACATGTTCGGCGGCAACGGCATATGATCCGATTCCGATAACGCATGACACCATGAGAAACAATACCAAATACTTCTTAATTGTTTTGTTCATACCCCCTCCCTTTCTTCTCTATAAGGGGGCGCTGTACGATGTCAATGCACGCCCCCTCTTGTTAATAAAGAACGATTATTCTTGTCAACGTACGTGAAATACAAATTTATAACCAATAGTTACAAATATTAATACATAATTCTTGCACTGAGTGTCAATGATATTAATAAAATAACTATGAGTATTTTATCGAAATGGTATAATCGAACATCTGATTTTCTGCATCATTTCGTCATGTTCCAACCGATATACTGATCGGGGTGTCGCTCATGAAAGAATGTTCCGTTGCTGTTATCGGATCGCTGACCGTGGACACCATCATTGAAGGATCGTGCCGACACCGTCAGTGCGGCGGTACCGTCATGTACAGCGGCATTACCTTTAAACGATGTGGCATTGATCCATGTATTATTACCAATGTCGCTGACAGTGAGCGGTCGCTTCTTGATATTTTTGCTGCCGAAGGCATTCCCGTGCGTGCAGGTTCATCAACCGCCACGACACATTTTGTCAATTATCTTAAGGATAATCTTCGGCGGCAGGAGATGCCGTGTCATGCCGATCCCGTTAGGGCAGATCAAATAGAAGATTTGGTGTCCGCGTTTCAGCATTTCCATATCGGTGCGCTCCATCCCGAGGACATTGCGGTGGATACCCTCCGGCTGATCGGACGGTCACGAAAAATCGTCAGTGTCGATATTCAGGGATTTGTCAGATATAACGACAATGGGTGCATTCTGCAACGAGTGTCGGACCGACTCCCCATGGTTCTGTCGAATGCCCTGTATGTAAAAGCCGATGCGGAAGAGCTTGATGCTGTGGTGGAGGCCTATAGTACGGATGCCTGGGGACTGATCCGTCGTTTTGCCATTGAGGAATTGGTGATTACACAAGGAGACCGGGGTGGTTCCATTATATGTTTGAACGGTGACAGGGTTCTGTACGATGCCGTGCCGGTTGAGCCTGTTATCAGCACAATCGGTGCGGGGGATGTTTTTTTTGCGGCCTATCTCAGCAGTCGTCTTTATCGGGGTGAGAACACCGTTGTTTCATGTGAAACAGCCAGACAGGTCGCGGCGCGCCAGCTGGCGGGAAGCTACATAACGGGCGAAACGCTGTGTCCTGGAAATTTGCAATATATCATCGGGGCATGATACAGATATGATGACACGACACGGGAGAATGAGTATGAAAATTTGCAGCGTTGAAGAGATGAGGGAAATGGATCGACGTGCCGTTGAGCACTACGGCATTATCGAAGCACTGCTCATGGAAAATGCCGCACTGGCAACCTGTTCCGTCATTTTGCGGGAGTTCGGTCTTGCGGGGAAACGATTTTCCGTAGTGTGCGGCATGGGAAACAATGGCGGCGATGGGCTTGCCATTGCCCGAAAACTTCATTCCAACGGGGGCATCGTGTCTGTCTATCTTCTGGGTGATCCGGCCAGACTCTCCGGGGCCGCTAAACTGAATTATGAGATTGCTTCACGGATGCCTTTCACCATGGAATCCATTCAGTCCGCTGAATCGGTCAGGTTGAAACTGCTTCACGCCGATGTCATTGTCGACGCTGTCTTCGGGACGGGACTCGCCCGGAATGTGGAAGGCATGTATAGGGACGTTATTGACTGTATCAATGCCGCGGGTAAGCTTGTCTTCAGCGTGGACATTCCGTCAGGGATCAACGGAGACACGGGGCAAATCATGGGTGCGGCAGTAAATGCCAATATTACAACAACTTACGGCCTTCCCAAGCGGGGCACGATTCTCTATCCCGGGCATGAACGGTGCGGTTCCCTCTATGTGAGCCACATTTCATTTCCTCCGGAACTGTATGAATCTGAGAATGTGAAGGTTGCTTTTAATGATCCATTGCCGCTGCCGTCGAGAGATCGACAGGGTCACAAGGGAGATTTCGGCGAGGCGCTTTTTATCGCCGGTGCCGCCAACTACTGCGGTGCACCATATTTCTCGGCCATGTCGTTTCTCAAGGCGGGAGGCGGATATTGCCGTCTTGCAGCACCCCTGTCCATATCACCCTTCATTGCCGTTGAAGGGAGTGAAATCGTATTTATCCCTCAAACGGAAACAGAGACCGGAAGTATCTCCCGGACAAACAGGAAAGAGCTTCTTGATCTGACGGAGCGCATGGACATGGTTGTCATCGGTCCAGGCTTATCGCTTCATGATGAAACGCAACAGCTTGTGAGGGAATTGACTCGAGAGATAGAAAAGCCCCTTCTGATCGACGGGGATGGTATTACCGCTGTCTGTGACAATCTTGGAGCTGTGAAGAGCAGAAGGGCGCCCACGATCCTGACACCACATCCCGGAGAAATGTCACGGTTGTCCAAGCAAACAGTGACGGCACTGAAAAGCGATCCGATAACGATTATCCAGAATACAGCGAAGAATCTCAATGCCATCATTGTGCTGAAGGGGGCTCATTCTCTTGTGGGCTGTCCCGACGGCAGGGTTTATATCAATATGAGCGGGAATCCGGGAATGGCAACGGCAGGGTCGGGCGATGTGTTGACGGGTACCATTGCGGCCATGTTCGGGCTCGGTCAGCCTGTTGAAGCTGCCGTCAGAACAGGGGTCTTTGTTCATGGAATATCAGGAGATTTAGCCGCTGAATCAATCGGAGAGGATGGCGTAACAGCCACCGATATTCTGGCTCATCTTCCACGGGCCGTTAAAATCGTAAGGCAGGGTGGCGACACGATGCGGCGATTTCTGCACACGCCTCCCGTTTTATGATAAACTGCACCGATCTGTTACAGCCGTCGCTTCAGGATATAATCTGAAATCGTCATAAGCGCGTCTTTGGGGAAGGAGTCGTCAAACGGTTTAAGGGCTGATTTCGCCTCGTCGATAAAACCTTTCGCCTTGGTCAGCGCGTAATTAATGCCGTCGTATTTTTCAATAAGCGAGGTGATGTCTCGAATATGGTTGCCGTCAAGGTCATTGCGGTCCAGGGTTTCCTTGATAAGAGTTCTTTCATCGGTTGAACAGTTATGAAGCGTCCGGATGAGCGGAAGGGTAATTTTCCCCTCTTTCAGATCCATCCCGATGGCTTTGCCGAATTCTTCCTTGGTAGCAACATAGTCAAGCGTGTCGTCTGTTACCTGAAAAGCGACACCCAGTTTCAGTCCGAATGTCCGTAATGCATTGACCTTTTTTTTCGATACCTTTGCAAGCAGTGCGCCCAGGGCGCACGATGCGGAAATAAGGATTGCAGTCTTTTGTTCAATGATTCTGAGATATTCGTCTTCAGTGATGTCGGTATCACGGGATCTGATCAATTGAGCCGTTTCCCCTTCGACCATGGTGATAGCCGCACTGGTCAAGAGTTTTTGTATGGGCGGATGGCCGTCTTCCACCATTAATTTGAATGCCTGAGAATAGAGAAAGTCACCGACCAGGACACTTGCCGGATTTCCCCAGATATTATTTGCGGCAGTTCTCCCCCGTCGAGTTTCGGCATGGTCGATAACATCGTCGTGGAGGAGAGACGCAGTGTGTAGAAATTCCATAACTGCCGCCAGCGTGTACCGTCTTTCTCCGGTGAAACCGCAGAGATCCGATGTAATCATAAGCAACAGGGGCCTGAGGCGCTTTCCCCCACTATTGATAATATAATCGGTAACTTCCGGAATCAATTCAATGTACGACCGGTAATATTTATCCAGATTCTCTTCAACGTGCCGGAGATCATCCTGGTAACGAGATAAGATGTCTTTAATTTCCATCATCTAGAACCTTTTGTTGCAATGCCAAGCGTAAAGTTTGTATAGTAATCAACATAAAATGTCAAAGATTTTCATATCTTTTTATTTTCGAAGGTTATGACGGGAACATCGGCGAATCAAAGAAAGCGGTGTATCGTTTCTGTCACGGCACAGAATATTATTTCACCGGGTCTTCCGGTGTTCTGTAATGATCATTATTAAGAAAGGGCTTGACGCAGGCCGCCGAATTGTTGCGGGGAGCATTTACCAGGGGGGATACCCGGTATGCTTTCATTGCTTCAGATGGATACGGTTGAAGCAATGGGAGCAATGCCTTCGTGTCTCCCGGCGAAGGATCGAGCCAGCGTTCTTCTTCCTGCTGCGGTATAATCACCGGCATTCTATGATGAATCGGCTTTATGAGTTCATTCGCTTCAGTCGTTATGATGGCGCACGTGCTGAGTTCCCGCCCATCGGGGAATTGCCGGGTTTCATAGAGTCCCGCAAAGCCGAATGGTGCGTCTGTCCTGAGTCCGATGTAGAATGGCATGTTTCCTTGTGCGTTCTTCTTCCATTCATAGAACCCCGTGGCCACGATTAGGCATCGTCGGCGCTTCAAGGCGCTCCGGAAACTCGGCTTTTCTGTCACCGTCTCTGCCCTGGCATTAATCAACCTGCCGCATATTGATGGGTCTTTTGACCATGCAGGGAGAAGGCCCCATATGAACGGGACAAGCCGATTGACCTCGGCATGTATGATCGCCGCAATCTCGGTACCCGGAGCGATATTATAGCTCGGCTTCGGCTCACAGGCTCTGTCCGAGATGTCAAAAGCTTCGATTATTTCAGAAAGATCGCACATCATGACGAAACGACCGCACATGGTTCCTCCACCGTAAAGACTATGTTGCATATCGCTTCTTTCTAACACATCATGGGCGTCGCTGTGAATATTATTCCATGGGGAGTATAAATCGGCACTTCTTGTGACTGTGGGAAGCGAATGACCGCTTTCGTAACGCGGACTGACAAGACGGAAACTATACAAAAAAAAGAATTCGTGAGGAGTTTGAGTGAATACCGTAAAGGTGCATGCAGACCCTTGAATAAATTTTTGTTTGGGCAACAGCACGTTGACATTTGGCGTCTGTAATTCTATAAGTAACCCATGCCGGAAGTGAGCTCAAGCCGATGGGACGTGAAACGTGTGCGATGTAAAGACGCACGCGGCGACGAACGCGTAGTTCAGGGGATTTCGATAATGAAATGGATGGACAAAAAAATAGGCTTAGCCCTGGGCGGCGGCGGCGCTCGCGGGCTTGCCCATATCGGAGTCCTGAAAGTGCTTGAAGAGGCTCATATCCCGTTCGATATGATTGTCGGAACGAGTGCCGGTGCGCTTGTAGGCGGCGCTTATGCCGCAGGACTATCGCTGGAAGAATTGGTTGAACGAGTCGACAGCTATCTTCATAGTCCGGAGTTTCAATCCTCTGTGATAAAAGCCATCGAAAATGCTCGAGCGAACGAAAACTCGGGGTGGACGCAGAAAATTCAGTCTTTTTTTGTGAATCGGTTCCATCTGGCACAGGCGATGTTCAGGCCGGGCATTCTAGCGATTACAGATTTTCAATCCATGATTGATCACTTCATTCCTGATGTTCGGATCGAAGACACAACGATTCCTTTTCATGCCGTTGCAACGGATCTCGTAAGCGGCAACAGAGTGACACTTTCTTCGGGGTCGCTGAGGCATGCCGTGATGGCCAGTTGTGCCGTGCCCGGGGCGATTGAACCGCTCAAAGAGGGAGACATGTATCTCTCCGACGGAGGGATAATTTGTCTCGTCCCGAGCAGCGTTGCCAGACAGGAGGGGGCGGATATCGTTATCTCCGTGGCTGTTGATCAGGACATCTGCACAGCTGAAGAATTTCGTACATGCCGTCAGGTTTGTGATCGGGCGACGGCAATCATGGCCCATCAACTGGAAAATTATGAACTTGCAGACGCCGATATCGTCATACGTCCCGATGTGGGTGATCTGTGCTGGACCGATTTCTCTCATTACAGCGATATTATAACGGCCGGAGAGCGGGCAGCCAGAGAGAAGATCAAGGATATCAAAGATGTAATGCCCGTCTTTAAGAAGTGGTTTACTCTCAAGCAGCTCACTCGGCCGCAGAACGGTCAATGATGAAAGTGAACGCGAGGCCGTTACTGTTCATGGCGCTCGAGAGTGATGATACGGAGATTCCGGGCATGCATGGTCACAGAAGCGGAGATGAACTGTATGTCATCAATTAAAACCATATCAATAGTAGGAGCAGGGGCCATGGGGTCCTTTTATGTGAGTAAATTTTCCGACATAGATGCTTCCTCCGTATCCGTTATTGCCGGGGGGAAACGATCTGACCGCTTGAAAGCGGAAGGAATCGTTGTTAACGGAAAACAGTATATGGTTCCGGTTGTGCGTCCGGAAGATAAGACCACGCCGGCGGATCTGATCATTGTTGCCGTGAAGAATCATCATCTTCCCGAAGCCATACGGGATATGGCGCCCCGGGTGGGGAGTTCGACGATCATCATATCGGTCATGAACGGTATCGACAGTGAAGAACAGATCGGCGCTGTCTATGGCATGGATAAGATGCTCTATGCCGTTGCCGTGGGCATTGACGCCTTGAGAAACGGCAATGCCATGACCTACACGACCCAGGGAAAACTCTTCTTCGGTGAGGCGGATAATCGGATACTGTCCGATCGTGTCAAGCGCGTGCAGGAACTTTTTAATCGGGCAGAGATCATTTACGAGACCCCTGAGGATATGATTCGTATCCTCTGGTGGAAGTTCATGATCAATGTGGGAATCAATCAGACATCGGCGGTGCTCCGTGCCCCCTATGGAATATTTCAGACGTCACGGGACGCGCAAGAACTCATGGATTCTGCAATGCGGGAAGTAACAGCCATTGCCGCGGCGGCGGAGATTGACATAACAGATGACGACATAAATCATTGGTACGGATTTCTATCTCAATTGTCCCCTGAAGGAAAAACCTCCATGTTGCAGGACGTTGAAGCGAAACGGAAAACCGAAGTCGAAATGTTTGCCGGAAAGATGATGGAACTCGGCAAGCGCTACGGGATTCCCACGCCGGTGAATGAAACACTCTGCAGGATTATAAGAGTTATTGAACGTAATTGATGGCGGCATTTGATGATGTATGATCAACGAATATTCCGCCGTCATGCCGTCGGTGTTTATTTATGATGATACAATAAGGTCATCGGTGTCCTCGCGGAGCAATGAGATTGAATTTTTTGCTGACAACATCGACGTTCTATGCAGGTGTTACAACTCATTCAGCGGAAAACATTGTGAACGGGTTATACACTCCGCTTGAGGAAAGAATGATGCGGTTACAGTCTAAACAGAGGGAGGATATGGAATTTAAATGAAGGGGAAGGTCGGTTTTGACAATGAGAAGTACATAAAGGAACAGACAGAGGAAATCCTCAAACGGGTTGAGCGGTTCGATAACAAGTTATATCTGGAATTCGGCGGGAAACTGTTGTTTGATTATCATGCCGTCCGCGTTCTGCCGGGTTATGATCCCAATGTAAAAATGAGATTGCTCAAGGGGCTGAAGGATAAGGCGGACATTCTTCTCTGCATCTATGCAGGCGACATAGAGCGAAAGAAAATACGGGCCGACTTCGGCATTACTTATGATTCGGATGCCCTCAAGCTGATCGATGATATTCGCGAGTGGGGAGTCAACGTACTCGGCGTAGTTATAACGCGATTTGAAAATCAGCCGGCGGCTATGCTGTTCAAGAACAAGCTGGAACGACGGAACATTAAGGTTTATACCCATCGATACACAAAGGGATATCCCACCGATGTGGATCTGATCGTGAGCGATGAAGGATATGGGGCGAATGACTACATTGAAACGGAAAAGCCCCTCGTTATCGTTACCGGTCCAGGTCCGGGGAGCGGTAAGCTTGCAACGTGTCTGTCGCAGCTGTACCATGATTATCGAAGGGAGATGAAATCGGGGTATGCAAAATTTGAAACCTTTCCCATCTGGAACATTCCATTGAAACATCCTGTCAATGTAGCGTATGAAGCGGCAACGGCGGATATTAAAGATTTTAATCTCATCGATCCTTTTCATCTTGAGTCGTATGATGAAAAATCCGTGAATTACAATCGAGATGTTGAGGCCTTTCCCGTTCTCAGGAGAATTCTGGAAAAGATAACCGGGGGTGAATCATTCTACCGGTCTCCTACCGATATGGGTGTGAACCGATGCGGCTTTGCTATTGTGGATGATGAAGTGACCCGCGAAGCTGCCAAACAGGAAATAATCAGACGATATTTCCGTTATCGGTGCGAGTATGCCATGGGATTTGCAGACAAAGATACGGTTCAGCGGGTGGAGCTGTTTATCAGGAACTTCAATCTGGAACCGGAATATCGGAGGGTTGTCCAACCTGCCCGTCAGGCCGCTGCGGAAGCCCAGGAACGGGAAAAGGGCAATGAGGGAATTTATTGCGGCGCAGCCATTGAAATGGAAAACGGAACCATCGTGACGGGGAACAACTCACCGCTCATGCACGCCGCATCCAGCCTTGTCCTGCATGCCATCAAATATCTGGCAGGGATACCCCCTCAGATAAAACTCCTGCCGTCATATATTACCGATTCGATCAGTCACCTGAAAACGGAAATGCTTCATGAAAAAACAGTCAGCATGGATCTGGAGGAAACGCTCATTGCCCTGAGTGTCAGCGCAACAACGAATTCAGCGGCACAACTGGCCATGGAAAAATTAAAAGATCTCCAGGGATGCGAGGTTCATATGACACATATTCCCACGCCCGGTGATGAAGCGGGCCTGCGCCGCCTTGGGGTTAACCTGACCAGCGATCCGAATTTTCCCACAAAAAATCTCTTTATCTCTTGACAGGTCGTTGACAAAGTACCGACGTGATGCTGTCAAAAAACGTCCAGATGCCGGTAACCCGAAAGCCTGCGATGAAGAACACCTTTCCTGAAGTGATACAGAAGTGCACCCAGGCCGCTTCCAACGGTATTGTTGATCAGGTCGAGCATGCTCGATGACCTGCTTGAAAGATAGGCCTGTGAAATCTCGATAATAAAACTTACCATAAAACCGGCCGCAATCGAAATGAGGATTGATCGGGTATGTGATGAGGACTCCCGACCGATGTAAAGGGAGATGAGAAAACCCAGCGGAACAAATCCGATCAGGTTGATCGTTATATCCAGAATCCCCCAGGGGAATCTAACATCCTTCATTGACGGCAACTCCAGGAAAGCTCTCTGATAAGGGATAAGTCGATGGGGGATGGTCAAATGAGCCGGCGGCGGCGTACCGCAGTCGATTATGGTTGTATCGTCCATGTTGGTATAGTCGTAGCAGACCAATGGAGACAATTCTTGAAGTCTGCCGGGTATATCGATAAACTCGTCTTCCCGTAATGCCCTGTCGAAAATGGCGACTGAACGAATTGCTCCTTTCCATGAGCTTCGTCCACTGGCGTCACTTCCGATGATGAGGGGATATGATTTGTTCCATGAGGAAAACGTGATCGGGCCGATTCGGCGAGATGCGATTTTCTCCCCGTCCTGATATAAACTCATGGCAGCGCCGTCATATGAAATGGCAAACCATGAGTCGGTTCCCTTTGTGAAAACCTCTCTTCTCCCGATACTGATGGGCCTGGCGTGATCATCTGATGCAATCCTTAGTTCAATGCCGGATCTCCATTGTCCCACGAGGAAATTCACGCGTTCATAATCCAAAGCATATGACAGAATTGTTCCGAACCCTTTTGATGGAGCGAAATCGGACGACATGTCGATACAAATTGTAAATTCCTGCAGATTCAAGAGCTTCTCCGGTGGTTCTTTTGAATAGACAGTGGATGGGTGTGAAAGAATGAGGCCGTCACTATGATTAACGGCAGCATGGTTGTCCTCACAAAAATTCATCGGCCACAGTCCGAACAGCAGCAGGATGCAGAGGTATACCGACAGAAGGATCAGAAGAGTGCACGATTGATTTTTGATCGTCACGTTCACAATAGAAACATCCCGGCAGGAGTATTTTATGGTATCTCCATACCATTTGGAAGGTTATCTGCGCAAATTTTATTAATAATCATTTTTTCTTGAATTCATTTTTTACAATGTCCTCAGGGGTGCGCACACCATTCATTCGAGCTTTGACTTCAACGCTATAGTCTGTTACACAATTCAGTGGTTTGACGGTTAAAACCATGTGACATCACTTGATCAAGGAGTTTTCAAGAGATGATGGACCGCATCATTGGATTCGGATTTGTTGTTTTTATCGCTCTTTCCAGCATATTTTTATTCATATGTGCGCTGATACTATGGATGTTCACGGTTTTCTTCGACAAGCGCCTTGTTATCCTCCATTATTTTTCTTCATTCTGGGCGTCTCTCTATCTCTGGATCATGCCGGCATGGTCGGTTTCGATCGAAGGAAGAGAAAACATCAAAAAGAAAACGTATGTCGTCGTTTCCAACCACCAGTCGCTCCTGGACATTTTGGTGGCGTTTCGAATATTTTTCCCTTTCAAGTGGGTATCGAAAGCGGAAATATTCAGACTTCCGTTCATTGGATGGAACATGACATTAAATCGATATATAAAACTAATCCGGGGGGACAAAGAAAGCATTCGACGCATGTTGCAGGACTGCAGAAAGACATTGGCAACCGGAAGTTCCATTTTCATATTTCCAGAAGGGACACGATCGGAGACGGGACACTTGCGGCGCTTCAAACCGGGTGCTTTTATCCTGGCAAAAGAAAACAAAGTGCCGATTTTACCCATCGTCATCAACGGAACAAGGGATGCATTGCCGAAAAAAAGTATTAAATTTCACGGCAACCATACAATTAAGGTAAAAATTCTTGAAGAAATACCGTATGAAACGTTTGCCGCCTTATCCGATGAAGAGACGACGGCGATGGTGCGATCACGCATTGCGGAACAACTGGATCAAATGTGAGCAGGTTATTGCTCAAGGTCATTTTTTCCGAGTACATGGAGCATTTCGATTAATCAGCAACGACGTGTTCAATGCGCTATCGAAACTCTTCCTTCGCCTTGATCATTAATCCCGTTTCCAGTTTCCATTGTCGAGAGGTGAAGAGGAACATACGAATTGTCCTGAGGTCGCCGGGACGTAACCGCTTCCCTCAGTAGGGTTTTCTTACTGTTTGTGCATAAAGGTCATATTCCTCCGCCGATTCGATACGACAGGAGATGATACTGCCGACCCTGCCTCCCGTGCCGGCGACATAGGTCATGCCGTCGATATCGGGTGCCTGCCGCTTCAGTCGGCCCATGCGATGGTACCCGGGGATATCCGACGGCCCTTCAATCATGATTTCCTGGATAGTATCAACGAGCGACTGATTGATATCATAGGAGATAATCGCCTGCTCTTCCATGATGATGTCCCGGCGTACCTCCTTTTCATCATCGGGGACGTGATCGGGAAGGGATGCCGCCACCGTGTCTTCCTCGTGAGAATAGATGAAAACTCCCAGGTGATCGAATCGAGCCTCGTGAATAAACTCTCGGAGTCGTTCGAATTTTTCCTCCGTTTCACCGGGATAACCCACGATCAATGATGTCCTGAGGGCCAGGTTCGGAATGACGGCCCGACACTTGTTGATGACGTTTTTGATGGCGACGCCGGTTACCCGGCGATTCATCGATTTCAATATGTCGTCGTCAATATGTTGAATCGGCAAATCTATGTAGTTACAGATTTTTTCTTCTTCGGCCACTGCGGAGAGAACATCGTCGGCAATGCCGGCAGGATGTGTGTAGAGGAGCCGGATCCACCGGATGCCGTCGATCCGGCAGAGATCTTTCAGAAGCGGTGCGAGGCGAGGTCTGTGAGGAAGATCTCTGCCGTACGCCGTTGTTTCCTGGGCGGTGATAATGATTTCTTTTACTCCCTGTGTGGCGAGGCGCTCCGCTTCTTTGAGGATATCCTCCGGTTTTCTGCTCCTGAGTTCGCCGCGTACCAGAGGAATGACGCAGTAGGAACAGTGGTTGGAACAACCGTCGGCGATTTTCAGATACGTACTGTGCGGTGACGAAGATATGATCCGAGGATATGATGAATCCATCAGGAAGGTGGGTTTTCCCATGTTCGAATGATGGGTATCATTGACGCGTTCGGTTAAATTTCTCAGACGGTGTGCAATATGTGGAATATCATCAATGCCGAGAAACAGATCTACTTCGGGAATTTCCTGTTGCAGAACTTTGCCGTATCGCTGTGGAAGACACCCTGTGACAACAAGAAATCTGCACCGTTCCGCCTGTTTCATCTGGGCCATGCGGAAGATTTCATCGATCGATTCTTCCTTTGCCGGGGTGATAAAAGTACACGTATTGATTAATATAATGTCGGCCTGTTCCGGGATCTCAGTGATATGAAAACCTGCCTCGCAGAGCAGGCCGGCCATTACTTCCGAATCGATAAGATTTTTCGGACATCCCAGGCTGATAATATGGATGGTCGCTTTCAATTTATTCAGGTATCTTTCTTGCCAGCACCTTGCGCGGTTTCACACCATCGGATGGGCCGACAACTCCTTCCGCTTCCATTCGTTCGATAATGCGGGCTGCTCTGTTGTAACCGATTTTCATATATCGCTGTACCAGCGAGATGGAGGCCTGTCCAAGATCCGTTACCAATTCCACCGCCTCGTCATACTTTTCATCGTACTCCTCGTCTTTCGATCCTTCTTTCAGCTCCGTTTTATACTCGGCAATCGATTCATCATAATCTGGTGAGGCCTGTTTCTTGACGAAAGTGACAATCCGATCGATTTCACTGTCCGAGACATAGGGACCGTGAATTCTTGTGAGTCTCGATGTGCCCGGCGGCACAAAAAGCATGTCTCCCGAGCCGAGCAATTTTTCCGCTCCGAGCGCGTCGAGGATCGTCCGGGAATCAACTTTCGACGATACCTGAAACGATATTCGTGTGGGGAAGTTCGCCTTGATAATGCCGGTGATGACGTCGACAGACGGTCGTTGCGTGGCAAGAATAAGATGAATTCCTGCCGCCCGTGCCATTTGAGCAAGGCGGGCCAATGATTCTTCCACATTTCGCTGAGCCACCATCATCAGATCGGCAAGCTCGTCTATGATAATGACGATATAAGGGAGCCGTGCCGGCATCTCGGGCACTTCCGTTTCCGACGGGGATGCATCCCCTGACATTGCTGTTCCTTCGGACGGCGATTTCGACCTTGCCGACGGACGCAGGGTTTTTTCCTGTTCCTCAAGGAGTTTTTCCACGTATTTGTTGTATTTTTCTATGCTTTTTACTCCCGATTCGGCGATAAGCTTGTACCGTCGCTCCATTTCTTCCACCGCCCACTTGAGCACCTGTGCAGCTTTCTTGGGGTTTACCACCACCGGGTGCAGCAGATGGGGGATGCCTTCATACGCCGAGAGTTCCAGTCTTTTCGGATCGATCATGAGAAATTTAACATCATGGGGAGTTGTCTTGAACATGATGCTGCATATCATGGCATTGAGCGACACACTTTTCCCCGAACCGGTGGTTCCCGCAATCAGGAGATGTGGCATTTTGACAAGATCTGCGACGACCGGTGTTCCGACTATGTCGACGCCGAGTGCAATGGGAAGTTTTACTTTTGAATCAAGAAACATTCCGTTGTCGATTACTTCTTTCAGATGAACGACTTCTCGTTCGTGATTCGGGATTTCGACGCCGATTGCCGCCTTTCCCGGAATGGGTGCAATGATTCGGATACTCTGGGCCTTTAATGCCAGCGCCAGATCATCGGAAAGGTTGGTGATTCGGTTGATTTTCACTCCGGGGGCCGGTTCGAGTTCGTACATGGCAATGAGCGGTCCCGGTTTTACTTCCGTAACCCTGCCTTCGACACCGAAGTCGGCCAGCTTCTTTTCCAGAAGGCGGGAGTTCATGATAAGGCTTTCCCGCTTCATCTTGGTATCCTTTCGCTCAACGGCGTCGAGGAGCGAAAGTGGCGGCAGCGTGTACGAATCTTTCGGAGCGATAAATTCGAAGGGGAGTTGTTCTATGATTTTCTTTCTGGGTTTTTCCTCCCGCTTGGGGGGCTCTTCTTTTATAATGGGAATGTCCTTTGCTTGCGTGGCTTTCTTCTCATTGCGCAATTTTTTCTTCCGCCGGAACTGTTCTATCTTGATCTGCAGAAATGTTTTCATTTTAACAGAGGCTGAACGGCAGATCGACAGGGTTCTTCGGGTGATTGAAACCAGTGAAAGGTCGATGGTTATCATCAAGGACACGATAAGGATGACCGACAGAACAATATACGTTCCGATATGATTCAGATATGAGTGGAGCACATCGGCTGACAGCGATCCGAGCAAACCGCCTGATGAGATGTTGATCCCAAACAGCGTGGTTGTCTTCAGAATGCTTGCGGAAAGCGTTGCCGTCGAGAAGACCAGCGTAATGAACCCGACAATGGCTACAGGGGTGATCGTAAATGATTTATTCAAAAGCAGTTGAAATGATATCACGATGAAGAACAAGGGAATCAAATAAGCGCTGACTCCCATTAGTTTTAACAGACTGTCTGCCGTATACGACCCGATGAAGCCACCGAGATTTTTTATGGCTGCTTTACCTGCAACATAATGGGTAAATGAGGGATCGGCGGGATGATAGGACACGAGACACAAAAGGAGAAAAATCGCCAGGGCCATGAGGATGACACCGCCGATTTCTTTTGCTCGTGAATGGTGCCGCGGTTCTTTTGCCATGTCGACGTTACCACCCTTTTATAAGCAGCGTTGTCACGGCCACAATCCAGCAATAATAGGAAAAGAATCTCAGTTCCCTTTTATTGATGATGAAAAAAAGAAGCCTGAGAGCAAGAAAGCCCGTGATTGCCGCTGAAGTCATTCCCGCCGCATAGACGATCATTTTACCGAGAGAAACAGATTCGATATATTTCATCTCCAGCACTGTCGCCCCCAGTATGGCGGGTATCGACAGTAAAAAAGAAAAACGTGCCGCCGCTTCGCCTTTAATTTTTCTGAATATGCCGAAGGCGATTGTTGATCCCGACCGTGATATTCCAGGCATGAGGGCCACTGTCTGGGCCAGTCCGATGATTATGGCATCGGTTATATTCATGTCTCTTTCGGTTCTCTTGACATCTTTTGTTCTATCAGCCAGGAAGAGGAGAACGCCCGTCACGATGAGCATTCCCGCCGCAAGCCGGGCCGATTCGAAGAACCGATGAATATGGTCCTGCAACAGTATGCCGATGCTGCCCGTAATGATCGTGCCCACAATGATCAGCCCGATCATTCTTCTTCCCACGGATATGGAAACGAACCCTTTCTCCGCTGTTCCCGGGTTGTTGCGCCATGTCTTCGGCAGAAGAGACATGGTCAAGGTATAAATATCATTTCGGAGAAAAAAAAGGACTGCCAGCAGGGTTCCAACGTGAACCATCACGTCAAAAAGGACCCCCTCCTGCTGAAATCCCGGCATAAAACTTTGGGCGATTACCAGATGGCCGGAGCTGCTGACCGGTAAAAATTCCGTAAGTCCCTGAATGATTCCCAGTACGATGCTTTCCCACAGGCTCAATAGAAATTATTTCCTTTCAGTATAGATCCGCGTTATAAAAATTATCTTCGATGACGGAGCGGACCCTTTTCATGAGTTCGTCACGATGCTTCACGCTGTAGTCCCTCGTGTCAATCGGCGCATCGATAATCACCGTAATTTTCCCGGGCTCAATATGTAATGATTTCTTCGGCATGATTTTTCTGCTTCCGATAATTGAAATGGGGACGATAGGAACTCCCGATTTGAGAGCAAGGTAAAAAGGTCCCTTTTTGAATGATTTGATGGTACCGTCATGGCTCCGTGTGCCTTCGGGAAACGTCATGACCGATTTCCCGTTTTTGATTATTTGCGCCGCTTCTTCGAGACTCTCTATAGCTTTTTCCCTGTTTTCCCGGTCAATCGATATATACCCGGCTTTTCGCATTGCCGGTCCCATGAGGGGAGTGCGAAAGACTTCTTTTTTTGATATCCATCGGAACTGAACAGGTATATGCGCCAGTAAGGTAAGAATATCGAAATTGCTCTGATGATTTGACATGAATATGATCGGACTGCCATGAGGGATATTTTCCACGCCGATAACCTCAACGAACACCCCTGACATTCTGAGAATCGTTTTACCCCATAGACGTGCCACTCTGTGAGCCGCATTTTCTCCATCGGGTGCAAATCGGGCCATAATGATAGCCATAATTGCAAAGAAGGCGGTTGCGATTATATCAACCGTCAGCAGGATGACAGCATGACTTCGATTTCTTTTCAGTGTCATGGCTTTAAAACCTAAATCCGAATATATTTGGAACACTTGTACTCGATAATACCGGGGAAGTCAACATTGAAAAACACACGCCAGACGGGCATCCCAGGGGGTAGAAAGGATAATTCATTTGCCAAGAAAGGGTAAGTTGTGTATGATCCCACCATTCTGAAAATGTCATATCGGGGGGATAGTAATGATCAACAAAGTTATCTTGGTAGGCAGGCTGGGGGCTGATCCGGAAGTCAGATACACACAGGAGGGTACAATGGTCACGAACTTCAGGCTGGCCACCGATGAAGCACGGAAGGATAAGAGCGGCGAACGGGTGTCGAAAACTGAGTGGCATCGAATCGTGACCTTCGGAAAATTGGCCGAAATCTGCGGAAACTACCTTTCAAAGGGGCGTCTGGTATATATCGAAGGAAGAATTCAGACACGGTCATGGGAAGATAATGAGGGAACCAGGCGATATACGACGGAAATTGTCGCCCAGAACATGCAGATGCTTGAGCCGAAGGGACAGGCGACCGATCAATTTGTGGAATCGAATTATTCCGGCTCTTCCTTTAGTGAACCCGGTATGCCTGATGATGATGTGCCGTTCTAGGAGTTCTGATTCTCATCTTTGATTTTTTTTGCTTCTTTGGTGCCGTCCAGTTCTTCCTTCTCGTTGATTGATTTTTTGAAGTTCTTGATGCCTTTACCGATGGCACCACCGATTTCAGGGAGTTTGCCGGCCCCGAAAATAATAAGGATGATTACAAGAATAATCATCAACTCGGGCATTCCAATACCAAACATATCAGTCACACCTCACAAAAGAGATGCCGTGAAGCATCTCATATATTTTG
Organism: Deltaproteobacteria bacterium; assembly: GCA_011056835.1. Taxonomy (GTDB): domain Bacteria; phylum Desulfobacterota; class Syntrophia; order Syntrophales; family UBA6807; genus DSDU01. The sequence goes on from DSDU01000010.1 coordinate 28,515, forward strand.
TAAATCCAGAACACGAGTGGACGTACGTCAACTCTATCTTTCATTGTTTCCTTGCTTGTCAGGGAGAATCAAACGAACGACCTTCCCCTTTTCTCCCAGGGGTCCCAGCGGTTTTCCCTGAAAGGAAACATTAACTCCGCCTGCGTTGCCGATAAAGACAATAAATCTTTCAGATGCTTTCCGGGTAATCCTTTCTCCCGGTTTCATCAGTATCTCTTCATTCGGTTTAAAGTCTTCGGTAATTTTCAGCCAAGTCAGCTCTTTCGCGTCTATTTCCAGGATGTATCCTATTTCCTGTTCTCTTACACCCTGTTCGCTCGACATAACGGGGATTTCGGCCTGCTGTACCGTTTCCGCGGAAGCAAATGCATCAGTTTCGGGATCTCCCGTGCTGTTTTCCAGAACCGGTTCGTCCACGGTAACGGCTTCTGCCGTCGCTTCCTCCGCAGCCTCCGGTGGGGCCGTTTCCTGGTGTTGCATCGATGCTTCCTCTTTCGGCTGGGGCGGTACGAGAGGGGCCTCTTGCAGCTCATCCGTGATGGCGGAAGAAGTCGTTGTTCCGACGGTTTCCTGTCTGTAGTCACGAGACATAATGTAAATGATGAAAATCGCAATGAGGATTGCAACGACGACACCGAATATCGTATGCCGCAGCCGTGACTTTTCGGTTTTTCTTTCTATCTGTATCTGTTGCTGCGAAAACTCAAGCTCATCAATGTATGCATTGTAAGCAGACAGGATTTCTTCATCATTGATTTCAAGCGTTTGCGCATAGGTTTTGATGAAGCCCCGGGTATAGACCGGCTCGGGAAGGAGATGAAATTCTCTATTTTCTATTGCTTCAAGAACAGAGACACTGATACGGGATTGATAGGATATGTCTTTGAGTGATAATCCTTTCCTTTGCCTGATAGCTTTCAGATCAATCGATGAAGCTTCCTCATGATGAGTAGGTTTTTCCGTGTTCATAGCCTTTAACATACCGAATGTATGAAATTTTGCGAATCATGTAACACTAATTTCCCGTGTTAGCAATAAAAATTACACACGATACCGCTCCGCTCTCTCAGTGGTTATTGAAGTCCATATTGACCGCGGCGTTTTTTTGTTGTTGGTGTATGGCGCTTTCTCTGTCAACCATGATATCATCACCCGTACATCAGGTGTCGCTCAAATTCATTTACACCGGGTTTATGCCGCTTTTTGATACATCCGAGGCATGCTCCGGGCAATTTCACAACCGACGCTTCGTGCTCAGACGGCGGGAGTGACGGATCTTTCGCTTGGATTTTTCAGCAAAAAGCTTCACGATGCCCCCGGTTACATACTTTTATTTGGGTGACAGTTCGTATGCAGGCTGTTCAAAAATATCCGGATGCAAGGCACCCCAAATCCTGAGGAGTGAGCCGTACCTATAGGTAGCTCTCAGTGATGAAGGGTAAGGAAATGCCGCGGATGGATGTTTTTCAACAGTTTCTACAGCGTTGATGACGAATCAATGAGGAGGCGCCGGCTGTTATGTCCGAATATCTCAAGTTTGCCGTATCGATAGCCCGGGAAGCGGGAGATCTTCTTCTGGAGAATTTCCATAAGGAACATGTCATAGACTACAAGGGTACCATCGACATCGTCACCGACGTTGACCATCGCTCAGAAGAACTTCTTATCACCAGGATAAGTGCGGCATATCCCGATCACGATGTCGTAACAGAGGAATCTGATGGAAAGCAGAGGGGCGGTCGGGCACGGTGGATTCTCGACCCCATAGACGGAACGACTAACTATGCGCAGGGATTTCCTTTTTTCTGCGTGTCCGTTGCTTTCGAGGTGGATGGTGAAATCAGCATCGGGGTCATTAACAGTCCGGTGCTACGGGAAATCTTTGTTGGGGAAAAAGGAAAAGGAGCTTTTGTCAACGATGAAAGAATGACCGTTTCATCGACGGGAGAACTCGCAAAGAGCTTCCTCGCCACGGGATTTCCCTACGACATTGCCCGGGATCCCTGCAATAACATCAATTACTTTTCCGGAATGGCGCTGCAGTCTCTGGCTATTCGACGTGCAGGCTCGGCGGCGCTCGATCTTGCGTATGTCGCGGCTGGTCGGTTCGACGGATTCTGGGAGCTTAAACTGCATCCCTGGGATACGGCCGCGGGATGGCTTATTGTCCGGGAAGCGGGGGGCGTTGTTACGCAGATATCCGGTGATGAATATTTTCTTGAGTCACCGACAATCCTAGCCTCGAATGGCAGAATTCACGACCAGATGATCGACGCACTGGGAGCCATCGATCCACTCGACAGCCGTCTTGTTGCTGAGCATGCCCCGGTCCGGTAATGCCGGCGGTGCCTCCCGGTTTTGCCATTGTTGCCCTTTTTGTTCCTTAGAAGTAATACCAGATGGAGAGATAGTCATTGACATTTTCGCCATCCCGTTCGAGCCGTTCGAGATATTCGTAAATTCCCACATCCGTATACAAGTAATCTTTTGATGTTGTGAGCTTGGTTTCCCATGAGTAGAATCGATATATTCTCCGTCCGTCGGGAAGGATCATTACCACTTCGTGATCCTGCCAGGCCTGCAGATCCGATTTCCCCAGTCGAGGAACATTAAAGACAGGCTCATCCGTTCTGGCAAGGCCGGGGAGGAGACGTGCTTCCTCTTTTCGTTCCTGCTCGATCCGTGCGATGGGTACTCTGAAATCGATGGTTTCATCTTTCCCCATACAGTTGAAAGAATAGTAGGGATCGATGCCCGCTACTTTAAGACACGTGCGCAAAAAGGCCGTTTCAAATTTTCTGCTGTTAAAATAGGTAAATACCTGCTGGTTGTAGATATTCATTCCAAGTTTTCGGATCTTCTTGATTGCCTCCAACGAGTCGGGAGATATCTCGGAGGGATGTTCGAAGTGGGTCACGAGTGCAAGTTCTCTTTTCCCCCATTCATGATAAGTGTCCAGCAGTTCGAGCAGGCCGTCGTTAATTCTCTGGGGAAGTGTTACGGGAATTCGCGTGCCGATTCTGATTCTTTCGATATGATCGATGTTCGCAAGCTGACCAATGATATCGGCAAGATACGAATTGGTCAGCGTCAGTGGATCTCCTCCTGTCACCAGAACTTCCGTTATATTTTCATTATTCTTGATCCAGTCAATAGCCTTGGAAACCTTTCGTTTCGGCAGCATGACGTCGGCGTCGATATCCTTGATTTCCCAGTTTCTCTGGCAATAGACACAAATCTGAGGGCATGATTGAAAAGGCTTGATGATGACGATCCGGGGATACCGTCTCGTCACGCCGTCGATGGGGCTTGTCGCCTTTTCACCCATGAAATCCATGTCCTTGCCCGTTGTCCAGTTTTCAATGACATTACGGGAGTATCGTGGGCCGGGGATTACCTGTGCTCGAATGGCCCGATCATGGTCTGTTCGGCCGTTCTTGTTAAAAAGCGATAGATAATGGGGTGTTATTTCAAAAGGAAGGTGATGCTTCGTTGCGAGCCTCAAGCCTTCCCGTTCCTCGTCATCCAGTGCCACCAGTGCCGAGATCGTTTTGATATCCTTTATAATGTGTTTCAGGTGCCATTGATAGTCGTCCCATTCGCTGTCGCCGGCATTAAAGAATCGGAGGATGTCGCTTTTCAGTTCCCTCCTTTCCCGGATCAGCTTCTGATCCAGTCCCGACCGGTATCGCCGGAAATACCGTCTCATCATATTCCCATACATGTCCAGCTGGGACGATCGTTCTATGGCGGCATCCCGGTCTTTTTTTACATCGAGCAGTGTATCATGCCGTGATTGTTTGCCGTATTTGCCACGGATGCCGAGAAAGAGGGTGTAGAATTCGAGAAGGAACCCCTTTGTAATATTATCCAGCGCCTGCTCTTCGCTGTGCGCCAGATCGTAGAGCAGATTCAAGGGGGATGTATTGGTAAGATGTTCATTTTCCGTTCTCATGATGTTTGAAAGGACCCGTATGCATTCCCGCGCATTCCGCTTCTCAACAACATTCATATCTGCATAGTATGTTTTTGACTTCATGTTATAAAGATTCCGTCTGAGACGATCGAGATAGTTGAATATGATAAATCGAGCTTCTTCCACATGCCTGGATTCCAGGAGAATGTCGTGTATGACAGGCTCGGCGCGCCATACCCTTTCAAGTACATCCTTTTTTGACAGCGGCATAAGTTGTTTCATGACGCCCACCTTTCTGTGTTGAGTATGGATACAATCATGTGTGACAAAAAGCTTACCATGTTTTCGTATAATACGAAACAGGAAGAACGGGGAGCAATAGGTCGCGTTCCCGGGAAATTCCAATGTGACATACCCGTTGTGATGCAGACCGCACTTTCGTGCCGGGAGGCGGCACCCCGTCTTTTCATGTGTATGACCTGTTTATGCCCCGGCAGGAATTCCGTTCATGTCATTATTCCGTTGACAAAATGTTTCGAAAGGATAGAGTCAAAAGATTCAGAAAGACAGAAACGAAGGAGCAGCGATTTACCATGACGAACAAAACGGGCAGTGAGGACTTTTATGATCTTGCAGATCGGCTCATGAAGGAGCAGCGATACGACGAGGCGATTGATCTTTATAACAAATTAATTGCAATGAGACCTGGTGATGATTCGATTCTCTTGTCCCTCGCATGGGCATATCGTGACGGCGGGCGAAAAGCCGAAGCCATGCATTGCTTCGAGAAACTTTTTGAAAAGGAACTTACACAAAAGGTATTTACCGGATTTGCCTTTGATGAAATGGTGAGAATATGCAGGGAAGAGGGGAGCTATGAAAAAGTTGTCGAGTTATGTGAACGGGCTGTTTCAGCACAGCCCAATGATCCGGCGCTGTTGAATACTCTGGGTGAAGCGTGCATCAAAGCCGGCAGATCCGACCGGGCCGTCGAAATATTCGAACTTCTTACCCGCCGGGAGCCGGATTCCCCCATGTTTTTCTGTTATCTCGGGAATGCTTATATAGCAGGGGGTATTTATGAAAAAGCCGATGATGCATACGAAAAAGCAGTAAAAATCGAGCCGTCGGAAGCCCATACTTTTTACAACAAACAAGGCAATGCTTACGAACAGGCCTGTCAGTACCAACGAGCCGAAAATGCATTGAAGAAAGCGCTGGCATGTTATCCCGACTATCCGCTTTACTATAGTATCCTTGGAGACATCTTGATAAAGGCGGGTAAAGTCAATGAGGCATGGGAAACCTATGAGCAAGCCATAGCTATCGATTACAAATCGGGAGACGTGTATTACAATCGCATGGGCCATACACTCGAGCAGGCGGGGTATACCGCGGAAGCGATTGAGATGTACGAGAAAGCCATTGCCGTCAACCCACAGAATCTCTTTTATTACAAGGCGCTGATCGATGTCTGTGTATCGCACGGTCTTGAGGATAAGGCCTGGGAGTATTACGAGAAGGCAAAAACGTTGGGTCTGGTCTGATGACTGCGACGGCAGCATATAGTGAGGCACAACTCTTAGAAATCAGGTCACTTTTGTCTCGGTCGCCGATTAAGCACGGGTATCAACTATTTCTTGACACATCTATTACGAATACGATATGTTACCCCCGTTTTCAGTTGATTCTTCCGTGGGGATGTAGCTCAGTTGGGAGAGCGCGGCGTTCGCAATGCCGAGGTCAGGGGTTCGATCCCCCTCATCTCCACCATTTGATAATTCGAAGAGGTTCAAAGAAGTACAAAGCCCGTTGGAAACAGCGGGTTTTTTATTGGTGCGCCCGGCGGGGCGCACTCACTTGGAGGTGAAAGTCCTTTGCACGGCCGGCAGGGGGAAGTTTTGTGTGATTCCATAAAATCCGGCATCATCAGGGTATCCGTACCGTTAGCCTTTTTATATGTTGTTTGAAGAAAGTACTTGAGACTAAAATGTGATCCCCCCCCTTTTTCGGTCGATTTGAAATAAATATCTGGAATGTCAATAGTGTCAATTGTCTAAAGTTCCCATGTCAACAGCATACTTGCCACTGATACACTCAGGCATATCAAAGGTTTTGAGGCTGGTTGATATCCTGGGTTTTTGAGTGGTATATGTGGGGATTATAATGAGAGAGGTTTTGAATCCTGCGACGACACAAAGTCAGTCTTCCGATTATCAAAGATATAATGGTGTCCATTCACCTTCAATCGTCGTGAAACAATGAAGCAAAGAAAGAATAGCAAACAAGCGCAAATAGCAAAACCGATCTTAAACTAGGAATCGTGATTATATCTGACCGCTGATAGAAGTGCGCTCCTAATGGTGAATGCTGTATTCCATAAAAGACAATAATATCAATTCGAAGCATGATCCCGACAGTACCCAAACAGGGGTGCCAGATATTCCCCTTGATAGGAATGAAACAGAAATTTGATAAATTTCTTGACCTTAATTTTACTAGAGTTTAGAGTCTCCACGTAAAAAATGGTTAAAATTTATAAAAAATACTTGACTTTGCCGCGCATTCGCGCGGCCCATTTATCAATGGGCCTCCAGAAGAAAATTTTCTTTTGGAGG
>DSDU01000007.1 GCA_011056835.1 Deltaproteobacteria bacterium
AACCAGGTTTCATCGAAAACATTGCTGCGTCAATAGTATTGTGCCTCTCGTTCCTCCTGTTCCGCATTTACTTGATATACAGGGGGATGGAGGCAAAGAGATTCTGTGTATATGTAGTGATGAGGTTGACCATCCAGGGAAGCGCAACAAGCATTGCAACCAAAACTGCAATAATCTTCGGAACAAATGTAAGCGTCATTTCCTGGATCTGGGTTACGGCTTGAAATATGCTGATTATAAGACCAACGGCAAGTCCTACAATGAGCATGGGCGCGGACAGCAACAGTGTCACTTTTATCGCTTCATTGGCCAGAGCCATAACAAAATCAATTGACATCGTGTAGTTACCTTTTTTATGCAAAGCTCCGGACGAGGGAGCCGACCACCAGGAACCATCCGTCGACCAGGACGAACAGGAGAAGTTTGAACGGCAGGCTTACCATGATCGGCGGCAGCATCATCATGCCCATGGAAAGCAGAACACTGGCAACAACCATATCGAGAATCAGGAAAGGAATATAAATCATAAAGCCGATTTGAAACGCTGTTTTCAGTTCGCTGATAACAAATGCAGGAATCAAAACAGGCAACCCGATATCCATGGATGTATAAGGCTTTTCGCTTTGTGATATCCTTGTAAAGAGAGCCAGATCTTTTTCTCTCGTCTGCTTCAGCATAAACTGCTTCACTGCACCGGCAGTAATGTCAAGTGCCTTTTTTTGTGATATTTCCTCGTTCATGTAGGGTTGTAACGCCCCCGTGTTGACCTGATTCCACACAGGCATCATAATGAAAAATGTCAAAAACAGTGAAAGACCGATGATTATCTGATTTCCAGGAACCTGTTGCGTTCCCATGGCCTGCCGTAAAAGCGACAATACCACCACGATCCGCGTGAACGATGTCAGCATGATGAGTACGGCCGGAGCCAGCGTTAGAACGGTCAGGAGAAAAAGAAGTTGAATGACCGTGGCGACTCGTGCAGGTTCCTGTTCGCCGTCGGGCAGACTCATGGTAATGGACGGGACAGGAAACGGCTGTCCCCAGGCGTGTGACGTCAGCGTCAGGCATCCGATAATGAGACCGGCGCCGATGAAGATCATCAACATTTTCTTTGTTGACATCTTACGCATTTTCACTCCCGTTTTTTTCGCCGATTCGACACATCGACATGAGACGATCTCTATACATGGCGAGCTGTTCCGAGAAGGGAGATGGCTTCCCTCCTAATCCATAGTTCGGCCTCAACCGTTCCAGGGACTGCTGATCATCAATGCTGGTCAGAAGCGACAGGCTTTGTTGTGAGAGGCCCACAACAAGAACTCTTCCCAGCACTTCTATCAGCATGACACTGCTTTTCGGCCCGACATGCCGCGTCGATAGAACCTTAATGACATCCCCTCCGTCTACTCGCCCTTCCCCTCTTCTCATGAGTTTCTTCGCTACGTAAAGGCTTACCATCATGATTCCGATAACGATGGCCAGCGCTGAAAAAATCTTGATCATTGAGGGAAGTAAGTCTACTGAATCCATTTTTTCACCATGTTATCCATGTTATTTCAGTTTTGACACACGTTCGGCAGGAGAAATAACATCGGTCAATCGCACCCCGAACTTGTCATTGACGGCAACCACTTCGCCCCGTGCGATGAGTCTGTTGTTGACAAAGACATCCATCGGTTCTCCCGCCAGCTTGGAAAGTTCGACAACAGACCCCTGGCCGAGACGGAGAAGATCGCCGATCAGCATTTGCGTCCTTCCCAGTTCAGCCGTCAGGGTGAGCGGTATATCAAGAATAAAATCAAGGTCCAGCCCCCCGTTACTTGATTCGTCCTTATTCATTTCCTCAAACGAGACGCTTCTGATCTCAGGTTTTTCCGGCGGCGTTGCCGTGGCCGCAAGTTCCTCCTGCACATCATCCCAGCTGATTTCGTCGTCAGACTTCACTGTTTCTTCCTGAATTTCATTATTATTCATCGTACTCCACCTCTTCACTCATGATAATATCTGATACTTGTATCGCTGTGTTTCCCCTGTAAATACCGGGGCGACATTTAAACTTCAGATTCCGCTCCACATACATCTGAAGATCGTCGCTGATATACTGATCGAGGAGCACCACATCACCCTTTTTCAGGTTGATTATTTCACGACCCGTCAATTCAGTCTGTCCCAATTCCACAAACAGCCCGACACTGGATTTTTTCAATTCTTCCCTGAAGCGGCCGATCCACTCCTGATCAGCCTCGAGTTTATCCGCGTGATATCCCCCCTGCAACTTATCCCGTATCGGTTCCAGCGATGAGTAGGGAATACAGATCGTCACCAACCCTGATGAATAGTCCATTTCAATTTCAAACCGCACCACGACGATGACATCGGACGGCGCGACAATCTGGGCGAACTGAGGATTCATTTCAGACCTCATATAGACGGCATTTATCTTCATTATGGTTTTCCAGGCATTTTCAAGATCGGAAAGAGCGCTCAGAACAACCTTTTTAATGAGATTATTCTCTATGGCAGTGAAATCCCTGCCTTCAACCTTGAATTCTTCTTTTCCCGTGCCGCCGAAGAGACAGTCAACCAGCGTGAATATCAGTTTCGGCTCCACAATAAGGAGCATCTCACCCTTCAGGGGAACCATCTTGAAAATATGCAGACTCGATGGAAGGGGCAGCGTCCGCAAAAATTCTTCGTATTTAATGAAATTAATGGATAACGTGTTTATGCCGACGACCCTTCGCAACATGGACGACAATGTTTTCCGAAACATCCGCGTAAAGCTTTCGTTGGTTATATCGAGCGATGGCATTTTGCCCCGGACGATTCTCCGCGGACTGGACAGGTCGTATTCCTGAATATCCTGATGTTCGGGAACTATCTCCTCTTCCGTTTCGATATCACCATCGGACAACCCCTTTAAGAGGGCATCAACCTCATCCTGAGAAAGTATCTGTGACATGAACGATGTCTCCCTGCTGTAGTCGATATGATCTGTGGAATCCGCTCATCCTTACTGAATGACGAACTCGGTAAAATAGACGTACTTGATCCTTCCTTTGCTTAAATAGTTGTTCAACCGCATGGATATTTCTTCCCTGAGTTGCTGCTTCCCTTCATATCCCACGATATCCAGGTACTTTTTTGATGAAAGGAGATCTAAAATGTTATCAGTGATCTTCGGTTTCAACATGTTAAGCTCGGCAATGCATTCCGGACTTGACGTCTCCACCTGAATCACCGCCTTCAAGTACCGTTCGCCGTTTCCATCCATAAGGTTTACAATCATAGCGCCCAGCGGCCAGATTTCTCCGATCTTGACCGTTTGCTCCTCCTTTACCTTCTCCTTGCCTGCCAGGAACACCTGATAGTATTTCCATCCTCCAAAACCGGCAACGCCGATACACAAAAAAAGTGTTCCGAAGAGGACCCATTTAAGAAAGGTCTTGATCCCCTTTTTCTTCGGTTCTTTCACCTCAACATCTTCGTTGGTTTTGTCTTCAGGCATCTTTCCTCCTCACTGATTAATCGATAAAATAACTTCAACTCTCCTGTTGCGTTCACGATTGCTCTCATTGTCATTCGGTAGACGGGGCCGTGAATCGCCATAACCGACGGCGGAAAGCCGTTCCGGCGCAACTCCGCATTCCGAGATCAGGTATTTGACAACAGCCACAGCCCGGGCTGTTGAGAGTTCCCAGTTCGACGGATACTTACTGTTGTGAATCGGAACATTATCGGTATGGCCTTCGACGCGTATCGCACAGTCACTGTTCCGGAGAACGGCTCCGAGATCATCAATATAACCATTATGGGCCGGGAGTTCGGCTTTCCCCGTATCAAAGAGAATCTTTTCGCCGACGGTAACATGGACTCCTTCCTCCGTCACCTTCGCATCCATTCCGGAAATACCGCCGATTCTTTCGGAAAGATCATGTTCCTTTTTCTCTTTATACATATTCCGAATACCTTTCGGGACGACGAAGGGTCGAAAGACCTCTATTCCCCCACTGCCACCGGACTGAAGCACACCGAATGCCTGATTGACCGAATATGACACTTCCAAAACCTTTCCTGTATCCAGCGTGGACATGGAAAGCACCAGAACAAAGAATGTCAGAAGAAGCGTCACCATATCGTTGAATGTTGTGAGCCATTTTGAGCCCTGCTCTTCCGCGTTGTTCGGTTTCTTACTCAATTCATTCCCCGCTGAGACAGACTTTCCGTCGTATCGACAAACTCGAAATAGAAATCGACACGTCTATTTTTCTTTCGCTCTTCAGGTGTGGCATTTGCAGCTATCGGATGATATTCTCCGAATCCGACGGCGGCAATTCTTGCGGGAGATACTCCGCCCTTGTCCAGGAAGTAACGCAACACATTCACCGCCCGTGCCGTCGAAAGCTCCCAGTTTGATGGGTAAGTCTCCGTGTGGATAGGCACATTATCGGTATGGCCTTCGATTCGCACCATGTAAGGAACCGCATTTACCAGTGTAATGATTTTGTCGAGTGACTGATGAACTTTTTCGCTGATGGTCGCCGATCCCGAAGGAAACAGAATGCCGCTCGTAATCGTCGCTTTAAAACCATCCCGTGTTTTTGTTATGTCAACCTCATCACGAAGTCCCATTCTTTCAAAATACGCTGCAAGATAGTCCATCGACAAGGCAATCTTCTTTTCATTGACGCCATACAAGCTTTCGAGAGCGCGCAGTATCCTCTCATCTTCGATAGCATGCTTCCCGCCCGTTGTTGCCGCGGCAATATTTTTCACTTCATCCGCCCCCGGCATGGCGGCATCATCAGCCGGATCGGAAATATCACGCTGCGCCATGCTGTCCGGTTTCCCGCTTCCCCTGACACCACTGTCATATGCATTGAGTACCGGGGATGATTGACTTACTGACGACGTTCTTCCCGTTTCCGATGCGCCGCCAAATCCACGGAGGAAGTTGATCATCTGATTGCCCTCAACCTTCGAATAGGATACAAGCATCGCAAAGAATGCCACAAGGATCAATGCAAGCGAACAGTAGATGACTTCCCAGCCCGCCGCCTGCAGTTCATTCTTTTTTTTCTTTTTGGTACAATCCTCATCCATTTAGAATGCCGATTTCCTCTCACCCGGTGACAGAAACGAATTGAGTTTCTGTTCCAGAACCCGGGGATTGTCGCCCGACTGCACCGACAGTATTCCGCTGATGATGAGTTCCTTAACCATGATTTCACTTGCGCTTCGTGTTTTCAGTTTTCCCGCTATGGGAAGGAAAATCAGGTTCGCCAGAATGACGCCGTAAAACGTCGTGATCAGGGCAACCGCCATTGCCGGACCGATAGAACTCGGATCATCCATCTGCATGAGCATCTTAACCAGCCCGATAAGTGTTCCCATCATACCCATGGCCGGCGCAAAATTTCCCATCGAGCTGAAGATCTCTGCCCCCAGACGATGCCGCTCTGACAGATAGTCGAGTTCCGTCTGCAATATTCTGGAAAGCGCTGACGGCTCGATGCCGTCGATCATCAGCCCGACGCCTTTTGAGAAGAAGGGGTCGTGGACGTCTTCCACCTTCTTCTCGAGTGCCAGGATTCCTTCCCGTCTTGCAATTTTCGACATCTCGACCAGTGTCTCGATAACGTTACCCGCCGATAACTCCTTCTGAAAGAAAACGTTTTTCGCCACCTTCATAACGCCGATCAATTCGGAGAGCGGGTAATTGATCAAAACAGCCCCTATGGTTCCTCCCATAACGATCAACGCCGATGGAATATTTACAAACCATCCAAGTCCGCCACCCATACTCATCGCTATGATAACAAGACCGAAACCGCTTACTATTCCAAAAATCGTTGCAAGATCCATCGATGGGCCTACCTCGTCAGCACTCTCTTTTTCATTCTTTCACACAGCATTGTTCACCATCCCTCTGACAGACTCCTTGTTTACGGCAGCGGTGTCTTGTGCGCTGATGCCGCCGTCGGTTCAATGAGACAAAGAAATGGAAATTCGAAAGAATAATGCGGGAAGAAGGACATCAGATAGCGCTCGTGCCATGAAACCTGACACCGAGCATACGATTCCTTTTCCTTTCATTTTTCTCCCGCGCCGCCGTGCCGCATTGCGTACATCCGACATCTCTAAGAGCAAATACCGTACCAAACATACTCCTTGTGATTTCTCCGAGATTTCGGGAAAAAAGGCCGGTTTCCACCTGCACGATCTATAAAATAACGATTATTGCGGAGGATTATTTTGACTCGACGTCATTAATTTGACATGGAGCATTGATCTTCGGGCTGTTCCCGGAATGAGAATTTTGCGAGCGGTTTTAAGGAATATTTTTGCTCATGCATCGATGCGAAGCAAAAGACCGGCACAACCAACTGCCCGAGACTGATGGGTAATTTTTAAATTACCCGGAGCAGGAAGCAGGTTGTTCGAGAAACGGAACAGACTTCGATTGTCCGCGGGATGACAGGAGCGTGTCAGGCTGTTCAGTTCCGGCAACACGCCTGTGGCTATCAAAAACCGGATAATCCGCCGGACGTATGGGGAATATCAACCCTCAGCAGATGGCCGGAACCCCGCTCGTCATTCAGGATTCCGGCCCTCCCCTCATGTAACCCGCCGCTGTGTAGGTTACCGTTTAACATTCATAAGTGTCGACATCATCTCATCAGTCACCGTCACGATTTTCGCGCAGGCCTGGTATGCCCGCTGTGCGGTGATCATATTGATAAACTCCGTGGCGATATCGGTGTTTGACATCTCCAGCGAATTAGGACTGATATCCCCCATTCCGGCCGATCCCGGAGTATTCAGGACCGCCGCCCCCGATGTAACCGTTTCACCGAAAAGATTGTTTCCCATGCGCTTCAGTCCCCAGGGATTGGAAAAATCAGCAAGCACGAGCTGTCCGATATCGGCGGTCTGGCCGTTCGTAAAGAATCCGCTCAGAATCCCTGCCGGCGTCACGGAAAGGCTCTTCAAAACGCCCGACGCGTAACCGTCGTGCGTCAGGGCCTTCACCACGGAGGTACTCGCGTACCCCGTTATCGTCTGCGCCGTCGATCCGGCCAGATCCCAGATAATCGTATTGCCGTTTCCGATGGTGGCGCCGTTGCTGAGCGGACCGAATGTCAGGGATACGTCGGCGGGCGCCAGTTCCGTCTGATTGATTGCAATTTCTATCGTATCGCCGTTTGCCCATATTCCCGCAAGCGCAAACGTCACATCAGCGCCGCCCTCACCGTCCAGGTCAATGGCTACTTCATCATCGGTTCCCACAGTGCCCAGGGTGAATGACATGTTGAGATAACCACCATTATTGACTATTGTCCACGTGTTCTCATCAGCACCTCTTTCCAGTACGATATCGGCCCCCGTATCCTTATACATCTGTCCCTGATTGTTGACCGTCATGGTTGCTGTACCGGTGCCTGCGGTGGTTACTGTCTCAGTAGCCGTTGCGTTATAGACTCTTTCAAGATCACCGTTTGAGTCGAACTTGAGGCCGCAGTATGTCTGGGATGTCGCCTCGTTGTTATCGAGATAGGTCTGGACGCTCCAGTACCCGTTCGCTTCCGTTTTCTGGAACGTCGCCTTCAGGGTATGGGTTTTGCCCTGTGAATCATAGACCGTCTGTGCGGCGTTGAAATTCTCTCCCGCGACCGTATCCGAATTGAGATTGGCACCGATGGATATCTCCGTCGTCGCTACGGGCGCAGACTGTACATTGCTGAGAGACAGGTCGGTTACCGTATTGGGATCGTTTGACTGAAAATTATATCCCTGAACTTTTAATCCGTTCGTATCCACCAGATATCCGTCACTGTCGACATGAAATGAACCGGCTCTTGTATAGTATGACCCCCCGTCGGCATCTCTGACGATAAAGAAACCGTCTCCGTCGATTGAAAGATCGGTGGCATTGGCCGTCGTCTCGAAAGATCCCGGAGAAAACTGCGTCGCCACGTCACTGATTGAAACTCCGCGGCCGACCTGCATAAAGGTGGATGATCCGCCGGTGATACTCTGACTTAAGATATCGGAAAAATGAATCTTCCCGGCTCTGAAACCGACGGTATTGACATTGGCGATATTATTGCCGATGACATCCATCTGTTTTGAGCTGGCGGTTAAGCCTGAAATACCTGCGTATAATGAACTTCCCATTTTTCTTACCTCCCTGACTCATGCTCTATTGTGAATTGTTTGAATTCATCCTACGTGCCGCTGACGACGGAAACGACGTCTTCAAAGGGAACATCCACGTCCCCGATCTGGATATGGACACTGCCCCCATTGAATGTCACGCCGGTGACGGTGCCGGTGACATACGTATCCATATTTACGGACTCACCTTGCAGATTGGTTCCTTCCACCGCAAAGTAATACGAACCGCTTTCGATGCCGCTGCAATCCCACTGAACCGAATTCAGTCCCTGCTGCTGAGATCCCACTTCAATCTTTTTTACAAGACTTCCGCTTGAGTTGTAGATGGACACCGTCCCCTTTGAAATATTTTCCGCGGCACTGTAAATAAGAGTAACGGGTGTTCCGTCGATTTCCATGACATCTCCCTGCGCCGCAATCTCTTTACCGATCAATGATACCGCTTCGATCTGATTGGCAAACACCTGGTGAGCCGCAACCGTTTCAAGACTCGCATTCATATTACTCAACTGTTCGAGACTCGAAAACTGTGCAAGCTGGGCCGTAAAATCAGTGCCGTCCATGGGGTTCAGCGGGTCCTGATGTTTTAACTGGGCAATGAGCATCTGAAAAAACTCATCCTTTCCCAGGGTATTTTTTTGAATCGTACCTGTTGAACTGCCGTTTCCCACTGATGCCACACTGCTCATGTCCTGCCCTCCTGATGTTCCTTTACGCAAAGAGGCTGATTCGACCATCCGCCCGATCCGATGGTGCCTGAATATAGTCTGCGGCGGCTCCACCGTCTGGAGACGTTTCTTTTTCCCCGCTATTGTCGCCGCCGTGATTTTTTCCCCGTCTGTTGTCGAACAATCTGCCGTCTCGATCGAACTGGAAACCATTTCCTCCCATCCGGTCATGAAGGGATACGTCGATAGTCTCAGCTACCAACCCCTGCGTGTTAAGGGCCGTTTTCAGCAGATCGGAGTTTGATTGCAGCAACTGGCGCACCTCATACTGGTCAGCCCTGAGGATTACGTGCACTTTGTTGTCCCGTATAAAAAGATCAAGATCGATCGATCCGAGATGCGGCGGATTCAGTTCGATTTTCACATGTCCGAACCCTTTCCCGAGTTTTGCCTGAACGGTGGTTGTCACCTGATTGATGATATCCCGTGATTTAATACTCAATTGATCATTTTTTCCGGCATCGACCGTCGTCTGCGCATCAATCCGATTCACGGGAGCGTGCCTTCCTTCAGAAGCCCGATCGTTTGAACGAGGTTCCCAAAGGATGTCTCTCATCCGTTGATCATTGCCCTTCGACTCATCGGAAAAACCGGTACGTCGCGCGTTGTCTTCTTCCTGTCCTGTGTTTCCGCGAACCATGAATTGCTGCTTCATTTCCCCCCGGGTCGTTTCGGCTCCCTGCTTTTTCGGTTCCGGCGCTTGATCGTTCGCTGCTCCGCTCATACCCGATTTCCCGACTTTCAGACGCTGCGATTCTCCGGCATACATCGCTGTAACTTTCTCCGCCGCGGGAGTTGCGCCCGTTTTTTCCGATATAGTCTCTCCCGCCGAGGCATGAACTGCCGATCCGTGTTCCCTGTTTGAATTTAAGGCCGAGGGCTGCCCGTGGCGGGCTTTGCCGTGGATATTCGTATCCCGCTTCCCAATGGCCGCTGTTTCATCACTGGCCGGGATATTATTAACCGATGATTCAGAAGTACCGTGTCTAATAGTTACTCCTGCTGCCTCACGGGATATTGGCGCTCTTCGTCCCCGCAAGGATGAATGAACCGCCGTGCCGGCCCCTTTTTCATTACTGATCTTTGTATCTTTCAGTCGCGAAGTCGCCTGGGCATGAGAACGATCAGATGTTGCATCCAAATGATGTACGCCATTATTCCCGCTGATCTTTCCTTTTTCCTCGTTCGGCTTGGAATGTGCCGTTGTCGGCACATCGAATCTCCCTCTTCCATGCTGCCGTCTGCTGTTCCGCAAAGAAATGCTTTTTGCTTCGTCGCCATCGCCCTTGATGCCGATCCCTGAAAACAGTACGGCATCAAGCGCGCTCCTGGTTTTGTTGTTCATGCTATCGGTATTGAGAATCTCAGGGTTTTTTGTTTCCGATTTTCCCATTCGATGAAAGATATGCCCTTGTACCGCATCATTAGAAGTGATGCGATTCTGCCGGTCATTCGCTGCGTCCGGGCCTGCCTGTCCGGCACGTAATAATAAATAGTGCGCCGATTTCCGTGAATCAGACTTTCCGCCGCCGGTCATCATATTTCTAAGAACTTGAAAGAATCTTGCCCCGTGACCTGCATCGGCTTCAAGCCCGTTCTCGGAGATTCCATTCTTCTGCCTTACCGCGCCCTTTCCGTTATTCGACAGAAGCGTTTTTCCCGAACCTTCACCTTGTCCAGCCACCATATTCATTAATGCGTTCACGGATTCTCCATCGCCGAAATTTTTCATATATAGTGAGCAAAAGACATGCCATTAATGAAAGAAGATATATATTACATTATTACAACAGGTTAGCGTTGAGACATCATGGCAGAACAATCAGGAAGGAAAAATTTGCCTGTTTCGTGGAAGATATACGAAGAATTTGCCGCTTCGACGTGCCGCCGGTCGGACGTAATCGATTGCAGGGAGCAATAAGCCACCGGCTGAAGCCCAGGGTCTGCCGGGCAGGTGACTGGCCCGTTTCAGTCCCGCCCCGGTGTGACTGAAACGGGTATTGTCGGCTGACGATATGGGAAAAGGTTGGTATCATGCAAGGGAGTTCGTATCTCGGAAATGGAAATCGAAAAATATTATCCGATCGTGAACACCTTATTCAAGACAACCGCGTTTCCGCGGGGATTGAAATATCCGCTTACGGAGACGCGGACATGTGAATTTTGTATTTGAAAACCGGGGCATTTGATGCGTGGGTGGTCGATTGTTGATCGTCGATGGTAAACAGGAACTGAAAAATCAAAAACCGGAAAACACAGAGGGAAACGTGTAAATCGGATTTCAAAAATAGTCATGTATACAGTAATTTTACCACGAAGCGTCGTCCTCGCGTCTTTTGCCCTGAGTCTTCAGGATCGAACATTTCACGAAAGATCGTTATTTTTCACGTGGTGAGCCCAGAGAGAGTTGACGATCGGTTATTTCTTTTGTAATTTCCAGCGCACGTTCAGGTTTTATATGCTCCCACATTGCACCGGCTTTGGCTCTCTTCATATTCATAATGATTGCCGCCGCCGTTTCGTTATCCAGCCTTTCCAGCATGGAACCGGCGTGTGCAGGAGGAAAGGATTCGTAAATTCTCGCAAGATCCTGATATTTTCTTTCATCCACTTCCTTGATCGACTCAACCAGAATCGTCAATCTTTCTTCCAATTCCCGCAACTGTTCTATTCTGGCAAGTATTTCCTTTTTCATAATGGTAAGGTTATGCTTTTCGTTCTGAAGATCCCTTTCACGGGTCTCAAGTTCTTCCTGTCTTTTCATGAGTGACGCCAGGAGTTCCCGTTCTTTAAGCAGCCGGTCGGTGCCGATATCTCTGATCTTCCGATCTTCAAAATTTACCCGGGAAGGCTCGGCAAATGCCGGACTGACGGACAAATACTGATGCATCATGTCAGTTTTGACGACGATACCGCCGATGGCAATAATTTTCGTCAGAACAAAGATAACAAGAACGATTTCACAGGTTATTAATATTTTTTTCAACGTCCGCCACCCTTATTTGCATTTATGATTCCCCGTTCATCCAGTTCTTTTCTTTCCCGTTCATGCACCTCTGCCTTGTATTCCTCAAACCGGCGCTCACGGATATTCTCTATGATTTTCCTCTGTTTAACGGTTTCGACCAGCACGGTTCTCTTCCGTTCCAGTTCGTGCTCGACTGTTTTGATAACTGCCTGCTGCCTCTGTTCCTGTTCTTTTAAACGTCGGATATAAGCAGTATGAAGAGCGATGTCCGTCGGCCGTATGTCTCCTCTTCCAATCGTATTGACATGAGCCGTCATCTTTTCTCTGTCTTCCATCATGCCGCACAAGCGCTCCATTTCATGATCAAGCCGTCGCTTAATATCAGCAAATTCGGCAAGAGATTGCTCCTCACGCTGTTTTCTGAAATCTAAAACCGATTGTAATCTAAAACGAAACATGCTGATAATTCATTCTTTTTCGCTTGCATTATTTGCTGTTCATTACTATTCGACACCAAAGCTGCACACCAATCAGGAAAGCAGAGCGAAAAGCTGTTTTTTCGTCTCGGCGAAACTAACACATTCATGAATATCCTGTTGCAGGAAAGCGTTTATCTTATCGATCATCCTAATGGCGAAGTCAATTCGTTCATTACTTCCCTTTACATACGCACCGATGTTGATAAGGTCTTCGGCCTTTCGGTAGGTAGCCACCGCATTCAGGATATCGTTTGCTTTCCGACGATGTTCGTCGTCGACAATATCATTCATCACTCTGCTGATACTCTGAAGAACGTCAATAGCCGGATAGTGGTTTTTCGAAGCGAGATCGCGGGAAAGCGTTATGTGGCCGTCAAGGATAGACCGCGCCGCATCGGCTATGGGCTCATTAAAATCATCACCTTCTACAAGAACGGTATACAGGCCGGTTATGCTCCCTCCGCCTTCAATATTTCCGGTTCTCTCCAATAAACGGGGCAGCAGACTGAACACCGACGGCGTATAACCCTTTGTCGTCGGAGGTTCACCCAGGAAAAGTCCTACTTCCCGCTGAGCCATGGCATACCGGGTTAAGGAATCGACCATGAGCAGCACATGTTTTCCTTTATCACGAAAATATTCCGATATCGAGGTGGCGACGTATGCCGCCCTCATTCGAATCAGAGGGTGACTGTCCGAGGTAGCCACGACGACCACCGATCGCGCTAATCCTTCCTCACCAAGGTTGTTTTCAATAAATTCCCGAACTTCACGACCCCTTTCCCCGATGAGTCCGATGACATTGATATCCGCTTTTGTCTGTCTCGCTATCATTCCGAGCAGGAGACTCTTTCCGACACCGGAGCCCGAGAATATACCCATTCGCTGTCCCTTGCCGCAACTGAACAAACCGTTGACGGCTCTGATTCCGAGATCTATCGGCTCCTTGATTCTTCCCCGCTTCAGCGGATTAATCGCGTCGGCATAGATCGGATACTCATCCTCGTATTCAATTCTCCCCTTGTCATCGATGGGCTGACCCAGTCCGTCAATAACCCTTCCGAGGCAACTTTCGCCGACTCTCACATCGGCCTTTTTGCCGAGAGGCAATATCCGCGAACCCGGTCCGATGCCGTTAAGTCCTTCAATGGGCATCATGAGAACTTTTCCGTTTCTAAAGCCCACAACTTCTGCAATAATTGAATCGCTCTGACCATTCGGATATATCCGGCACATTTCACCAATCGAACTTCCCGTATCGTGCCCCTCCACCAACAGGCCGGTAATTTCATCGACCTTACCATACAAACGAATGGGATTGGCCTGTTCGATCGCCCGATAATAACGTGTCAGATGCGTGTTCATAACGAAGAATCCCTATGATGTTATCAATGATTCCAATATGTTATTAAGCTGTTCTTCAAGACGTGCATCAACTTCTGCATATCGTGTCGCAATGATGGCCCCACCCGGCTTAATACGGTCATCCCTTTCCAGAACGAAACTTTCCACCAGACCCTGCGTACTCAAAAAATCAGGCTTTGTTTCAGCGATGTAGTCGTAGTCCCGCGGATTGAGTTTGATCGTCATGTCATCTTTTTCCTGGATGCAGCCGAGGGCATGTTTGACCACATCGATGACAACCGTGCGATCGGTCGATACTTCCCGATGAATAACCTTCTCGGCAATCATGAATGCAAGTTTCAGTATGGCCTGTTCCGACTGCTTCCATACATCGGATCTGGCTGATTTTAACCCCTCCACCGAGAGCTCGACTGCTTGAAAAGCCTGAGCGAGTTCCTGAAGAGCTTGATTCCTGCCTTCAGCGATTCCCGCCTTGAAACCACTGTCGTACGCTTCCTTTTTTAATTCATCGAGCAGGGCCTGTGAAATTTTGGAGCGGTCTTCGCTGCCGTTTGTTTTCTCCTGTGTATCCAGCACCGTATTTCTCGCGGCGGGAGACGATAGAGCCGATTCCGATCGTTTCTTCCCGTCCTTTTCCGCTTTAACGATCCTTACATGTTCGGCTTTAATAATTTTGCTAGACGAACTGATCATCCTCGCTCCCCCTCGAAATCTGAATTCGTCCCTCCGCGTCCAAACGTTTTGCAACTTCTATTATGCTTTTCTGACTGTACTCAACATCCGAAAGTCGTGTCGGCGGCATGAGCTCAATGTCTTCTTTAAGCATCTCTGCCGCCCGCTTTGACATATTCTTGAATATCTTTTCTCTCATATCCGGGTCGACGACTTTGATCGCCCGGGCAAGATCTTCACCATTGACTTCCTGAAGAATGTCTCTGATGCTCTTATCGTCAAGTTTGAATATATCGTCAAAGGTAAACATAAGATTCCTGATATCTCCGGCAAGTTCAGGATCCGATTCATCAAGGTAATCGAGGATCGCGCTTTCATTTGAACGACTCATCTTATTGAGAATGTCGGCCATCATGTCAACGCCGCCGAAATGCCGTTCGCTGGTATTTCCCACGATCAATTCCGACTCGAGCGTCCTTGCCATCTCATCGATGAACTCGTTGGGAACGCTCTGAAGCGTCGCCATTCGTTTGACTATTTCCGTTTGCTTGTCAAAAGGAAGACCTTCCAGGACGGCCGCCGCCTGTTCCGATCGGAGGTGGGCCAAAATCAAGGCAATCGTCTGGGGATGCTCCGCCTTGGTAAAATCCATGATTACCCGGGGATCTACCGTTCGCAGCTTTTCTATAACGGGATTATCATAAGGTCTAAACGAATCATTCTCGATTGATTCGATAACTTTTAACGCCTTTTCCTCTCCCACCGCCTTGATCAGAATGTTTCTGATAATATCGTCGCCGACGGATACGATACGTTTCCCCTTTTCCTGAGCAAGCTTGCAGAAATCCCGCGCAACTTCATGCATTTCTTCGTTCGATATGTTTCTGAGTCGGTTCATGTGAGTTCCCAATACCTTGATTTCATCCGATCTCAGATTCCGAATAACCTTGGCGGCCAGTTCTTCATTCAGGGATAAAAGTAATATGGCTGCTTTCTCCTGATTCGTCATGCGATCGTAGTCCTCCCGTTTCGTCCCGTATCACCGATCTACTTCAGCCAGTTTCTGATCAATTCCGCAAATCCCTGATCATCCGTAACGGCAAGTTTTTTTACAGCCTCTATTTCTGCGCTTACTTCACCTTTCGGTTCTTCCAGGGATAACGACCCTCTGCCCATTTCCAGCTGTTCGTTCGTGCCGGCTGCATTGAGCACGCCCTGCGCCTGTACCAGGTTTTCATTTCCTCGTTCCAGCAATGACTTCACCACCGGCCGAATGACAAAGAGGGCGACAAAGATAATGGCAACCAGAGATACCAGGTATTTTATCATCGGGATGAATAGAGCCACTTTCTTTTTCCATGAATCGCCTGACAATAATTCCTGGTCGGCATCAACTGTTTTGAATGGAACCGATGTTACAACAACCTGATCTCCCCGCCGTGAATCAAACCCGACACAATTTTTTACAAGATCTTCCAGGGACTGCATCTCTTTCTTTGATCGTGGTTCAAATACTTCAACACCCCTGTCGTCTTTTTCATAAATTCCATCCACCATAACGGCAACGGAAAGCTTCTCAATCGTTCCTACAGGCATCATTGTTTTGTTGACGACCCGGTTTATTTCATAATTAACGATTTCATCAGTTTTTTCGTGATTTGATCCATATCTGCCTGATCCTGTCTTTTCCGTCGGCGCAACCGTGCTCTGTCCACCATCCGGTGCCGGTTTCGCGGATCGTTCTATCTTGCGATGCCTGCTCCGGACCGCCGGTTCTTCAGCATCATAGATTTCTTCTGTTTTTTCCATGACCCTGAAATCAAGGGATGCCGACACTCGGGCGATGACCTTGTCTTCACCGACCACCTTGGTCAGCATGGACTGAATCCGATTGGCAAATTCGTTTTCAATATTTCTTCGATAGTCCGCCTGCGATGTTGTTCTTCGCGAAAGCTGCGATTCCGGCTGTCTTTTCGATAGCACCTGTCCCCTGCTGTCCAAAATCATGACACTCTCCGGTGTCAACTCTTCGATACTGCCGGCTACCAAATGGGCGATTCCCTCAATCTGTGCATCACCCAGCCGGCTGCCGTTTCGCAATTTGAGAAAAACGGAGGCAGTGGGTTTCGCTTCATTCTCAACAAAAAGTGATTTTTTGGGGATAACGATATGGACTCTACTGGCCTGAACTTCATCAAGATTATTGATTGTTCGGGACAGCTCTCCTTGAAGGGCTCTCTGATAATTCAACTGCTGGACAAAATCGGTCACTCCGAAATTTTTTTCGTCGAATATTTCAAATCCCACGACACCGCCCTGGGGCAAGCCGGTTGATGCGAGATCCAGTCTCAATTCCGAGACCTTTTCAGACGGGACCGAGATAGCATCCCCCGACGCAGATAATTTGTAGGCAATTTTTTTCTCCTGAAGGCGGGCAATGATCTTACCTGCATCATTAGTTGGCAGGTTCGAATAAAGAATTCGATAATCCTTCTGATTCATCAATATGACAAGGGCGCTGATAACCACAAAGCTGAGGCCGGCGGCGACAATGACCGCTATCCGTTTTGACGGTGCAAGCGAATTGAATCCCTGAGACAACTGATTGAAAAATTGAAATACCGATTCCATAGCGAATTCCTTTATACCGACATTCTCATGATCTCTTGATACGCCTCAACGACTTTGTTCCTGACCTGCATCATTGTTCGAAAAGAGATGCTGGCCTTCTCCAGCGCTATAATCGCGTCATGGATGCTTGCGGCGTCGTCAAGTTCGACTTTTACGATAGCCTCGTCGGCATCTATCTGCATTTTATTGATATCGCTTACCATATTACTTAACATATCACCAAACGTATGATTTGTTTCTTTCGTGGCGCTCTTATTTTGCAGAGAACGCGCGGCAAAACGTTGATCCGGTTGAATGCTTATTTCAGACATGCCTGTTATCCTTTCATATTCATTGTCGTGGCCGTTTCACACACGCCGTTTTGAGATTAACCCGCACCATCGGATCAGACAGAACCGGAAACGGACATTGATAAAATTTTCCCTGCGTGCCGCTATGAAGTTTCAAGTTAAAATTCCCCTTACCGTGATACCTTGCATGGCCTTGCGTTCATACACGGCTATTATTAATAATTGTCACTCTATCATTTGCCGATTTCCAACGTCTTCATGGCCATGCTCTTGGTCGCGTCAAAGGCGGTAACACACGCCTCATATGCCCTGTTTGCCATAATCATGTCGGACATCTCTACGATCGAATTGATATCGGGCATAGTGACGTACCCGTTTACATCGGCATCAGGATGGCCCGGATCATAGACTTTTTTCAGACAGTCCGCGTCTTCGACGATACCGTCGACTTTTACGACCTGCAGGGAATCTCCCAGGACGCTGTCAAAGCTGCCTTCCACGGGTTCCGATGCAAAAACCGCTATCTGTCGCTTATACGGCCCGCCATCGGGCATCCTGGTTGTATTAGCATTGGCCAGGTTTGAAATAATAACATCCATTTTCGCCCGCTGTGCCGCAAAGCCTGAGGCACAGACTTTAAATGAGTTCGTGAAATCCATTACTTAACCTCCTTCAAAACAGTGTTCAAACTTCTGAACTTTCTCGCCAACAACTCTGCCGTCATATTATACATGAGGTGATTTTCAGCCAGCTTTCCCATTTCCCCGTCGATATCCACTTTTTCACCGGAGTCCACAATCTCGAGATTCCCATTGTCAGGCTGACCGAGTGCGCCGGGGAAATGTTTTTCATTGCTCCTGACTACAACCGGTTTATCATGCCGCCGCAATGCGTCGTCCAATTCCATATGAAAGACAAGATCTTTTGCGGTGTATTGCGGTGTATCAATGTTGGCAATATTCGATGCGACGATTTTATGCCGTCTCGACTGATAATCGAGCATGGTTGAAAGCATTCCGATTGTTTTATCAAATAATGGGTCCATTTCATCACCTCACTGCATGTATTGAATGCAAGCCCCGTACCATCCCTGCATCATTAATGTTACAGGGAATCGGCTTTTGTCGATGAGACATCGGTGATGCCTTCATCATCCTTATATTCGTTCAGTTTGTTTCTCATCGTTCGCACGCTGATGCCGAGAATTTCAGATGCCCTTGTCCTGTTTCCATTTACTTGTTCCAATGTCTCGAATATAAGCTTTCTTTCAACATCCCGAAGCGTTATACCGTCAAACCGTTTGACATCGACAGCAGAAATATCGACGCTCCCGTCACTCGAAGGGATAGAGGCATCATCCTGTTCAAGACAGAGATGCTCGGGTCGGATAACGTTTTCGCCGCATAATAAAACTGATCGCTCCATTACATTCTCCAGCTCCCTTACATTCCCGGGCCATTCATACTGTTCAAGCAGTCGGAGGGCATTGCTTGATAATGCAGGGGGAATCTTTTCATTACGGCTGCTGTATTTCCGAATGAAGTGTGATGCCAATATCGCAATATCGCCTTTACGATTCCGTAGCGGAGGCACGGTGATCGGTATGACATTCAGTCGATAATACAAGTCGCTTCTGAATTTCTTTTCTTCGATACGGGCTTTCAAGTCCGCATTAGTTGTTGAGACGATACGAACATCCACCGGAACGGGCGCCTTTGCACCCAGCCGATCGACTTCAGACTCTTGAATAACTCTCAAGAGCTTTGCCTGAAGCTGAATATCCATCTCGCCGATTTCATCAAGGAGCAATGTCCCTCCATTTGCGAGCTCAAATTTCCCTGCTTTTCTCATTGATGCCCCGGTAAACGCCCCCTTTTCATAACCGAACATTTCACTTTCCAGGAGATGATGCGGTATGGCTGCACAATTGACTGCGACAAACGGCATATGCGCCCGCTGGCTCTGGTTATGGATGTATCGGGCAAGCAATTCCTTCCCTGTTCCGCTCTCTCCCTGGATCAGAATACTTGATGAGCTTGCGGATACATTTTTTAATAGTTTCAAGAGAGATTCCATTCGTTCATCCCGGGTAACAAAGCTGCTGCCGTGCGTTGTTCCCGGTGATACCGGCTTTTCCTGTCCGCCGTTTTTCGACAGTACGTCTTGGAGAATCATTCCAAGATGATCCAAGGAGAACGGCTTCATAATAAAATCGGAAGCCCCTTCTTTCATGGCTTCGACAGCCGCACTGACCGTTCCGTATCCCGTTATGACGATAACCGGCGTTTCCACGGATATTTCTTTGACACGTCGAAGAACGTCAATCCCATTCATTCCGGGAAGCCGTATGTCGGTGATCACAACGTGAAAGGCTTCTCTTTCAAATTTTTTCAGAGCCTCGACGCCATCCCCGGCCGTTTCCACGACATAACCGCTATCGAGAAGCGACTCGGCAACTGTCGTCCTCATGGATAATTCATCGTCAACAACTAAAATCGATTTTGGTTTCATAATGCTACACTGCACATTGTACTGTTTCTCGTGAACGGCATGCCGATCACGCGATTGATCGACAACCCACATATGACGAACACAGGGAAGCTGAGTTGCGTGGCTTCCTTTCAGTTTTTTGTATATTGACGATACAGCTCGACCCAGAATTTATCATCGATGCAATAATCGACGAGAGCGGTCCAAAATTCGTCCTGCCCCTTTTCCTTCAGAGAAGCAAATACCTGATCGGCTTCAGCGTTGTTATCCAGATTTACATAACCCCGCCCCATCCAGTAGAGGCTCCACAGATTACTGCCCTCGGCGGAAGCGTGATCCAGCGATTTCTTAAACATGTCGATGCTTTTCTCATAGCTGCCTTCGTGAAAATAACATTCGCCGACGCCGATGAACGAACCGACCCGAAAATCGCTGTTATCTCCGATACTGGCGCTTTCGTTGTTCAGCGCCCGTTCATAATTCACAAGCGCCGACGGAAAGGATCCTCCATTTCTCAGAGCGTCGGCATATTTTTTATAAATCTGAACCATGGTACGCCAGGGAACGCCCGAAGTGATAATCTCTGAATAAAATCGGGCGGCTTTCTCATACATCTCCTTTCGGTAACAGATATCTCCCATAAGTTCTCGTGCCTTTCGTAAACACGACTCATCCGACAACTCCCGCTTGTTTATAATCAGTTGTGCCTCTTCTGCCGCCTCATCATACTGTCCGCCATGAAAATAGATCTGTGCAAGGGAAAGCAGAATGTGTCCCCGTTCATGATCCGTCATCTTCTTCTTTTTCATTTCCTCAAATATTCTTCGAGCGTCGCCGAGTAATCCGATTTCTCTCAGACTTGTACCAATCTTGAACAGCATGGGGAACCCCCCGTATTGAAAGAGACCTTTTCGACGAACCCTGAAATAAAGATCCGCCACTGCCACATAATCGTGATTTCCAAACCATCCATCAACGAGGGTTTCTCCCATACTTACCAACTCTTTCCTGCTTTCCTTTGTTTTTCTCCCCGGTTTGAATTGATCCAGCATATCATCAAACGCATCGAATGCCTCCTCATACCGTTCCGCCTTTGCCAGGGCAATGCCTCTTTGAAACATGAGTTCTTCCTTCACAGCGGGATCGGATGATGTAACGGCTGTTTTGCTGTACGTATCAAGGGGATTATCATAAAGAGCGATACCGGGAAGAATATATCGGGGCAGTTTGATCCCGGGATGGGTGACCCCCAGGTCTGCCATTGTTACGGCACTATCATGTGCTTCGTCGGTTGCGGGATATCGTTCCGTAACGAGACTGAGCAGTTTCAAGCCCAGTGAAACCTCCCCCATGCCTATATATGCCTTGGCAATGGTAAGCATGACATCTCCCGATTCTTTCCGGTCCGGATACAAATTGAGGTAGACAAAAAGCGTGTTGATTGCCGGCTGAAAGTGACCGCTCCTGAAATAATGCATCCCCAGGCGCATGAGGTCGTTCTGTGACAAGTTTTCTACATCGGGCCATCGTTCGAGTGCATGACGATACCATCTATCAGCCCTCTCATTCTCATTCATGAGAGAATAACAATCACCAACTGTGAAATATGTGGTTTTGATATCTGCGGCATCCGTGTAACGTTGTATGTAGTTCCTGAATTCCTTTACAGCTTCCCCATACTTTTTTTGCTTATAATATATTGTGCCCAGGAGGTGCAGTGCTTTGCCGAAGCTTGATGAATCGGGATGTTTTGACATGAGATTCCGTAATTCTCTGATGGCTTCGTAGTACATCGTCACGTGATCATAGCATTGAGCCAGGCGAAGACGAGCGATAGCGGTGGTATCGGCATTACCGGGATATATGTTGATGAGGCTGCGGTAGTGCTCCATCGCCTGAAAAAATGCATCCCTTTCACCTTTAATTCCGATTTGAAAATAGCAATCCGCCATATGTCTCGCTGCTGTTTCTTTCTGATCTGGCGTAAGATCCGTCCGTTGAAGCATGGCACGATATCGGTTCAGCGCCGATTCGTCTTGTCCTGATTCATATTCCGGCGCCTCGTCGTCTTTGCCGACATCAATAATCCTTATCTTCTCCTCCGACACCGGTTTGATGTGGTAATGTGGCGCATCAGGATTGATCTGCGTCGCGCTTGATGCTGAAACCTCGTTTTCTTTGATTTCATGTTTTTCGTCGTGAGTTGCCTGAATCCATTCATAAGGCTTCATTTCATCTTCTTTATTACCCGATAAAACTCCTCTTTCGATTTCGATCACTCGATAGTCTTCGATAGCCCCCTGTTCCTTCATACGATCTGCGAATGCAACCGCATCATCCCGGCTGTCATAGAAAGACGTGAAGACCCGATACCACACCCCCTTGCCGGGGATCTCTGCATCAACATAAAAGGGCTGAATACCCTCCTTCTTCAGGGACTCGATGAGTTCATAAACACCGGAAATAGTCCTGAATGACGCGACATGGACGGCATAGCAGGTTGCATCTTTCTGACTCCCCGCGACAGTCGAGGGGATAGTCATGAGGCAGAGAAAGGCCGCAATCATCATCACAATCGTAGTGATAGGACGTATCTTCTTGGTATGTATTTCCGACATGCTCGTGACACCAGTGACTGTTGAATTATTTCCGAAAAAGGTAATAGCAAGTAACATACCATCCGGTTGCGCATTGCAGTATTCAGTGAGAGGCTGGTATTGCTGAGATCCGGGAGCGGAGTGAGGTCCGATATATGTCAAACCATCATATAGGAAAGCCAATTATTTGACGTTTGCAGGGATCATGTAATCAAAAGTATAGAAATTGAAGAGAGGGTACTTATCGAGCTATCCGCCGTGTATAATTAATGACAATGGCATGATAGGTGAACATAGAATTGACATTCTCTAAAAGGTGTCGCGTTTACGCCTTGGCCTTTACCTGAGCCTTGACATGCCGTTTTTTTGGAGTTTTGATTTGGGGCATCGAGATTAATACAGATTATTGGAGCAGTGCCACAGCGTTGCTACGAACATTTATACGGGGGATGAACGAGCGAACGGATGATATGGGATACTCTTGGTCACGTGATATTGTATCGCTTCAATTTCTCCACATAGGTGGTTCTATTGAGCTTCAAGAGCTGTGCCGCTTTATTTTTTACACCCCCTGATTTCTCAAGGGCTTTTAAAAGTATATTTTTCTCAAACAATGTAACCGCCTCATTGAGATTTAACCCCTCTTCCGGAATTTCCAACCCGGATTTGATGACATGTGTTCCTCCCGCGTTGCGATATATACGTTCAGGCAAATCATCCACGTCGATGGATCCCTCTTCCTTCATGACAATCAGCATCTCCATGGTATTTTGCAATTCCCTGACGTTTCCCGGCCATGCATATTCATTCATGTAATTCATAGCCTCCGGGGTCAGCCCATTAACCCGTTTCTTTTTCAGGTTATTGAACGTTCTCAGAAAGTGACCCATGAGGATGGGAATATCCGTTCTTCTTTCTCTCAACGGCGGAATATGGATGGGAATAACATTGATACGATAAAACAAGTCCTCTCTGAAATTACCGCCCTTGACCGCCTCTTCCAAGTCTCTGTGTGTCGCCGCGATTATCCTCACATCCGCATCAATCGTCCGCATTCCACCGATTCGTTCAAATTGACGTTCTTGTATGACCCGCAACAGTTTAACCTGAAGGGACGGGCTCATATCGCCGATTTCGTCCAGGAAGATCGACCCCTCCTGTGCTAATTCAAACCGACCGATTCTGCTCCTGATCGCCCCGGTAAAGGCACCTTTTTCATGACCGAACAATTCGCTCTCAAGGAGTTCCTCGGGAATAGCGCCGCAATTTACCGTCACCAGCGGCTTGGACTTACGATCACTGTTGAAATGAATTGCCTTCGCCACGAGCTCTTTCCCGGTGCCGCTCTCTCCATATATGATAACGGTACTGTCCGTTGATGCAACTTTCTTAATTGTTTCAAATACTTTCTTCATGCTCTCGCTGTATCCGATCATTTTTCCAAAGTCATATTTCTCCTTGAGACGATCTTTCAGCGCTATATTTTCTTCTTTTAATCGAACGAATGAAAGTGCCCTGCTTACAGTAAGCAGGACAATGTCGTCTTTTAAAGGTTTGGTTATATAATCAAAAGCTCCGAGCTTCATTGCTTCAACGGCGCTGCTTACCGTTGCATAGCCGGTCATGATGATAACAACGGCATCCTGATTAATCTCTTTGATGAACGCGAGGAGCTGCAGGCCATCAATATGCGGCATTTTGAGGTCTGTTATGACGATATCGTATTTATCAAGTGGAAAAATCTCCATTGCTTCCTTACCGTCCCGAACCGCCGTAACATCATAACCGGTGGTATCCGATAACAATTCAGAGAGATTAAGTCTGTTCAAATCGTTATCTTCAGCAATCAGTATCTTGACTGTCTTCATTGACTTCCTTCCCCACTTTTCTGCTGACGGCAGAAACGTTTCCGGCCCATGACCGTCAAAATATTTACACTGCCGTAGTCGGGATGTAAACAAAAAAATCATAATAGTCAAATAATATCTGCAATTATTCCATGAGCGACGCGCATGATTCCCGTGGTGAAAATATTTTAAAGATAAATGCAAATACGACCGATAAAATAGTGTACGAGATTTCTTTCTGTGAGGCCGCTGTGTCAATTTCATCTTACAAGATTGAAGGTGTTCTACGGGCATACAACAAACAGAACGCCGCAAAAGGATCGGTGTCCGAAATAATCAATGAATCGGCAAAATACCATGATACCGTCACGATATCGTCATCTGACGGCAATTCAAAAGCCTACGAAAAAATCTCATACGGCTTGTTGGATATTATATTGCAGAATAATGAGAAGTAGGCTTCATGGACGCCCAATCCTTGAGGCATATAATTTGTGGCGTGAATGTTTCCGCTTGATGCCTGCACTGTCCTCAATCGAGACTATGTCCGCCGATCATGTTCGACGGGCCATAGGTTTTTCTCGAAACGCTACGCATAGGAGGACATGGGGATCGCACCTCGCGTGTCATGATCGGTATGACGGCCTGCGCATATGGCCGGAAGCAAATATAAGTACCCGACATCGTATTTTCACTATTTCTGTTTTGATTTTACATTCCACCACCCCCTTAGTGGTACCACCGACATCCGCGGAACACCGCAGTTGTTGATATTCAGAACGCTGATGTCATTTTCACAAAAATACCGCACTCTGCCGGAGAAGACTTATGCATTCAATTTTAATCGTCGATGATGACAGTTCCACAAGAACCCTCATAGCCGATGCGATCCAAGCTGAAGGAATTGAGATGATCACTGAGGTTGAGAACGGCTTTCAGGCGCTCGAACTGATCAGCAAGAAATCCTTTGATCTCATTATCAGTGATTTGAAGATGCCCGGCATGAATGGGATCGAATTGTTGCATAAAATCAAGGAAATTCACCCCGCCGCGTCAGTTATCATCATTACGGGATATCCTTCGATCGATGTGTCCATTTCAGCCATGAAATACGGTGCTGTCGATTTCCTGACAAAACCGTTCAAAATTGACGACCTGATTTTCAAGGTAAAAATCTATCTCAACGAAAAAATGATCCTGACTGACAGAGAATTAGACATTAAAACAAATAACTCCCGTCTGGCTGAAAAAGTCAGGGAGCTGTCCACCATCAGCTATATTTATGACAGCATTGAAAAGTCGGGGGGAAGCAACGATGACATCTTTGACGAAATCGTGGCACTGGCAATGACTATCGCACCGGGGGAAATCTGTTCCCTTGTTCTCGTTGACGAAGAAAATCTAATCTTTCATCCTAAAATCGTTAAAGGATATAATGGAGGTGGAATCGCGTCCCTTGATGCGCTTCTCCCCTTCTGGAAACCCGTCTTCAATGAAGTGTTAGAAACGAGAAAGGCGTTGATCAGGACCGCCATGAGCAAAGACGATCCGTATAAATCTTTTCTCTGCGTTCCTTTAATGATAAGGAACAGAATATTCGGCCTTCTCAACCTGACGAATCAGGAAAGTGACAACTGTTTTACCCAGCGCGACCTCAATTACATTTCGAGCCTCACAACGCGAGCCTCTCTAAATCTTGAGAACAGAATCCTTTATGAAAGTATATTCACCAGCATAATCGACACATTCAAATCACTGGTTCGGTCAATTCATGTGCGAGACCAGTATACCGAACGGCATTCGGTTAATGTGACCCGTCTTTCTGTCATAACTGCACAGTCAATGCATTTATCCACCAGTGAGATTGAATGCCTCGAAATATCTTCGATTCTTCACGATATCGGCAAAATCGCCATACCTGACAGTATATTGCTGAAACCGTGCGGTTTAACTGACGATGAATACAACACAATCAAAACCCATCCGGAAATCGGCGAAAACATCCTGAAATCCATCAAACTGTTCGAGACGGAACGGAAGATCGTCAGGCACCACCATGAGCGATGGGACGGAAAAGGTTATCCCGACGGCCTTTCAGGCGAAGAGATTCCCCGTCTGTCGAGAATCCTGTCAGTGGCCGATGCATACGATGCGATGACCAGCGATAGACCGTATAGAAAGGGACTGCCTGTGGAGAAGGCAATCGCAGAACTCCGACGGAATGTTTATACTCAATTTGATAAGGAAGTCGTTGATGCATTTATAGCAACTATTCAGTAGTATTGCACCCCCCCGAATAATCTACAGCCTTTTGGGAAAGAAATTACGAGCGGCCGCCTTGTTGCTCTTTGAGTAACACCCCTACTGGCACATTTACTGCATTGTTCTTTCATAAATTTGAAAGGAATCGAACATGGCAGTGTCCAACGGCGTGTCTCACCATCTCCTGGCGCAAACAACAGTCGATATAAGCTTCTCTCACGATAACAGAATTATTGATACAAAAGCTCTTATCATGGATACATCGAATGATACGGTCACACTTCAGGTTGATGTACCCGACAAATCCATGACGCTATCGCCCGGCACCGACATATACCTATACGTACAGAACAAGGGTATCCTTTTCAGCATTACGGAATCAAGAGATTTCCCCACCGTTCACGCCACGCGTGTCTCCCGGAGAAATCATGCACGGGTGGATGATGTTCTCAAAATCATCTATAGTCCCGTAGAAAATGAGCGCTATCGACAAAACATGAAAAACACGCATGTTATCTTTGAGAAAGCATTCGGCGAAACATACAAATTGCCTGAAATTGAAAACGTGACTCTTGAAACACTCTATGAACTTCTGCATCGACTCAATTGCAAGGTCGATAAGATATTGGAAACTCTCGACGGCACGAACGTTAAGAAAGTCTGCCCTGAATGCTTTGAAAGCATTAATATCAGCGCTTCAGGCATGCGATTCAAGGCATATGATCACTTTCCCATTGGAAGCATAATCGCTATCAGGCTCATACTACCACTGACAATGGAAACACCGCTTAATATTCTAGGTGAAGTCGTCCTGTCGGATGTGGAAGCAGATCAAGACGGGAAATACGTCACATCTGTCAAATTCATCAATCTCACCCGCGGTGACGAAGAAATTATTACAAAATATGTTTTCAAGAGACAACGTGAATTGTTGCGGGGGTAATGCATCTCCGTTGCAGCGTAAGCGCGTCTGTCAGAACAGGCAGTTTCTTCAGTGTACCACCCTGCGAGTGGGCTCATCACGACGATTTAAGCATTCCCTTTAATGACTTGCACACGGAAAGCAGCAAACCGCCGATTATTCCGAACGAAATAAGTTGCTTCTGATACATCCACATACTGTCAATATTCATCAGAATAAAATCAGGCAGCAAAATGTTGCAATAATAAATCATGTTCGGGAAGACAACGAGGGCGATAAACAAAATAACCGCAAGAATGACGAAGGAATTTCTCAGAAAGATTGAAAGAAACATGACTATCGTTTCATAACGTTTCAAACGTCTCAATTTCGGTTCGGCCCTGTCAAGTTCTTGTGAAACCTCCTCGCACAGGCGCAAAACATCCGCAAAAATGTCGGAACGTTTAGATTTTACCATATCTCTGATTTGATCAATTCTTCGACCGATTGGGTGCAGAAGCTCATGTGCCGATGAGGAAAACATTCGAAAATGATATCTCTCGGCACATTCCCGGTTTTTTTTCAAGCGAACATCCAGTTCCTTGAGCATGCCGACAAATTCATTTTCCCGTCGCTGTATAACAGTAGTGCAGATGTTCCTGATAATCTTTGACTGATGAACTACATCGAGATAACCGAAATAACTATCAGTTGATGAAAGCTTGCGAAGATCGGATACCAACACCGAAACCTTCTTGACATCATCATCTTTTTCTCCGAGTAATTTTCTGAATGTATCGAATCCTTTTTCAGCAGCTTCCGCAAGCCGCGATGCCCTCTCTTTAACCTTGAGAAATATTTTATAGAGTTCGGGATGGATGAGGGTGCTGAACGGAGCAAGATCAGGATCAATCAAAGCGCTGACATAGTAATCTCTATCAGCCTTGACAAGATCGAGAAGTCGCTCAAGTGCCAAAGCCTTTCTGCCCTGCTTGAATGCCAGGAGAATATCCTGATACGCTGCTTCGGCACAATGAGGATAGATATAGTTTATCTCTCTGACTTTATCATATGCTTTATCAATTTCATCAGTCAGATAATATAATCGAGACAGGAGGAGAAGAATAAATATTTTCTGCGGTTTCATCCTGGCATTATTTAACGCTTTCTCGAAATAATATTCGGCGCTTAAGCCCCTGTTCCTTTCCAGGTTCAGAAACCCCAGAGCA
The DNA here is from genome assembly GCA_011056835.1 of Deltaproteobacteria bacterium. GTDB lineage: Bacteria > Desulfobacterota > Syntrophia > Syntrophales > UBA6807 > DSDU01. Next base: position 28,641 of record DSDU01000007.1, read on the forward strand.
CAGTAAACCTTATAATCCTTTGGATTTCTTTCCAGGCTGGTCTGTAAGAGAGATTCCGCCTGGCTAAGGTTGGAAACGCGAATACAGTCCTGTGCCAACCAGACATAACCGCCTGTTCCTCCCTCTACGAGAGCCGCTTTGGTTACTTTATTCCAGTCATTCGTCGTGGTATCCCAGATATGTTTAAAGAATCGAAGCTGAACATACCTCTTCAAATCATAGAATGCAAAATGAGGCAACAAGTCCTGAACATCGGCACTTTCCTTTCTCTTGAGAGTTGCATTAAGCTCGGACTGTTTTTTACCCAGGTACATTAAAAATTTACTGTTTATGGTCTCAAACGATAAATACCCGAACTTTGTAATAGCGTTCGTCAGTTCCATGAGATTCTTTGAAGGACAGTTGGGAATGTCGTGCATCGTACTTCCGCAATAAAAACACGGAGCATGGACTCCCCGAAGGAATGCGTTCTGGTATAAATAAAGGAGGGGGCTTTTATCCGGTCGAGACTCATCAATTGTAATTTCGAAGAATGGCTGATTCTGATCCGTATGCTGCAATGGCACAGGAACAAACGGCGTGTTATTTTCTTTTTCTATAATCAGGTGTGCCTTCCGGGAAATATGGATTGAACCGGGGCTAATTGTTCCCCAGCGGACATTGAAGCTGTCGAGATTGAGCCTGTCCGTTCCAAGATAGGGCCCCGCATCGATGACGATCTGGACCGGCAACACCCGGGGTGTTTGATCTTTTGGAATTCTTTCCCTGACATATTGAAGAACATTGTAAGAGATCTCGATGGCGGCATCCGGTTTAGAAACAATGAGGATTACCGAGCGGTCAGACAGAATTTTTTCCTGTTGTATTTTATCGCTCCAAAGCTCTCCCCGCTCTTCGAGAATTGTTCTCCAGATTTTATCGAAAGTTGCAATGCCCAGTTCCCATATCGGCTTGACGCAGACAACGATTGCACTGACCGGTTCAAAGTCGGCACCATCCTTCCAGAGGACCTGATAAGCCGTCAGGCCTTTCGGCATGCCCTGACGACCTGAAAGATCAATTACCTCAAACCGGACATCCGCCAGATTATTCATTGACTTCGATACTTCCTCGGACGTCAGTATCTTATCTCCATCGGCAAGGTTTGTCAACTTTGAGGCGACATTGACCACATCCCCGAAAATATCGTCATCTTCGACAATGCCTTCACCGAAATGTATACCGATTCGAATATGGATCTGATTTCCCGGTGGAGCATCTTTATTATAGCTCTTAAATTTCTGCTGAATCCTGACGGCGGTTTTAACCGTTTCTTCCGGACTGAAAAAATATGCCATTACGGAATCTCCGATATTCTTAACGACAGTACCGCCATATTCAGTTATCGTACTGGCAACGATACTTTCATGCTTATGAAGCATCTGTCGCCCGGCAACATTGCCGTACGATTTGAAGAAATCGGTCGATCCCGTAATATCCGTAAAAAGGACGGCTATCTTCTTTATCACGTTTTCGCTATTTCTGTTCATAGACAAAAGGCATTTATCATGAAATATACTCTATCGGATGCACCGCTGACTTATGTAACCGGATGTGTACAGCTTTATATTCGACATTCGCAGAACAAAACTTGAGCATTTGCAATTCAACACATGGTTCTGAAGAAACGAGCAGAAGAGACCTTTGAGAGAAATATCCGTATGAAAAGGACATGAAATCCATTGGAATCATGAGCGATGGGGAGAAAATAACTCGTAAGTTCGTAAGCAGCAGCTTATGATCTTCCGCCTTGTCCCGGTGTCCCTCGACGGTGGATTCAATAACACCCATGCTGAAGAACCCTCATAAATGAATCACAGTTATTGTCCCAACCGTACGAGCACCTCCGTATCGCCCCTGAACTCTCTGAAAACATCTTTAAATCTGGTTTATTACATTGACACATCCCAACCGTGTCTTTCGGTATATCCACGAAGGTGGATTTTCGTGACGAGGCTGTTCCGTCATGATTTCCGTCGGGCTGCGTTGTCATAATGTTATATACAAAGGTGTCCGGAATGTCCTATGGTAACAGCAGCTTCATTCTGAAGCAAAAGCACTGGAAATCCATTACCGATAATGATAATAATCCTGTGACCCGCAGCGATGTGAAGCATCAGCTCAGCGATTCCCCCCGATAATGACCAATCAGCAGAGGACTTAGGTATCATGGAGAAAAAAATATTGATTGTTGATGATGACGAGGCAGTGAGAAATCTCTTCGAAGAAATCTTTGGTGATGCAGGATATGCCGTTCGATCCGTGGAAAGCGCCACGGATGCTCTCGATATTCTGACACATGACACGATTGATGTGATATTCCTTGATCTGAAACTATTCGGCATGAATGGCATCGAATTGTGCCGGCAGATCCGAATGCTGAAACCGCTCTCAATCATCTATGCAATAACGGGGTGGGCCACGCTTTTTGATATAGAAGAATGCCGGGAAGCGGGCTTCGATGATTACTTTACAAAACCGATCAAACTTGACACCCTTTTCAAGGCTGTTGAAGACGCCTTTGAGAAACTGCGCCGATGGTCAAAACGATATGGGGTCGCAAAAGATGAAGGACATGGGGGACTTCGGGACGGATAAGCAACGTGAGGTCGCGAAACGCCTTACCCCGAACGATCTGCTATCCGTTATTGAGGACCTTTCGAATCATATGTGACAGATTCGATATTCGGAAGGGTTTCTGGATGAATCCGTTGCACCCATTCTCCAGAATCCTTGCGGCCTGGCCGTCAAGACTGTAACCAGTCAATAGAATCACTTTTATGCTTGGATTAATTGATTTCAGGACATCGAAGGTATCGGCGCCGCTCATGCCCGGCATGATCATATCGAGCAACACAAGATCGATACCCTTTCCGTCCCGGAAAAGTTCTATTGCTTCACTCCCTGAGCCTGCGGCAATCACCTGATATCCGAGTGTCTTGAGAATCTCCCGGTTCACCTCTAATACTGCATCTTCATCATCAACCAGGAGAATGTTCTCGTTACCCATTATGATTTCTTCGTCACGAATCCTTATTGTTTTCACAAATTCCTCCCGTGCGATCAGATTATGGCGAAGATCCTTCCCGGATTAATGCTCCCATACCGTAACAGACCACCATCGGCCCGTATTATCACTTAAAATGTTTTATGTAATGATCATATCAGCGCACGGGAGCAAGGAAAAGAAGACTCGATACTCAAAGATGAATGCCGAAATTGTAGTATCGGATATTTGCCTTTCGATATGCGCCGCAACCCTTCACTTTGCCTGTTCGGTTTTGCCGCATGAAGGGTCCATGCTCTCGAGGTCTTTCAATAACCGGCATCGACAGCGATGGTATTTTTATCAAAAATTGACGATTATTACCATTGATAACATCAGATGCTCATGAAAAACTTTCATACATGCGTTTTTTCCTCAACGGAACACTGTCTCTCCACTCAGGACCCCGACTGCGTTTGCACTTTATCGAATAAATCATTCATATCACGATTGATGTGCCTGACCGTTAGACTCACCAAAACAGATATCAACGACAAAGGGACCATCATCCGTCTCAAACGGTATGATAATGCTTGGTCCGCCGAGCACATGAGAAATAGTGTGACTTTTACCTGTTACAACCGTCGGAATGGCAGCTTTGAGGACAACACCATCCTGTTCCAATTTCTGTCTGGCCACACCCGACACCATGTTGGTTATCTCCCCCACAGCATCTTTTATATCACCGTTGAGAGTCTTGATATCCTCTCCGAGCATATTTGATACGATCTTTATAATGCATGTCTCGCTGAAACTTAAAGCAAGTGAGCCGACAACGGAACCCGTAATTCCGATAATTGCCGAAATGTCACCCTTCGCTCGATTTTCCTTTTTAAGATAGGGTTTGCCCGCTCTCGGTACGATAAAAGCCATGGTTTGCAGGACGGTGATCGTTCCCTCTAAAAAAGGGTTTATGAATTGTACGTTCATTGTTCGTCACTTTCTTTTTCACTACTTTTTATATTTTGCAATGATCCCGGTTATTTTCTCATTCAGAACTTCAGCGGTGAACGGTTTGACTATATAATTATCAACTCCTGCCTTCACCGCCTGCACCACGTTATCCTGAAGTGCCTCGGCCGTCACCATCAAAAAGGGCGTTTTGCACAGGTCACCATCGGCGCGCACTGCCTTCAAAAGGTCGAGACCCGTCATATTCGGCATATTCCAATCAGAAATGATGAAGGAAATATGCTGAGACTTCAATTCCTTGAGGGCCATTTCACCATCCTCAGCCTCTGCGATATTTTCGAAACCGATCTGTTTTAAAAGGTTTCGAATAACTTTTCTCATCGTCGCAAAATCATCAACAACGAGTATCTTGCTGCTCTTGTCCATGAGTCATCTCCTCTAAATTCAAATATTACCGTAGTTGGTGTATTGCATTCAGCTTCCTCAGTTTTCACTCAGCACGAACAGACTTTCAGGATCCAGAATAAGACCGGCATTCCCATCACCGAGTATTGCACCGCCTGACACTCCCTTAATATCTTTCAAACCGTCCCCAAGCCCTTTTATGACGACTTCTTCCTTGCCGAGCACTTCATCGACCATCAAACACTTGGATCGATTCTCCGCCTCCACAACGACGACGAGCGCCTCCCATGGATTTTTATACGCAGATTCGATGTTAAAGATGTCATGGAGCCGCACCAACGGCAGCAGATTCCCCATAACATTCAACATTTCACCCTTACCGACCACATTGTTGTAAGCGGTATTGAGCGGACGAAGAAGTTGGCGTATTGCCGTCGCAGGGATAATATATTTTTCCTGTCCCACTCTGACAATCATTCCATCAATGATTGCCATTGTCAGAGGGAAATGTGTCGCAAATGTGGTACCCTTTCCTTCTGTGCTGCTGATTTCTATCTTCCCACGCAATTTTTCCACTGCCTGCTTCACCACATCCATGCCGACTCCACGGCCGGAAACGTCGGTAACTTTTTCTGCGGTAGAAAATCCCGGATGAAATATGAGCTTAAATATTTCATGATCCGACATGTTGTCTGCACTTTTAATCAGACCCTTTTCAATGGCTTTCTTCGCCAGCTTGTCTCTTTTAAGTCCCCTGCCGTCATCGGTAATCTCAATAACTATGTTGCCACCTTTGTGATATGCTCTCAACCCAATAAGGCCTTTTTCCGGCTTTCCTGATTTAATTCGTTCATCGGGAGTTTCGATACCGTGATCTACCGAATTTCTGATCATATGGACCAGGGGATTGTAGATCTCTTCGACCATGTTTCGATCGATTTCTGTTTCCTCTCCGGAGAGATTGATGGTCACATTCTTTCCCACATTTTTCGTAAGATCCCTGACGAGACGTGCCATACGCTGAAATGTCTGTTTAATCGGAATCATCCGCAAGCTTGTTGATGTTCTCTGAAGTTCCGATGTAATGCTGGCCAGCTGCGAAATATCACTGACAAGCTTGCGGTCGGAACTCTTAAGAATGGTCTGATTCTGCTTGATCATCGCCTGCGTGATGACCAGTTCTCCGATCATGTCGATAAGGTCGTCCAGTTTCTTCACATCAACCCGGATCGTGTTGGTTGCCGTTGTCTGCTGAACCTGCTTCCTCAATGCCTTCGAAACCTGCTTCGGCGTTACCTTGCCGTCTTCTATCAGCTTTTCTCCGATCCTCTTCGTCGTCGATTTTGCGGGATCATGCAGTGTCTCCTCAAGGAGATCCTCAGAGATGGCGCCGTCCTGAATAAGAATGGCTCCCAATTTTTTTATTTCTCCATCGTCATCGACGGACCTGTCAATGTTTTGAATCCGACTCTGCAATTCTGCAGTATCGGGCCGCAACGGATGACTCCGGGTTCCCTCCAGAACTTCCTTCAGACTCTCGATCATATCCTTCAGGACATCGGCGCCATCAAGAATAATGTCGATGAGTGCTGAATTGACGGGCAATTCTCCGCTTCGTACCCTGTCAAGAAGCGTCTCAAGATTATGGGCGAGTTCGCGTATTTCCTTCAAATCGAGAAAACTTGCCACACCCTTTATAGAATGAAACGGTCTGAAAACAGCATTGATATAGTCTTTATCTTCGGGGCTCTGTTCGAGATTCAATACATTGACTTCAATTTCACTGATATACTCCAGACCTTCGGTTATAAAATCTATCAAAAGCGATTCATCCTGCACCTCAAATCGATCATCTTCCTGCTCCTCCTCAGGTATCACATCCGTGACGGGAATTTGATAGGCTTCCGAACTGATCGCTTCTGCGACACCGGTTAAGGCTG
>DSDU01000006.1 GCA_011056835.1 Deltaproteobacteria bacterium
GCCTGAACAATAGCGGTATAGCCGAACAATCAAGGACTTGCAGGCCGTTTACAAAAACGGCGATACCGAGGTATGCTATTTTGAAAGAACAAAAAATATAAGGAAACTCTAAACTCTAGTAAAGAAGACAGGTCCCGATCAATTTATTCTTTTGAAGAAGAGGCATCACAGGACCATTAACCTACTGCGGTAAAGCCACAAGGGCCGCTGGCAAAGGATATTGGAACCGGGAAGCGGCGTTTTCGAGTTCGGGGTGATAACCGAATCACGACAATCAAAATCCAAGAGACGAGTTTTGGCACACGATTCGTCACCCTCCCGGGTCAACGGTTTCACATTTCCGCGCGATTGCGCACCCCGCCCCTGTGCGGTTAATCCAATCATGCGTCTGTTTGTCTCTGCTGCATTGCAATCAGCGCGTCAGCCACCTTCGGTTGGCCGTTGACGATGATGATCGGATTGAGATCCATTTCCTGTATGACTGGAAAATGCAGCGCCAGTTCACCAAGGGTCACGAGAATTTTTGCCATGGCATCCACATCAACAGGTGTCATGGATCGATATGAACCGAGTAGCACATTCGCGTTGATTGAAGCTATCATTGAATAAGCATCATGATAACTCAACGGTGACATGCGTATTGTCCGATCCTTCAGTGCCTCCGCAAATACTCCGCCGACTCCGAACATGATACAGGGTGGAAATCCGCGGAAACGGCTCATTCCCGCCATGAACTCCCTGTCTCCGTGAAGCATTTCCGACACCAGAATCGCCACATCCGGTTCTCTTTCCCGTATTGATAGGAAGGCCTTCCGTAGTGCGTCATCAGTTTGAATGTTAAGGTGTACCATCCCCGCTTCCGTTTTATGAAGAATACGGGAAGAACATGCCTTCAGAGCGACAGGGAATCCGACCGCATCAGCAGCGGACAGAGCATCTTCGATCGTAATAACGATCCGCTCCTCTGTCGTGGGGATACCATATGACTTGAGAATTTTTTTTGCCTGATATTCATCAAGGTCGGCATTGCTCTTCCTTATGTAATTTCGTGCATCGGAAGGTACTTCCATTCGTGGCGGTATTTCTAAGCCGGAACGATTTCTGATTTTACTATACTGGTGGAGGATGCCCATTGCGCGAGCGGCTTTCTCCGGCGCGTCGAGAACGGGAATGTCATGTTCGTGGAAAACTCGAACGCAATGATCCTCCTTTCCGAAGAAAGACGATGCAATTAAAGGCTTGCCATGTTTATGCGGCATCTCCACGAGAGATGTCAGATCCGTTTCGGGAACATGAACAGGCCGTCCATCGGGAATATCCATAACATGCGCAACAAGAGGATAAATCTCATTAAAAAAACCGGTATCAATGATTCCATGGATAATAACACCATCTATCTCATCGGCATCAAAAACAATCCGAGGCAGTTTGTCGGCAAGTATCGACATGTCAAGATGAAATGTCAGATCAACGGGATTCCGTGCGCTTGCCTGATCGGGAATGTACTCACCTATTTGATCCCGAATTTCACCGGAAAATTCGGGAACGTCAAGCTTGCACAGATTGCACGTCGTCGCAATCCCCGTACCGGGACCTCCCGAGTTTGTTAATACGGCTATCCGAGATCCTTTGAGGGGCGGCTGCGAAGCCAGAACCCATCCTCCTTTAAACACTTCTTCAATGGAATTGACCTGTATAATGCCTGCTTGCTCGAAGAGACCTTTGTAGATATAGTCCGGACCCGCCATGGCGCCGGTGTGACTCGATCCCGCCCGAGCCCCCGCTTCCGTGCCACCCACGTATTGTGCAATAATGGGCTTCCGGGAGCTCACCCAGCGCGCCACGTCGAGAAAATCTCCCGCTCGGGCAATCCCTTCGACATACAGCGCAATTGCCTTCGTTGCATCGTCCTCTCCCAGAAACTTCAGACACTCTACGATATCGATATCGGCACCGTTGCCGATACTGATTGCTTTACTGATCTTGATACCATGCTTATGAAGATATGAAAGATTTTGTGTTATGTACGTACCGCTCTGTGATGCCACTCCAAGCTTGCCGTTAAGGTCGTGGACCGGCGCAACCGTGAGATTCAGGGGAAGCTGTGTGTTAATGATCCCGACACAGTTTGGTCCTAAAAATCTCATCGAATATCGCCGTGCAATCTCGGTGATGATCCGCTCCAGATCCCGTCCCGTCGTTCCTGTTTCACTGAAACCTCCACTGATAATTATGGCATGGCGTGTTCCTATCTTGCCAAATTCTTCCAGAAATTCAGGAACAAGTCGCGTGGGGACCACCAACACTGCCAGGTCCGGAGCATAAGGAAGATCGCCGACGGAAGCATACGCCTTCCTGCCGAGAACCATTTTATCCCGAGGGTGAACAGGGAGAATTTCACCGGGAAAGCCGTTACCGATCAAGTTGAGACATTGAATCGTTCCCATTTTAAAAACATTATTGCTTGCCCCGACAAATGCGATCGAAGAGGGATTCATAATCGTGTCAAGGGGATTAGATTGCATCGTGTTTCACTCCTTAGTTCCATGAATCGTTATACTGTTTGTGCATTATCCCTATATACAGGAATGGCCGTGAGTCAAGATAAATTAAAAATCCGCCTCGGCATTTATTTCATTTTGCAATCACCTGTGACGATTCCACACACATCATCACCGCAATTTTTATTGATAGTTTATAATGAATTATCATTTTACAGGAGATATTACTCAGACTCTCCTCGATATTGTTTCTGATACAGAATGAAAATCCATTAATGATGGATTTCAAGACATCACATATCGAATGCATCCGCTTCACTTACTGCTGATAAATCAATACACAGTTAAGGGCAAGCGATTCCGGCCGTCTGAAAACAAAAGGAAACTTTGGAATTGTCTTCAGCAGGCTGCAGTGTTATCAAGAAGTTCGATAGTAGCAATGAAAACGAATTTGAGAAGGAGTCTGTTACCGGTTGACAAGAAGCATTGCGTCGTGCAATACATTCACGAATATTATCAATCATGATAAGGAGTTTGCAAAACTTCCCAGGTAATATACCATTCAGCGGGAGGATCGATAACCATGAGACGTGTTTCAGTGGATAGTCTGCGTCCTGGAATGAAACTGGCAAAACCAGTCATCAAAGACATGACGACACTACTCGGCGAGGGCACCGAACTGACTGACAGATTGATTGCAAAAATCAAAAACCTCACTATTGCCGATGTAGTCATTGATGCACCTCGAGAAGATGGCATCACGAAGGAAACATTGCTGAGACAGCTGGACCTGAGGTTTCAGGACAGAGATACCGAGCCCTATATGGCGTTGATTAAGCGACTGGTAAGAGAACATATCGAGGATATCCATGAATGAGCTGAGCATCGATCGCTTGCGAAGAAAAGTGGAAAACATAAATAATCTTCCGACGATCCCCGAGAAGATAAAGCAGATATCTGAAATTATTGGAAAACCTAACATCTCACTGAATGAAATCAGTGCATTTATATCCAATGACCCTGCTCTGACAACAAAAATTCTCAAAATGATTAATTCAGCGGTCTATGGTTTCCCGGGGAGAATTTCCCTTGTTTCTCATGCCACGGTTCTACTCGGACTCAATGTAGTCAAAGGACTGCTCATTGGTGTTTCCGTGTCGGAATTTATGGAGGAAGCCATGTCGGGACTGTGGAATCACTCCCTTGCATGCGCCCTCACGGCACGCATTCTCGCCCAGAGAAAGAAAATACCCGAACCGGAGGAAGTTTATGCAGCCGGCTTGCTTCATGATATTGGAAAAGTCATCCTGATTCAATCATATCGCAAGGAATACGAAATGATCATGAACCGAGCCGGGGATCGGGGAACAACGGTTGTCGAGGAGGAAAAAGGATACTTCCCGGTCAATCATGGCATAATTGGAGGGTGGCTAGCGGAAAAATGGCACTTCCCCATAAGACTGTCGGAAATGATCAAGAATCACCACGATCCCATGAGATCGCGAACTGCTCCAAAAGAAACGGCCCTTGTTCACTTATCGGATATAATCGTCAGAGCACGGGGCATCGGCTTTCCCGGCGATTATTCCGTACCTGTCGTCAACCCCCGTGCTTATGAATTGCTCAATTTCAGCGAGTCGGACATAAAAGAAACCCTTGAGGAAATGGAAGATGTCATGGAGCTCACAGAGGAACCTTCATCGTTATGAAAAAAAACGTCATGCTCATATCGTCGGATGTGGTTGTACACAGCATTGCCGAGAGACTATTAAAGGATCGCTACGATGTTGTTACCTTCAACTCAATTCGGTCCGCCCTTGATCATATATACTACGACGTTTCAACCCTCCTCATCATCGACATCAAAGCAGGGGATTCGATTACCATTGATGTGCTTAACAATCTGAAGAATGATCCCATGTTTAATCAGTTGCCCGTTCTTGCCATTCTATCGGATGATTACACCCTCAAACAATGGGATTCACTGTTTGTCGAAGATTACGTATGGTTGTCTCATATGGAAAGAGAGCTTGTGGTTCGGGCATCCCTCTGCATAACCAGAGCTGAGAGAAGCGTTGAGATTAATCCGCTGACTCGGCTCCCGGGGAATATCTCAATTACAAGGCAGATACAGAACAGGCTCGATGAGGGCCGGTTATTCGCCCTGGCATATGCCGACCTTGATCATTTTAAGCCGTTTAATGATCAATACGGGTTCAGTCGAGGTGATGAAGTCATTAAAATTACCGGTCGTCTTATTTTGAATATTGTGAAAAACAGGCAACACCATGATAGCTTCATAGGACATATCGGTGGCGATGATTTTATTTTTATCATGAATACGAATCTGATCGAAGATGCGTCAAAGGAAATCATCCTTGCTTTCGACAAAATCATTCCAACCTTCTACAACCCCGATGACAGAGAACAGGGACACATACAAGCTACAGACCGACAGGGGAATATTCAGTTGTTCGATATAATGACCCTCTCCATAGGAATCACTATGAATAATCATGAAACATTTTCACATTACGGTGAAATAACGGAGCGGGCATCGGAAATGAAACACTATGCGAAGCAATTCAGAGGGAGTTGCTTCCGAATGGACAGGCGTAAAAGAACTTCTCCATAATTTTTTTCGCATCTTACCCACGTAACACCGTTACACCTGACCCAGGCAATGCTCTTACGATTATTCCGAAAGATATCCTCGTTTGACGGCGTTGTCGATCATCTTCTCCGCATATGCCCACAACAGAGAAGATCCTTCCTTGATAGGCTGATTCCTCTCAATGACCTGGTGTTTCTTTATGGAGTGCCGTTTCCACATATATCCTTTCGTCATATAATTATGGAGCAATGGCTGAAACCGATCGAGCGCACCGGCAAAAAGGCTTTCCGGCGTCCTCCGTTGTTGAAATTCGTCCCATAGACGGCGAAATTCTTTCGCCTGATCTCCGGGAAGAATAGTAAAAATCCGGTCGGCGGCACTTTCTTCCCGTTCCGTCTGATCGTGCATCCTCTCGACATCGTAACAGTAGGTATCACCGGCATCGATTTCGACAAGATCATGGATCAACACCATTTTGAGAACTCGAAACATATCAATGCCACACTCTACGGCATATTCCGAGAGAAGAAGTGCCATGACGGCAAGATGCCATGAATGTTCCGCATCATTTTCCTGACGCGAGCAATCCATTAAGACGGTTTGCCGCAGAATGCGCTTTAATTTATCGATTTCGATGATAAAGTCGATCTGTTTTCGCAGGCGATCATTATTCACGAGTACCCCTTTCTTTCCTAACTTTTATAGTCAGATATCTCCTGAAAATCCCGTCAATCTCAGATTATGCATGAATGACGAAACTCAAAGATCATATGTCAGACGATTTTCAATATCTCAATGAAAATTCTCAGCCATATCGGGGGAAACGGTTACGGCGAACGAAAAATACCTGACCAAGCGGTTAAATACGTCCCGACTCGATGCTGTTCAAAAATGTCCCGACATATGGCATGCGAACATCGCAAGGTCACGAGTAAATACGGGTAATCCCGATATGTCGGGCCGGATAAATGTTCATCGACAGTCTGCCCCGTGCTGGTTGCGCTATTTGAACGTATTCAGATGCCTTTCGCTTGACTTTTCCCCGCATATCCTCCATATCTATAACGTTTTTCCCGTGCGAAGCATATTCACACTTTCGTACGAACGAATTAGAAAAACTTCATTCACAAATCTGCAAAGATGATGGAAAAAGAACTTATTATACGATGCCTTCGATGCGGACAAAAAAACCGTATAGATCATACTCATATCGGTGATGAACCGCTGTGCGGCACATGCGGCGCCCATCTTGACGAGCTTATTCTCCGGTGTCTTGCCTGTGGAACAAGAAATATCGTTCGGGAAGATCGACTTCATGATAAACCGATATGCGGCAAATGCAGGGTTCCTCTCTACCAGGGATACGCCGATGATATAGGTGACAGGAACTTCATCGAAGAAATTATCTCGTTTCCCGGACCGGTTCTCATGTATTGCTGGGCTCCCTGTTGTTCATCAATCCGCACCATGATACCTATTCTGAACGAACTGGGAAGAAGATATGCGGGCGGGGTAAAAATTGCCAAGCTTAATATTTACGAAAATCCTAAAATTGCAGAACAATATAACATAACCAAGACTCCGACATTGCTTTTCTACCGGAATGGCTGCCTTGTCAAGCGCATCGAAGGATATAAGAGACAGGACGAAATAGAAGATCTCCTCCGGCATATTATAAAAGAAAACCTTAAAGATTCCGGTTAAGCCCGGCATACGTCATCGATCGCTGCTTGAAGTCGGATCTGCAGCGAACTGCGCGACTCTTTTTCGGGATCAATAAAACTGAGAAGATCGACATCGGTTATATCAGGAAACATCAATAAAAAGATGGGGCATATTCCGAGGATCATGGACAAGGCAACACGTCTCTTCCAGTTTTCAGGAGAATCGAAATCCCCGATAACGGTAAGCGGGGGAATCCCTCCTCCGAACCGGTCTGCTTCTTGCCGTGGAATGCTGCAGGATACTGTTCCGCAGGTATGTCCGTCGACTTCTTTTACTTTCAGTTCCGGTCCGCTGAATAACCCTTTGATCATGGAAAGCACCTCATCCAATGATCCACCCCGGGGAATAATCTGGGAGACTGCAACGGGATCAAGGCCCCATTCATTACATGCTGCCATGATTGGAAATACATCAGCATTGAATGTATCCGCCAAAGTCATGAACCCCAAATGATCCGTCAGCAACAGTGTTCTTATTCCATTCGAATCTTTACCATCGAACAGCGTCTCGTTCGTTACTTCCACATGGCACATACAGGGAAACGGACAGTGGTAACATGCCCTCTGCCGCATTTTTTTTATCGGCAACAGTTCCATAATTGAACTGTCTGCCCCGAGGTGCTGGAGAATCCTGCTGAATCCAGGTCCTTTTCCGTGGAGAGATGTTGAAAGCCCCTTCATCATTGCCTCGGACCGGGTCAAATCATTATCACCGTATGACAGTCCGTCAATGCCGTTGAAGAGGACGCCTTTGATATTTTTCGATGCCATCACCGACGCAAGGCCCGTTTTATCAAAACTTCCTCCCCTGCTCACGGACACCGATGCGGAAACAGCTCGTTTATCCGCGGCGGGGCCGGCAATAATCCACGATCTAATATCCCGGATTTCCCGTCGCATTATTGAGGACATTTCAGCAATGGTTAGATTCAACAGCGGGCCAGCGGGATGAAATACCATCGTTCCTTCATGAACCGAGAGAATCATCGGCTGCGATGCCGTATTGTTCATGACCAAGAAGTCAAATCCGGCAAATTTCATTTCCGAACCGTTGCGTATCGTCAGGGGAACATTACTGATCTTTCCTGATAACGGCGACCGAAACGTTGCAACAAGAAGACAGGAGGCTGGTGCGAAGCTTCCCGTCAATGGACCGGTACCGAGCACAATAGAGTCATTGCCGTCATATCGATCCAGGAGGATTCGATTGACGGCGGCACCACCGATATGCTCGGAAATCAAAGATTCTTCGAGAGGTGCTACCTGGACGGACAGATCGCTGAGATCAATGACTCCCATCTTTCCGGTATAATTTTTTTCTCTAAATCTCATAGTCTCGTCTCTTCCGGGATTCCCGGCACCCCCTTCCGCCAGCGCACGTTAATTTTCGCGGCGCCGTAAGGACACCGATCAATGCACCGCATGCACATGATACATTCTGTCATCGGTATTATCGGGGAAACTCCTTCCCGCAACAAATCCTTATCAATGACTCCAACGGGACAGACTTCCGCACACTGTGTGCAGGAAAATTTCTTGCACTGTTTCGCCCCGATGACGATGTTTATCAACCGGGCGTTTGCCATGATTCCCAGAACAGCGCCCACAGGGCAGAAATACCGGCACCAGGACCGTCGCTCAGCCACTTCGAGACTTGCAATGGCCGGTACAATCGCAAGCTCAGCGCCACGGAAAACACCTTGCACACCGTATGACCTGCAGAGGCTTCCGATCGGACAGATGGTACAGAAGGCCTGGTATCCCAGGACTGAACTTGCACCGACTGCGCCGACAAGAACACCGTACTTTGTCATTCTGCTCTTCAAAAAGGACGGCCACCCGATCTTCTTCGGTATGATGGTTCCCACAAGGTCTAAAATAAATCCAAAGGGACACACCCATCCGCAGAAAAGTCTCCCTGCCAAGGCCGTGAGAATCAGAAGCGCCAGCGCTGCGGAAACACCGACCAGGACAATCGTCTTGGATGAAGCAACATTCTGCAGGACCCCCGCAGGGCACGCGAGAGTAACGGCTCCCGCCGTGAAATAGCAGAAGGTTCCGACCAATATCATAACCAAGAGAAGAAAGGATACCAACTGGACGGACCAACGGAGTCCTTTTATCCACCGAAATGCCTTTCCCCTGGTGAATGTCAAAGCCTTTTCAGGACAATGTTTGACACAGAGGGGATCCCCATCGCAGAGATCGCATTTGTTGATCCCTCTCGTTTTTTGATCTCTCAGCGGCGCCGCTTCAGGGCAGGCCATGGTGCAGAGGCCGCATTCTACACAGAACAGCTTGTTTATCCTCACAATTCCGTCATCACCTTTCTCGATGGCCCGGGTCGGACAGGCCTCCAGACAGAGGGGGCGACGGCAGTGCTGGCAGAGAATCGCAAAATTTTTACCAAGATCTTCATCACGAATAACCTGTATGCTCGCCGATGACGGTGCAATCTTTGCTGTATTCCGCTGTGAACAGACCATCTCACAGGTACCGCATCCCGTGCATTTTTCAGGATCAAAAAGAATATATGAATGCCTCGGGGGCATGAAGTGCTCCGACAGAGATCTTTTCTCCTTCGAAGGGGGCCGAAGATCATCAAGACTTATAATATTTGTTCTTTCCTTTGCCGATTGAGACATCTCTTGTTTCCCGGCTTGATTATCCTTTTATAAATGTGGGATATTTTTATTCTGTTTGCCGCATTCCGAAGTTCAAATGAAGATCACATGCCATAATCCTGTTTCACCCGTAGCTTGATTACCAAAACGTCCATCTCATTTAATTTTTGAGCTTTGATATGTGTCCCATGATTCACTCACGCATTTCGTTCCATATAGCGTTCTCGCCGGCATGACGGACACAGTTCCAGCACTCTGATGACGTTGGGAGCTTCAGCCGACAACCGGGCAAATACGAAATGCTCCACCGGCACGGCAACAAAAGGTTTATGACACACGATGCACTGCTTCATGTTCGCCGGTATCATGTCGTCCATGGCGATTTCTCTGAGGCCGTGGATCAGATCGCGGCAGCTCACACCCTGTGGACATACATCGGTCCCGGCATTGCACTCGGTACAGTACCAGATATTTTCATCACCGACGACATTCTCACCGACAATCGCCTTCTTGATGATGCCTCGCGGAGACATGGCAATGGAAAAATTTACGTACATATCAGACATAGGGCAGACGGCAACGCATTTCCCGCACTCAACGCACCGATATACGCCCGCAAATCGTTTGACGTCGCTGATTCTTTTCTCCTGTGCCTTCATCGGTCTATCACTTTCTCCAGACGGGCGGCGCACACCTTGAATTCCGGCGTCTTAGCCTGCGGGTCAAGAACGGGGTTGGTCAATACATTCGCCCGCGCCTCGGTAAAGTGAAATGGAACAAAAATCGAACCGCTTGCAATCCGGCAGGTAACCCTCACCGCAACAATGATGCTTCCCCGCCGAGTCGAAATCCGTATGGTGTCACCTTCCCCGACCCCGATCCCCAGTGCATCAAGAGGATTCATTTCAGCGTATGCCATTTCCGTTTCTCTGTTGAGGAAAGGAGAGCGCCGGGTCATCGTGCCGGTATGATAGTGGGCAAACATCCTTCCCGTACTTAGATAAAAGGGGTATTCATCATCGGGCATCTCCTGTGGCGGGGTATGCCGCGGTACCACAAATAAGCCCTTTCCACGGGTAAATCGTCCTTTATGAAGATAGGGCGTTCCCGGATGCTCTTCATGAGGGCAAGGCCATTGAAGCCCCTGACGTTCCAGGCGTTCATAGGTGACTCCACCGTATGCGGGAGCACATCGAGCAATCTCCGTCATGACATCACGGGGATCCGTATATGAAAAATCCAACCCGGCAGCAGTACCGAGAAGGCAGAGTATGGAGAAATCGTCTTTGGCGTTTCCCGGCGGCTCAACGGCTTTCCGGACGAGCTGAAATCGCCGTTCCGTGTTGGTAAACGTTCCTGTTTTTTCTGCAAAGCTTCCACCGGGAAGTACGAGATGGGCGAACTTGGCCGTTTCGGTCATAAAAATATCCTGGACGACAAGGAAATCCAGCGAAGCAAGGGACTGTGCGACATGAGTCACGTCAGGGTCGCTCAATGCGGGGTTCTCGGCCATGATGAACAAACCTCGTATTTCCCTGCCGGCGGAGCGGATCATTTCCGTCACCGTCAGCCCGGGGCTGCCCGACAGTTCTCTCCCCCACGCACCTTCAAACTTCGCTTTTATGGCATGATCGCTCACGTCCTGATATCCGGGATAGACATTCGGCAACGCGCCCATATCGCAGGCACCCTGAACATTGTTCTGGCCTCTCAGGGGATAGATGCCGGAATGCTCCGTCCCCACATGACCGCACAGCATGGCGAGATCACACAGGGCCGTCACGTTGGCCGAACCGCAGGCATGCTGAGTAATGCCCATACAGTAAACTATCGCCGATTCAGCGGCCTCCGCATAGATCCGGGCAACATTCCTGATGACAGCGGCAGGGATGCGGCATTCTTCGGCTGCTCTTTCAACAGACCATTCCGCAACAAATTCCTTCAGATCGTCAAATCCATCAACCCGGGCATCGACAAATTCCCGGTCGTAGAAACCTTCATCGATAATATACCTCATCATGCCCGCCAGTAAGGGTATATCCGTTCCGGGTTCAATGGACAAATGGATATGAGCATTTTCCGCCACGGCAGTCCTGCGGGGATCGACAACGATGATTGTCCCCCCCTTCTCGGCAGCCTTGTAAATCTCCCCCATGATAATCGGATGACTTTCCGCCGCATTTGATCCGATGATAAAAATACACTCCGATCCCGCCAGATCCGTTATCGAGTTTGTCATGGCTCCGCTTCCCAGGGTTTGAACCAAACCCACCGTCGTCGGCGCATGTCAGAGACGGGCACAATGATCCACATTATTTGTGTGGAACCCCGCCCGTATCATTTTTTGAAAGAGATAATTTTCTTCGTTCGTGCACTTGGCGGAAGAGAGACCTCCGACGGCATCACCGCCATATTTTCCGGCAATACCCAGAAGTTGATCCATGGCAAGTTTTATCGCATCATCCCACGAAATTTCTTTGAAGGAATCACCTTTTTTCACAAGCGGTGATGTCAGTCTGTCGGGATGATGGATGAATTCATGTGCCGTCCAGCCTTTAATACAGAGATGTCCCCGGGCGACGGGATGCTCCCGATCAGGGTAAGTGGCGACAGCGGTGCCGTCCACCACCCTCAACAAAAGGCCGCACCCCGTTCCGCAATAGGGACAAATGGTTCTGACTAAGTTCATGTCATTCTCTCAGCGTGTTCACCCATTCGGGGATTGACCGGTCTTTTTCCGGTTCATCCACGAAGTCTCCAAGGATAGGTGACTTTTTTACGGGATCGCATCCCGGAATGTAATCATACCTCTCCCGCAGCGCCCTGCGCATGGATAACTGGAGCGACTGCAGAGGGATTCCCACGGGACATGCTTCCTGACATGCGCCGCAGGCGACACACGAATCGGAAAGATGAAATGCCCGGATCAGATGAAAGCTGAGTATCTCTGTGGGAATACTTCCCCTTCTGACCCAGACTTCGTTTTCAAGTTTGCATGGTTCACATACACAGATCGGACAGGAATTCCTGCATCCGTAACATTTGATGCATCGCTTCAGCACCTGCGCCCACCGTTTCATTCGTCTGGTGTCATCCCCCATGAGCAGTTCCTTGACACCGGCATCTTCAAACGGATCGACGCCGGGAACGGCATCACCCACGTCAAGCTTTGTCGGATAGGGTCGCTCACACAGACATAACCGGGCCTGCTCGCTGCTGCAGGGGATGCCGATGATCTGAATCCTGTTTTCCTCGATCTGATTTCTTTTGAAGAGTTCAAAAATGGCCCTTTCGTCGCAACCGCGACAGATTACCGCCAGACGATACTCTTTCGGAGCGGTTCGAAGTATCTGCATAGCCAGCTTGGCGAAAGGCCACTTCGGATCGAGAACCAGGGCATCAAGTTCTTCCGGAAGAGTGAAAACGTGGGGTTGAATTATATTCCAGTCCCCCTTCCGCAATCCGAGGATGCCGTCGCTTTCTCTTTCCGCCAGAAATTTTTGCACCAGCTTTTTCGTTTCTTCCACCATCGTCTCAATCCCGGTTACCGTTTCGGCACATATGATTCCACCCATGGTTCAAGTCGTATCGATCCCGATATTTTTCTGAAATAATCCTTAATGATATCGGCAAACTGGTGATCCTCATGGGCCGTCCCAAAACTTATCATCAGTCGTTCTTTCCCGATCCCCGTTGCATCAAGGAGTTCCTTAAGAAGTTCCAGTCGCTTGATCGCCTGGTGATTTGCATTGTTGAAACGGCACCCCCCGATATGACACCCCATAACGACAACGCCGTCGATGCCGCTTGCTAGCGCCCGAATGATCGCATCGGGTTCGACAAATCCGGCGCACTCCACGGGGATCACCCTGAAATCAACGGGAAGTTCGAGTTTCTTTCTCCCAGCACCGTCGGCACCGATCAAACCGCACCATTTACAGGCGAAGACAAGTATTTTCGGCTGTCTTGCCTTATTTTTCTCAAGAGTCATTCCTCGGATTTCGTCATTAGTCATTGCCCGAATGCCCTTTCTATCATCCCGCACACCGAGAGGTAGTTGTGTTCCGGCATCTGCATAGTTCCGTTCGGGCATACTGAAACACAGTTTCCACAGGCCTTGCACCTCATTTTATTGACCCTGCTTATACAGAAATATTTTCCATCAATGCGTTGAAGACGTATCGCATCAAAGGGACAGACAGCCATACAATTACCGCACCCCGTGCAGGAATCGGCATTGACGTTCGGATGTCCGAACTTTCCCCCCGGGACGGGACTGAAAGAAGATGCACTGATCTTTCCGCTTCTCAGCACTGCCAGCGCCTTTATCGCCGCGGCTTCCCCCTGCATGACGGCCTGGTCCGATGAGACAGGCCACCGGGCAGATCCGCATATAAAAACACCATCCATTCGTGTTTCCACCGGATGCATGGGATACATTTCCCTGAAAAAGCCGTACCGGTCGACCTGTATGCCCAGCATATCCGCCAGGTGATGACTGTCCATACCGGGAATCAGCGGTGTACTGAGAACAGCCAGGTCGGCGTTGATCCTTCTGGTGAGTCCCGTCACGACATCGTACACGTCAACCGCCTCTACCCGATCCTCGCCGATAATGACGGGGGGAGTATCTTCAGTGAACCTGATAAACCGGATTCCCCGTTCCATCGCCGTCCGATAATAGTTTTCAAGTGTGCTTCCCGGCGTCATGACATCACGATGAAGTACCACAACATGGGCATCCTCATTCCGTTCAGAAATCCTCAGAGCATTCTTTATGGCGGAAGGACAACAGATTGTCGAGCAGTATGGTCTCTCGGCACACCGTGCACCGACACACTGGATAAACACGGTATTGTCCGTCTCGGCAGTCCCTTTTTTAAACCGTGTTTCCAGCTCCATCTGTGTAATCACATTTTTCAGTTCGCCATATCGATATAAACCGTCGGGCAGGAATACCCGGGCACCTGTCGCAGCAATAATCACTCCCGGGCGGATGTGATATTCGTTCTTGTTCGATACAAAACAGACTTTGAAATCACCGACATAGCCGACAACGGAGACGAGCTTCGATCGGGGGTAGAATGCGATATTACGATTTGTCTCAATTGCTTCACGGTACGGCTTGAGTTTTATCGACGGGTCTTCATTACCGGGATAGACTCGTGAAAAAAGCATAGGCATGCCCCCCGGCTCTGAACCGCGTTCGATGAGATGGACGTGAATGTCGCGCTCCGCCAGAGAGACGGCTGCGGCCATTCCCGCAGGACCCGCTCCGATAATCAGCGCTTCACGCCTCACGGTGACGACCACGTTATCCGACGGCCTCTTATGCTCAAGCAGTGCCAGTCCCATATCGACCAGCCTGTAGGCTTTTTCAGTTGCGCCCGCTGCGTCGTCTCCGTGAATCCACGCGCATCCCTCCCGTATGTCGACGAGGTGAATGGACGATGACCGTATACCTTCTTCCTCAAGAGTCCGGATAACCCGGTTACCCCGGCTTATAAGCGAGCAAGCCGCAATGAGAACCTGATCAGCGTCGGTTTTCCCGATCTGCAATGCCGTCTGTTTGATCGTGTCGGCACAACAGAGGGAGTCTACAACGGCCGATGACCTTACCCGGGAATTTCCGGCTAAACGCACCCGTATATCGTTCAGATCGATTATCTGATCGATTTCACCGAAACATCTGCAGAGATATACCGCTATGCGCCTCATTTTCCTATTATCGATCGCTTGTTGTTTTGAGAACTTTCATAACCGCCGATGATGCCTGAATAACCGCCTCAGTGATATCGGAAGGTTCACGACTGAATCCGCAGGCATGCTGCAGCTCTTTCCGTTCCCGTGCAGTGACAAAACCGTCGTCATCAAGCATGGGAATTGACCCGCCCGAATTCATGGCCGACACCAGTGAAGCCCGAAGGTTGCCGTTGAGCACGATCATATCGAATCGAGCGATTTCCCTCGTCTGTGTTTCAGTATTTTCATACTTGACGGCAATGGCATCGCCTGAAGGAAGAGGATGGACAAGTCCCGGCCGACCCCGAATGAGTCGCACCCCCGATCCGTCAAAATCCCGCAGAGAATATTCGTAATAATCTCTCCCGACCGTCCTGAGGTCCGTATAAAAGATTGAGCAGTCTATTGCGGGCATCCTTCGTTTCACCCACTGGGCCTGCTTCAACGCATGCATACAGCAGACGGCCGAACAATACGAGAGCATTCGTCGGTCCCGTGCTCCCACACATTGGATAAACGCAATTGTGTCCGGAACAATCCCATTCGACTTTCGGACAATTCTGCCCTCATTGACACCCGATTCGGCGGTCCATTCCTCGAACTCCAACGAGGTCATGATATCGGGATGCTCTCCAAACCCGAACTCGGGAGGAACCGAAACATCTGTCTCGGTGAAGCCCGTTGCCCAGATTACGTCATCCACCGTCAGGACTGTTTCGACGGCGAGCCGATGTAAATCGATTGCTCCGGCCGGACAGATTTCCACGCAAACTCCGCACATGGTGCACGTTTTTGTATCAACGAAATATGATGGGGGGTATACATGC
The DNA here is from genome assembly GCA_011056835.1 of Deltaproteobacteria bacterium. Taxonomy (GTDB): domain Bacteria; phylum Desulfobacterota; class Syntrophia; order Syntrophales; family UBA6807; genus DSDU01. Next base: position 16,033 of record DSDU01000006.1, read on the forward strand.
TGACTGAAAGGCCGTATGGCGCCGACGGGACACTTTGACACACACCGTCCGCAGAGGACACACAGGTCGTCATCGATCAACAGCGGCACTGTGGTAACGAGTACCCGGTATTTCTCACCTTCCCTGACTATTTCCTTCACCGCCGAGGCACGTCGAATGGTGATATCGCTATGATCCCAAACCCGTTTTATGTCCGTCCACAGCGGACAAAAAGCGCAGTGATCGGAGGGATAGATCTTGTCAAGCTTTAACACCTGACCACCAAGATATTCGGCTCTGTCAACCAGTTCCACTGATCGACCACCCGCCGCCATATCAAGGGCGGCACTAATGCCTGCGACACCACCGCCTATCACCAGAATCGAATTTTTCGGCGTATTCTGAGACATCACTTCATAATTCCGTAGTATCGAGCCAGTTTCTCAATCCGCTGGACGAACCATGTCCTGAACCCCGGCGGCGGATATTCGTACGGTTCCACCCGATCTTCATGTCTTAATGCCAAACGATATTTCGGTGCATCAAACCGCTTATATTTATCATACACAACAATGATGGATTTCGGATCGGTGGGACATCTCCGCTCACATGCACCGCATCCATTACAGTTGCCCTCAATCACAACGGGATTTTTCCTGTCTTCAAGTTCTATGGCATCGTAAGGACATGCCCTGTAACAGTCTCTGCAACGCCGCTGATCAGTCCACGCAAGACAGGTTGTACGGTCGATCACGGCATTTCCGATATCGATCTCATTTTTCGGGATCTTTTGAATCGCCCCCGTCGGGCATACCCGCATGCATTCCTGACAAAAAATGCATTTTTTAATATCAAGAACGGGGGTCCCCAGATTGATGATACCGTCAAAAATTGTGGTCGGCTTTAATGCATCGGCGGGGCATATGTCGATACACTGATAGCATCGCGTACAGAATTTGAGAAAATCCTTTTCGATTAGAGATCCAGGAGGCCGGGGAACCGCTTTCGCCCCGGCTGCCTTAAATAACGTAAAAACAAGTCCGGATGCGACAGCGCTTGTAAAAACATGAAGTGCGTCTCTTCGTGAAAGTTTCATGCATACTGCTCTGTACTGCTCAGATGATTTCTCATGCCGGATCATCCGATCTGATAAAGACCGCCCCATTCCATTCAACAGGGCTCACGATCATGAAAGAATACGGGGCAGGTAAAAACCCCGCCCCGTCTATTGTTACAGTTTATATTTTTTTCTCGCCTCTTTGATATCCTCAATGAGATAATCGAGACTCGCTTCCTTCATGGCCTTCTCCGTCGGGATACCTTTTGCATCCCAACCGAAGTACGAGTACGTTGCATCGTGCATCTTCTTCGTATCTTCAGCGGTAAAGATCGCGCCTTTCTTCGGTCCCGCAGGCAGTGTTTCCGTCGTGAACCGCTTGTGAAGAATATCATCTTTGGCACTGATCCCTTCACGGACCTGGAAACAGCGTTCCATCGTAATGATGCGCTTTGCCGTGGTCCAGTACTCCGCATCATTCATATTCCATCCGCAGAGAGGATTGAGCATTGCCAAGAAAACGCCGGGAGTCTCCTTACCCCAGGGATAACCGCCGACAAAGGAACACATGACCAGAGAATTGATCATGGCCCAGCGCGCAAGCTCCTCCGCGTTTGTTCCTTCGTGATGGTCACCACCGCAGGTGCCGATGGCATAGCTGTAGGCACGGGGTTTATCCCCACGGGGATCATGAGCCGCTATCTCCTTACCCTTGGTCTCTACCGCCCATGCTTCGGAACCTTTTCCGATCTGCTGCGACATCTTGCGGACACCCTGGGACAAAAGCTTGCCGGCCTTGCCGTCCCGGAAGGTGATCTTCTTTATCAATTCCATGTAGGGTTCCGCTTTTCCCCACGCAGGAGCGATTCCATCGAGGTCGGCAGGCGTCAGAACGCCCTTTTCCACACACTCCGTCGTAAATCCGAGGACTCCACCAAGTGATATTGCATCCAGACCGTAGGCGTCGGCGGCTTCAATCAGGGCCATCATCCCGCCGAAGTCTGATATGCCGAGATTGCTGCCCAAAAGACCTCCCGTCTCGTACTCGGGTCCTTCCGCAATGAGACCGGCATACTTACCTTCAGAAATAACTCCGTATTTCATGCAGTGAACGGGACAGTGGTTACAGGCGACGTGTCGTTTCCAGAACCGGCGGTTCGCTTCTTCCGCACCAATGTATTCAATGTCCGGATACCAGGTTGTCTGGAAGTTTTTTGTGATGAGCGAACCGGAAACCCAGTGCTTCAACTCCAGGAGGCCCGCCGTTCCCCATCTCTTGATCCCCTGCCAGGCTTCCTTATCCACCGCCAGTTGCTTTGCCGCAACCGCCGCCGGATAAAATTTCTTGTTGTCCGCAACCGGAACAGCCTTTGTTCCACTCACGGCGATGCCTTTCAGTTTCTTGTTTCCCATCACAGTACCTGTCCCCGTCCGCGCCGCCGCTCTGAAACGCTCGATGATGACGGCGGCAAAGGGAACTTCATTTTCACCCGCCGGACCGATGACGGCAGTCCGGGCATAGTCATTTTTCACATCCTTCCGGATCATCTCGTCGGCATCTTCCGTCGTCTTGCCCCATATTTTACCTGCATCCCTGAACTCAACCTTGTCGTCCTTTATGTACAGGTAAACGGGCTTTTTGGACCGGCCCTTGATATAGATACCGTCCCATCCGGCCCATTTGATCTCATTACCGAAATGTGCTCCCACTTCGGCATGACTCAAAAGACCGGTGTAGGGACTCATATTTACGAAACTGGTCCGTGTGGACACACAATAAGTCCCGTTCAGCGGACCCACACCGACAAATATAAACGCATCTTCAGCCAGCGGGTTTTTCCCTGCTTTATATTCCTTCGTCAAAAAATATGCGCCCATTCCTGCGCCGCCGACGTACTTCCGGCATTCCGCGTCGGATACGGCACGCTCTTTTGCCGTCTGTTTCGATAAATCGATCTCAAGGATTTTCCCAAAATATCCTCCCTTCGGTGCTGCCATCGCCCTCACCTCCTTTCTCCCGATTTATTTGGATAAAACAGGAGTTTGAGCAGATCTTCCCCCGCTTCCTCCGGAGTGACATTCCGGTAAGCATGATGGACTCCGAAACCAAGTTTCTCCGCGATGAGGCAGGGCCCCTGGGGTTTGCCCGACTGAGCGAGACAGGCCTTGACGCATTCCGGGTCACCGCCACAGAGATCACACATCAACGGCATGCCGTTATCGGGATTGACTCTGATAAACTCAGCAGGACAGGCTTCCTGGCACTTGAGACACTTGGCGCCGAGGCACAGCTTCTCATTCAGAATGATCCCATTGGTCTTGGGATCCTTCTGAATGGCCAACGGTGTCGTCGGACAGGCGGCAATACAGGGGGCATCGTCACAATGCCAGCAGATAACCGGCACATCCACGACGTTTTTGTACTTTAATACATGTACCCTGGAAACGGATGGCCTGATAACCCCGTAATGATAGATGTTGCATGCATATTCGCATGCACGACAGCCCGTACAGTTCTGTCTTTCCGCAAACAGATACCTGTACAGCGGTTTCCTTTCAGGTTCTGCCGCCTTTGCAACCTTCGGCGCTGCGGCGCCCACAGTTGCCAATGCAACCGCCCCGCCGGTCGCAGCGGCGGCTCCCTTGAGAAATCCGCGGCGTGTCGTTTCCTTCTGCAAAACATTTGGGATTTTCTTCTGTTCTTTTTCCATTGGCTAACCTCCATAGTTAGTTACAAGGATTACAGTGGAACAAACGACTTACACGCCTAATACGGGAAAGGTTTCCATGTCGGAACACTTTCCCCTTATTATTTTTTAAAAGATCTTTCGAGTATCAAGATATACAATAACGCTACCAGGTCATCCATAGGGAATTAACTGAACATACCATGCTCAATACCTGATACCACCATCAGGCATTGGTTAATAATTTACGGGAATATCAGCCATTCCCCACCGGAACCGGCATATTCCATAAGGAGTGAATTACCTCGCCCACAGGGCGGGGCATCTAAAAACTTAAATGAGGGGGATTGCATCCCCCTTGCCGCCGCTCCGCATTCATCCCCGTCCACAGGACGGGGTATTCTGCGGCGGATTTCATAAAGAATCATAGCGGGGGCAACGGCACGCATGTGATAAAACGAATCAACAATAGCGTGACAAAAAGAAGGAATCGAATCACAGGCACTGCTGTAACGGTGAAGGTGCATTGCAGGCTTGTCGGGAAGTGTCGTGTCAACCATCGCATAAGTCCTTTTCGGAGCCTTATCCAGCAGCCGTTATATTCACACTTCTTTCCAAGCACGGGAGGCTTTTCCGTTTCCAGAAAAACCCGGCGGTCTCATGCCCTGGGTATATCCTGTAGGCATGGCGACTCGAAGATGTGACGATACCGCAATCAGTTATAATTAATATAATTTCTATACTCGGAATCAGAGTTTGTCAATTGAAAAATGCCGCAATAAAATTCTTTGCATTACTGTGTACCTGCTATTATATTACAACAATGATCTGGACATGTCGGCATATACAGACCATCCATGAAATCATAAACGGTGTAACACTATGAAACTATTATATTACATGGCACAATTGCTCGCCGATGATCCAGCGAAATATCGACAGCTCAATGCCGGCGTCTGCTCGGCGGCATCCGAGCTCACGGCTGTCGTGAAGGGTCACTTTCATAATCTGACCCTGTACAACCCCCTTGCACTGATATCAGGTATTGTCTTTACTGCAACCCTGTTCTTTCCATGGTGGTGCGCCAACGTCTATGATAATTACTACACGATTAATGCGTATGCATTCATCCTGCAGCATAACCTGCCTCCTGAGGGAAGGAACTTCATCATTGAAACCCCCCGTATCGCTGTCGTCCTTCTCGTCATGTTGCTGGCGGGATACTTTTTTCTCGTATTCTGGGGCAGCACTATGGCTGGAAAGAAAGGCAGGCTGTTTCTCATAGGGAGCGGGATATGCATGCTCCTCTATGCGGCAGGGTTTTACGGATCCCTGCTGTTCGCAACGAACCTGATCGGTCAGCCCGTAACCGGATATTCCTCAGTCGTCGTCACGGTCCAGGTGGATGTTTTTATGACGTTCACCCATGCCTATTTCGCAGCCGTCGCATCAGGCGTATTCTGCGTTTTCTCATCGCTCCTTCACGGTCTGACACCCATAAGACTCTACCGGTCAAAGGCGGGAGCAGCCGATGACGTATGAGGAACTCTTCCAGAGGAATTACGGCATTTTTACCGAAAAGGAACAAGAGACGATCAGGCGGTCACGGATTCTGATCATCGGGTGCGGCGGTATCGGCGCAACCGTGGCAATCATGCTCGCCCGTTCAGGCCTCGGTAACTTTGTGCTTGTTGATTTCGATGTATACAGTCCTTCAAATATGAACAGGCAGATCTGCTGCTTTGCTGAAACTGTCGGCAGAAAGAAAGCGCACATTCTCAGGGAAGATATTCTGAGGATCAACCCTGAAGCAACCGTTACGGTATTCGACACTCTCCTGAGTCACAATGAGATTGAACAGGTCATGGAGGATTGCGACTTCGTTTTTCCTGCCGCCGACGATTTTGCCTTCAGCCTTTTCGTCTTCAGAAGCGCCCAGAATCAGGGGAAGCCGTCTCTTCTCGTCGTCCCGTCGGGCACATGGGCAAATGTGAGCATCATCGGAGCAGGCAGCCCCCCGCCGGAAAACATAGAAGGTGTACCAAAGCTTTCCACGTACGAGGGACTGAGAGAAATTCTTGAAATTCGAAAGTACAAGTTCGGAACGTATTTCTATGTTCCCATGGGGGATTGGCGCATTGATTACTACAGCGACTTCATTGAAAAGGGAATACCACCGACACAGATATGCCCCACTGTGTGGATCTCAGCGGCCCTCGGGGCTTTTGAAATAGTAAAATATATCACAAAAAAATGGAAACCCGTCGTATCGCCTCGATATTGGAGCGTAACACGGAATCATATAGGTATTAACCGAATCAACGGTCTCTCCCTTCAGACCCTGCTGGTGTGGCAGCGGAATATAATGTGGAAGTTGTTTCAGACTCCGGCGGCACCGTATCAGGAAAAACTTCAGACATTCTGGTGGAATCTCTACTACCCGTTCATGAAAACGGTAGAAAGAAGACGCAGCGGCAGAAGATCGGCTGGCGCGACGGATCCCGCATATTACGAATTGTTCGGCCGAAATCTCGGCGTTTTTACCCGTGAAGAACAGGATCGCATCAGACAGACCCGTATCGCCGTCGTGGGAGATTCCGGAACCGGCGAAATTCTTGCAACACTTCTTGCACGGTGCGGCTTCTCCGACTTCATCATTGCGGGACAGGATGTCTACACGCCATCGGACATGAATCGGCAGGCGGGCTGCTTCACCGATACAATCGGCAGAAATAAGATATCGGTCATCCGAGATACCTTGCTGGCCATCAATCCCCGGATACGGATCACTCCATACGGAAAGCTACCCGATGAGGACGAGATGAAACAGCTCTTTGCCGATGTCGATATTGTCATTCCCGCCGTCGATGATCTTGCATACAGCGTCCTCCTTTTCCGCGCTGCACGGCGTTTCGATAAAACTGCTGTTCTCTGTCTGCCGGCGGGCACGGCCGGATGGGTAAGCGTCTTTACGGAGGGCACGCCAAGCCTGGAAACAATGCTGGGAATTCCTTCACTTGCATACGACAATCTTTTGAAGGTACTGCGCACGAGAGAATACCGATGTGCACAGTATAATTACGTTGTTGACGGCGATTGGCGAGTGGACTGGTTCTTTCAATATTTCACAGCCGAGAAGCCCCTTGCCTTAATCTGTCCCGTTGAGTGGATGGCGGCAAGCCTGGCGGCCCTTGAAACGATAAAAACAGCTATGGGAAGATGGGCACCGATGACGGCGCCCCGGTGCTGGCATATACGAAAAGGAAAAGTCTCCGCCTCACGATTCAGCTTTACATTGCGGGCCCACCGCAAACTGGGATGGCTGATCTTCGGTTCGGATCAGGGATTGCGTCGACACAGGCTGACCCATTTTATCTGGAAACATTTTTTCAACTACCTGCGGAATCGTGAATTATCCCGTTCATCAGACAAAGGACGATTCCCAAAGACCGCCGATCATCCTCTCAATGCTCATAGCCGACTGGAATAAGATACAGCGGCTCATGATCACGTGGAAGACGGAGGACCTGATGTACCCGGCTGTCGGAGAATGCTCCGATCGGCACCGCCCCCAGTCCGAGTGAAACGGCCTGAAGAAGAATGTTTTCAGCGGCATGACCGACTTCGATTGCGACGTACCGTTCACCCCGCGCCCCGTATTTATTCGTTGTTCTCTCATGTACCGCCGCAATGACGATGACCGCCGGCGCATCACGAACACAGCCCTGCCCCAGAGCGGCATGAGCGAGAGGGACAGAAACGTTCTCCTCCAGATGCAGAATCAGCTGATGGCTGTCGGGCCTGTATCGGTAAACTCCATCAGGCAGGACGATATAAAGTTCCAGGGGATACAGAGCGCCGGCGGATGGAGCAGTTCTTCCGCCCCAGGGGCGCGTTTTCCCCTGGCCGGACCATAACAGCTGAGAAATTTCTTTTTCCGTCAAGGCCTTCGTCGAGAAACTGCGGACGGACCGGCGCTTTGCCAGCGCTCCTTCCACGGACACCCCATCTTTCAGAACGGGCTTTGGAAGCTGAATAAATTCCCCTTGTCCCGTTTTCATAGTCTTCAAACCTCCCGATACAGTCCAGGGAATGATGGACAGAACAAGACACATCAAAAAAGCCGATACGGAGAGTCTCTTACCTCTTCTTCGAGTCTGATGTTCCCGCGTGTTCATGCCCACGGATACCTCTCAACATCAGTATTATTTTCAACCTTGTTGACAACCTTAAAGTTTTTGTGATTTATATGTCAAGAATAAAGCATGAAGCTACGGGTATGGGCAAAGCATCGGAGCGGCAAAAAAGGAGCAATCTCCATGGGGAAACCCATACGTAACCGATGGAGAATCTCACAGGTATTGCACAATAGAAGTCATCGGAAGAAAATTCCCGATATAACACTCTGATTGAATGATAATGAGCAACACTACTATGAACAGGAATGACGGTGAATTATTTCCTGAAGAAAGATTTTACCCCGCGCCATGGGCACGAAATCCCCATGTGCAGACGTTTTTTAAGAGCCTGAAACTCCTGGCACCAAGAAATAATCCCGTTGTCGATCGGGCACGGGAAATGATAATCGACGGCGGCGGCGGCGTACGACTTCTGGGGTTCCATTCGGTCCATCCCGGAAACACCAGTCGCGGCTTGATGCTGATACTTCACGGCTGGGAGGGCAGCGCCGATTCGATCTATGTCCTCCGCGCGGGAAAGTTCTTTTTCAACAAGGGATTCGACATCTTTCGTCTTAACCTGCGGGATCACGGGAACAGCCATCACCTCAACGAAGGGCTCTTTCACGGCGGTCTCATTGATGAAACACACCGGGCCGCTCAAAACATCGCTGCTCTCTCCGATGGGAACCCCTTCTATATCCTCGGTTTTTCTCTGGGGGGTAACTTTGCCCTGAGAATTGCTCTGCATCACGAAACTGCAGAAATCAAAAACCTCCGCCATCTTTTCAGCGTCAGCCCCGTTCTTGATCCATACAAGGCAACGCTCGCCATCGATCAGAACAACCGATTCTATCGACAGTATTTTCTCAAGAAATGGCTCCGTTCCCTTCGAAAAAAGCAACAGGCTTTCCCTGATCTTTATTGTATCGAAGATGTCTTCAGCATGAAGACCGTTATGGAAATAACCGATTCTATTATACCGAGGTACTCGCCGTTTAAGGATCATGAAGAATATTTCAGTACATATACGCTTCTGGGAACCGTCTTCGACCGCCTGTCAGTTCCCGTGACAATTATTACGGCGGAAGACGATCCCGTCATCCCCGTTGCCGATTTTCATGCGTTAAGAGACCATGACAACCTTACAGTCTCGATTCAACAATACGGCGGGCATTGCGGTTTTCTCGATCCGTTTCCCTTCGGCTGCTGGTATGAGCGACGGATTCTGGACATCATAAAAAATGATGAGACATTTTTATTACTTTAGCACAGGTCACAATCATGTATCCGCCCATTCTGAATAATAAACATGACACGCTGAAGCTCATTATCGACAAGCTCGGAACAGCGCCGAACGACTTTTCTGACCAGTTCAACGTTATCAAAGAACGAAAAAAAAGGGGCGAACAATGGCTTGCCGCGGGTGTCCTGCTCCTCATTTTGTATAAAAGCGAGAAAAAAGCATCCACGGAAAAAGAAACGACCGGTGAGTTTGTCTTCCAACTGATCAAACGATCCGCCCTTGTCCCGCAGGGAGGGGATCTCAGCTGTCCCGGCGGAATTCTCGATCCGACGTTTGACCGCATGCTCTCCAGAATCATTCGGTGCGGATTGCCTCCGGCGTTGAAGGGTGATGCCCGAAGGCATGCTTCAATACGAGGGAATGAATCCTTCTTGCACACATCCCTCTTTCTCGCAAATGCCATGCGTGAGTCCTGGGAAGAAATTCGACTCAACCCCTTCAACGTAGACTTCCTCGGCCCTCTCCCGTGCTACAATCTCACTCTTTTCACCAAAACGATATTTCCCGTCGTCGGCCTGGTGAAGCAAGACAAACCGTATCACCTCAATGGTGAGGTCGATAAGATTATAGAAATACCGGTTGCTTCGTTCTTCAAAGACTACAATTATGCAATATATTCACTTGAAGCATCGGATACCCTGAATAATGCCGGCGAACGACAATGGGAATTCCCCTGCCTTCTTCACCGTGACACGGACGGAGAAGTAGAAATCCTCTGGGGTGCGACATTCAACATCATCATGTCATTTCTCACCATCGTTTTCGACCTTGATTTTTCACTGATAAAACCGACGCGCGTTATCAACCGGACCCTGAATGAAAGCTACCTGACCGGCAACACGCAACGATGAGTATCCCCTGCGGCTGATGCATCTTCCTATCGAATTTCGCAGTAAAAAAGGACCATGTACCAAGCCGATGGATTGTGCGAATAAATCAAAGGGGAGCGAACGGTCAACAGACGATGCTGTCGGTGACTCACAGGATCCTCAAATCATTGAATTCTTCACCCTCATTGATCATCGTTTTCCGAAAAATACCTTGACAGGATATGAGCTGCTATGTACGGTACTTGATTCTGATAAGTCTGAGAGAATCAACCGATTGCGGGAGTGAACGATGGTTACACAACGAGCGATGGACATCCCGCCTTTTATCGTCATGGATGTGCTTGAACGAGCCCATGAACTCGAGCGGGCGGGCGAACATATTATTCACATGGAAGTCGGTGAACCCGATTTTGACACACCTGAATGCATTAACGAAGCCTGCCGTAAGGCAATTAAAGAAGGCAAAACACATTACACACACAGTCTCGGTCTCCTTGAATTGCGGGAGGCAATCTGCGAGCATTATTACACAAAATACGGCGTGACGATTTCTCCCGATCAGATCATCATCACGTCCGGCACGTCCCCCGCTATGTTTCTTCTGTTTTCGGCGCTGCTTGAACGAGGGGATGAGGTCATTATCTCGAACCCTCATTATGCATGCTATCCGAATTTCATAACATTCATTGAGGGGGTCCCCGTCAGTGTGAATGTACACGAGGCGGAAGGTTTTCAGTATACCACGGCAGCCATCAGTGAAAAGATTACCGACAGGACAAAAGGCATCATGATCAATTCCCCGTCAAACCCGACGGGTAACATTCTCAGCGCGCAGCGAATGAAGGAAATTGCATCACTGGGAATCCCCGTCATATCCGATGAAATATATCACGGACTTGTCTATGATGATGAAGAACACAGCATCCTTGAATTTACGAATAACGCCTTCGTATTGAACGGCTTCTCCAAGGCATACGCCATGACGGGGTGGCGTCTCGGATATTTGATCGCCCCTCGAGAGTACATGCGACCGCTTCAGAAGATTCAGCAGAACCTGTTTATCTGTGCCAATTCATTTGTCCAGTGGGGAGGCGTTGCGGCTTTGAAGGAAGCGGAAGACGATGTTGTCAGGATGAGGAACATTTTTGATGAGAGAAGAAAATTCATCGTCAAAAGGCTCAATGAAATCGGCCTCGGGATTACCGTCGAACCCACCGGGGCCTTTTATGTTCTCGGCAATATCAAGAATTACTCGACCGACTCGTACTCAACGGCTTTTGACATCCTCGAAAAAGCTCATGTGGGGGTCACGCCTGGAATCGACTTCGGTGATAACTGCGAAGGATACATCAGATTTTCCTACGCGAATTCTCTGGAAAATATCGCCGAGGGTCTTGATCGCATAGACCATTATTTCAAGGAGTGGGTGGAAGGGTGAGGCATCATACATTGTCATTAACAGCAATCATCTTCGATTTCGATGGAACACTGGCGGAACTCAACATCGATTTCCCTCTGATGAGGAAGCGGATCCGCAACCTTATTGCGGGGTATGATATACCAACCGATAACATCGAAGACCTGTTCGCACTTGAGATGATAGATGCCGGAAAAGCACTTATTGAACGGGCTTATCCAGGAGAAGGCTATCGTTTTGTCGACCGGGCATACGATCTTATACGGCATATCGAGATTGAAGGCGCCCGAAACGGCGTTCTCTTTAACGGCATTGAAGAACTGCTGAGGGACTTGCGAACCCGAAAAATCAAAACAGGAATCGTAACACGGAACTGCATCGAAGCGGTGAAAGGCCTCTTTCCGAACATCGACCGGTACTGTGATATCGTCATTACGAGGGAATCGACTACAAAGGTCAAGCCCCACCCGGAACAGCTTTTGATTGCTCTCCGGGCTCTGGCGACAGACGCTGCTTCTGCTGCAATGGTCGGCGATCACCCCATGGATATATCGGTCGGAAAGGATGTCGGCACGTATACCATCGGTGTCCTCTCCGGGTATGCCCATGAAGAAATGCTCAGAGACGCCGGGGCGGATATTATCCTGGACCATGCAGCTCAGATACGGGATTTAATTGAAGATCACAGCGCCGTTTTAGAAAGGAAGGGCGAAAATCATGTATGAAGCAACGATACGAAAATCATTTTCAGCCGCCCATACGCTTGCGATCGGCGGCAAATGCGAGGAACTTCACGGACACAACTTCATGGTCGATATAACCGCCGGATCTGAAAACGTCAACGATGAAGGAGTCGTCATCGACTTCAGGATTCTGAAGGCATGGGCGGATGAAATATTTGAAGAAATCGATCATAAATATCTTAATGACCTGCCGGCGTTTCAAGGCATGAATCCCTCCGCAGAAATCATAGCACGGTTTATGTATACACGATTTTCGGAAAGGGCTTCTGCGGTCGGCATAACTATACGGAAAGTCACCGTGTGGGAGTCTGATAATGCATACGCAACGTATCGAGGACAAAACAGTGGTTGACGTTCAGAATCTCAGAGACAACAGAAATATCGACATTCAAAAGGTCGGAGTAAAAGGAATCAAATATCCCATTATCGTACTGGACATGAGTAACGGAACTCAGCACGTCAATGCCACGATAAATATGTATGTCAACCTCCCCCATCATTTCAAGGGAACGCACATGAGCCGATTTGTAGAAATCCTCAATGACTATCGGGGAGAAGTGAACATCAGGACATTCCGCCGAATTCTCCAGCAAATGAGAGAACGGCTCAATGCAGAGTCGGCCCATATCGAAATTGATTTCCCCTATTTTATTGAGAAAAGAGCTCCTGTCACCAAAGCAAAAAGTCTCATGGAATATCGATGCTGCTTTTGCGGAGAAAGTAACGGCAGCCGCGTGGATTTTCTGGTCGGGATAACCGTTCCCGTTACAACGGTGTGTCCCTGCTCCAAGGAAATCAGCAGTACGGGAGCCCACAACCAGCGAAGCATCGTCAAGCTTAAGTTACGTTTTAAAAAATTTTTCTGGATCGAAGACGTTATAAAGCTGGTCGAAGCGTCGGGAAGCGGAGAAGTCTATTCGCTTCTCAAGAGACCTGATGAAAAATATGTTACCGAGAAAGCATTTGAGAAACCGATGTTCGTTGAAGACGTGGTCAGGGCTGTTGCGGAAAAGCTCAACAGTCAAGAAAACTTCCCCTGGTACAGCATTGAAGCTGAAAATATCGAAAGCATTCACAACCACAGTGCGTATGCATTTATCGAAAAAACATGATGCATGAATCGCGGTTCATAATTCGCCGTTACGTCTGCGATATTTGACATCTGAAAAAAGCGATCCCCGGTCATATTCTCCCCGACCGAATGATGGCAATGAGCAGCCACAGCCCGAGAACACCCGCCATACTGAAACCGAGAAGCCCCAGGATAGGCAGTCCGAAGAGGAAAGGACCGATATCGGTATTGATGATCAGTGATGATCCGATGATCAGGGAAGAAACGATAAGTGCGAAAGCAATCCGGTTTGACGATCGGTCCATTTCAAAGATAAAACGCTCAAGCCCCCGATGTTCAAAACCGACTCTCACCTTCCCCTGCTTGATCTGCTTCAGAATATCCCTGAGTTCTCCCGGTATGATACGGAGCAATTGAGCGACTTCGCCACTTGTCTGAAGGAATTCACTAAACATGCGCCTGGGGCTGAGACGCGCCATCTTCAAACGCCTGATGAACGGCGCCACTTTCTCAGTCATATCGAAATCAGGATTCAGCATGAGACCGAGCCCCTCCATTGTCGACAGAGCCTTCATCATGAGAAACCGGTCAAAGGGAAGGATAAGCCGATAGCGCGTAATCAGATCGAGCAGCTGTTGAAGTACCGCTTCGATACGTATATCCTTCAGAGATTTATAGAGATACAGTTCCATGAAATTCGACATATCCGTTTCAAGCGCACGCCGGTCAGGTTCTTCCTCCCACTCGACAATTCTCAAGAACGCATCGACGACACCCGATTCATTCCTTTCGACCAGCGCATAGACCATGTCTGCAATATCTTCTCTTGACTGCCGGTCAACCGAACCCATCATGCCGAAATCGAGATAACAGATGATATTATCAGGCAGGATAAAGACGTTGCCGGGATGCGGATCGGCATGGAAAAATCCAAATGTAAACACCTGATGAAGAAGAAGGTCGGCCCCCCTGTCGGCGATTATTTTCCTGTCATACCCCTCCGTATCCAATCGATTGATATCGGACACCTTTATCCCCGGCACATATTCCATGGTAAGGATGCGTTGTGTCGAAAATTCCCTGAATATGCGGGGGATATAGATCATATCATTGCCGATGAATTGCCGGGCGAATCGTTCGGCATATGAAGCTTCCACGGTATAATCGATTTCCTTTTCAATGACACGGGCGAATTCTTCCACAATCCGGGTGGGACGATAAAATTCCCAGTCCTCAACATGCCGTTCTACCAGAGTTGCCAGGTGAAGGAGAATCTCCAGATCGACTTCAATCATCCTCGTGATATCAGGCCTCTGGACCTTGACGATAACCTCTTCGCCGGTCCTCAACCGGGCCCGGTGAACCTGACCGATCGACGCCGCGGCATACGTTACGGATTCAAAACGTTCGAATATTTCTGCAACCGTCATGGAAAGCTCGGATTCTATGATTGATTTCGCCTGGGAAGCGGGAAACGGGGGAACTTCATCCTGAAGTTTCGACAACTCATGAATCAAACTCACGGGAACCAGATCCGGCCGCGTCGACAAGATCTGTCCCAGCTTGACGAATGTCGGCCCCAGATCCTCAAGAGCCATGCGAATTCTTTCTTCTCTGGTAAGGCTATCCATCTGCTCCCGTCGTTTCCTGGAAATCATCTGCATGCCGATTTCAAGGTACTGTCCCACATTCAAGCGGTCGACGAGGTCACCAAAGCCGTACTTAAACAGAATCGTAAGGATCTGACGGTACCGGTTAATATGTCTGTACGTTCTGGAAACGATGCCGATTTTACCTATAAACATTAATTATTCCTTTTCTCCTCAGACGATTCCATCTTTTCCACTTTCTCTTTGAGCGCCAGGAACTCATCCCGGGTAGGAATATTCAATTTTTTCAGGGCATCTGCCACCATCTTTTCCACTTTTTCAGTCAGTTCGTCAGTCACTTCTTTCGATTTCTTCATCAGATCATTAATTGTTTCTTTCCCCTCCCTTTCGGTCATCTCCCCTTTCTTGATGAGATCTTCCACGGTCTCTTCTATCTTTTCTCTGGTCAACGTGGCGAGACCGATACCGAACAGCATGCCTTTTCTCATAAACTCTTTCATGTCATTCCTCCTGTGACGCTGTTTTTTTATCACGCAAGTGGTACGCCAGGGTCAGTTGACGGTGTATATTTCCCATAAACGTCCTGTCCGTCACTTGGCGTTTCCTGTTTCCTTCGGCGGAGCATAGCCGATTCCCATGGACCGCTCCAGTTTTCCAACTGCTATATTATAGTCGCTCAGTGCATTATAATAGTCGGATTTAGTTTTTGTCAGAAGTGTCTGGGCATCAATCACATCCGTTGATGTCGCCACCTGCTCCTTATATCGCTCTTCATTAATCCTGAAATTCTCTTCTGCCTGCTCGATTGCCTTCTGCGCC
The DNA here is from genome assembly GCA_011056835.1 of Deltaproteobacteria bacterium. Classification (GTDB taxonomy): domain Bacteria; phylum Desulfobacterota; class Syntrophia; order Syntrophales; family UBA6807; genus DSDU01. The sequence goes on from DSDU01000006.1 coordinate 31,731, forward strand.
ACAAAAATGTGTTTTTCCGCCTCCCGTAAGTCCAGATATGAATTCTTAACATCCAATGCTATCCGATCCTTCAAATCCAGCAGAGCATTCTCGGCCTGGATTGCGCTGCTCTTCGAAGCGTCAACGGCATGTCCGGTCTTTCCCCATTCCCAGAAATTCCAATTCGCAATAGCCATAACCCTCCAGTCTTCCTGATTTTTATATCTGCTCCCCGACACATCCGGCTGATCGCCATACTTTGAGTAATTCCCGACGATATTAACAGAGGGATAATAATCACCTCTGGCGAGTGTCACCGCCTCCCGTGCCTGTTCCGCAACGAGTCCGTATGCCCTGATCTCATGACGATTTTCAAATGCCGTCTTCAGGCATTCGTCAAGGTCCCTCTCATACGGCGAATAATCAAGTATGTCGTGTATATCAATCGGTTCATTAATGGAACGGCGCAGAATGGTGTTGAATTGAGCCTTGGCCAAAAGAACGCCGTTCTCTGCCATGACAAGATTCTGGTTACCGCTCGCCAGTTCCACTTCGGCATACAAGAGATCGTTTTTGGGAATGAGTCCCACATCATAAAAACTCTGGGCCGTATCGCGATGAGCCTTCAGGCGTTGCACCGACTGTTGAGCAACGGTAAGGATTCTTTCACTTTTGAGTATGTTGAAGTAATGTGTTTTTACAGCCTCAACAGTATTCTCGATACTCGCCGATTCATTCATTCGCGAGATCTCGGCGCCCAGCTTGTTAATCTGATAGTTACTGTATATCTTCCCCCCTGCAAAAATCGGCTGGGTGGCCTCGACTTCCCATGTATAATTATTTTTGGTTCCCGTCTGAAAAGAGCCGTATCCCGGTATCGTTGTCCACACATCATCTTTCAGCCGTGTGTAATAATATTTCGTATTCAAGATCGGCAGAAAGCCGGTTAACGCACCTTTCCTCTCGGATTCCGATGCTTTGACACCTTCCCGGGCGGAATGGACGGCGAGACTCTGTTGCAGTGCGATGTTGATGCTCTCGTCAAGTGTCAGTGTTAATGTTTTTTCGCCCGATATTGCGGAGGCAGTCAACAGTATAATGAACAGGAATATAAGCGAAACATTCCCGACACCACTCATACGGCGCATTTATTAATACCCCCTTCAAATGAAATCAATCTCTTTCAACAACGCGTATTGACATTTATCCTCCGGCCTTTACGCATCGGGTAACAGGGCTCAGTCAAAATGCACGAATTTATCTTTCGCGGCTCCGCAAACAGGACATTCCTCAGGCAAAACACCGTCAGAGACATATCCGCACATGGTACAGACATAATAGGTGGTTACCCGATCACTGAGAATATCACTCAACGCCTTCTTATACAGGCTCGCGTGAACTTCTTCAACGTCGCGATTCTGGGTAAAGAGCCAGGCCGCTCCTTTTTCTCCCAGTTCATACGCCAGCTTCAGAAAGGCATCGTAAGCAGCATGGGCGACACCGGTTTCCGATTCAAAACTCTCTCGCAGATTTTCCTCGGTCGTACCGATTTCCCTGAGTACCCGAAGCGCCAGGGCCCCATGAATTTCTTCTGAAAAGGCAATCACCCGAAAGAGCTTTGCCATCTGGGGATATCCTTCCTCTTCCGCCTTCTTGGCGAAGACCTTGAGTCGCAATGCCGCCTTTGCCTCTCCCGTGTACACCTCGTGGAGTGCTTCTTTGATCTTTTCGTGCATAGTGCGGTACTCCTTTCACAAGCTCATATCTTCCTGAAATAAATTGTAGAATTGACCCATGCGCCCCCAGGCTTGAAGAAACGCCTTCACATCCGTATCATCTCGAATCCCCAGTCGACTCAGGGGGAAATCATATCTCACCGGATCATCGGGATAAAGCCCCCTGAAGAAACGTGTTATTTCGAGCGCGGTAGGCATGTCCGCCTGTTTCCTGTTTGTAATTTCGCATGCCAGACAGATTCGATGCATGTGGGTATCAAGCGGTATGATGAGTTTCGACGTGGGCACCTCGTCCCATCCTCCCGGATCAACATCGTCACGCCGGACCATCCATCGAAGAAAAAGATTCAACCGCTTGCAGGCGCTCCCTCTCTCCGGTCGGGGCAACAAGCTGTTACGGGCATCACTGCAGCCGTCTTCCCCCAAAGATTCAGAAAATCGACACAGGGCTGCTTCCACCGTGTCATCATGGTCGTCCATTCCGACGGAAAAGCACCGCCTGAGGCTTCCCCATTTCTCGATGGCCCGCTTAATCCCATGGAGAAGCGCTGCCAATTCCCTCCCCGATGTAAATCGGTATCTAAATCGCGAAAATCGGTCTGACAGAGATGAATCCGATTCGTCTCTGATAAATCGATACGGTGACGGATACATCGTGTCGATTACGGCCTTGACTGCCTTGATTATCTGCGAAACTCTGCCGTAGGCCAGCGATGACGAGATCAGACCAACGATTTCGCGGTCACGAAGATCGTCATATCGGTAAAGAAACTGTATCGGATCCGGCTCGACATAGGCTCTCGTATTGTATCGGCAATACAATTCTTCAAGAACAATCTTTCGACGTTCCTCAACTGCAGTGTTATTCACACAAACCTCACACGGACCGGAAGCTCACGACCGTCAGCAGCGACACGGAGTTTTTCCTTCATTGACGGCCATCTCTTTGATACTCAGGATTCGGGCTCAAACATGTCTTTCCCTGAACCGCAGATAGGACAGACCCAATCTTCTGGCAGATCTTCAAATGACGTGTTCGGGGGTATGTCTCCCTCAGGGTCTCCCTTTGCAGGATCATAAATATAACCACAAACGGTGCAAACGTACTTTTGCATTTTCATCCTCCTGTCTCCGTTCTAAAAGCAATGACACTGTTACAGTTAAACGACAGTCCGTTACCGCATTACATCCCTTCCACCAGTCATTTACATTCTATCTGTCACGATTCCCGACTTTTTTATTCAATTTCTCACCGATATGGACCCCCAATGCATAGCACTGTTCCAAGCCATGATTGTCGGGAACGTGTTTGACGGAAACATCGTTACCAACAATCTCTACCTTCATATCGGTGAGC
>DSDU01000046.1 GCA_011056835.1 Deltaproteobacteria bacterium
ACCTCCAAAAGAAAATTTTCTTCTGGAGGCCCATTGATAAATGGGCCGCGCGAATGCGCGGCAAAGTCAAGTATTTTTTATAAATTTTAACCATTATTTTACGGGGAGACTCTAAACTCTAGTTATCCGTTCACGCCTGCGAAAAAAGAGGGAATCGCTTCGCCTTTCACAATATCTCCATACGTTTCCCGCCGTCTGATGACGTAATACCGGTCGTCCTTGACCAGTACTTCCGCAACCCTGGGCCTGGAATTGTAATTCGATGCCATGGTAAAACCATAGGCACCGGCACTCATAACCGCCAGAAGATCGCCCCGCTCGAAACGAGGAATGGTGCGTTTCCTCGCCAGGTAATCTCCGGACTCGCATATAGGACCGACAATATCGGCATCAAAATGATCATCCGACTTCTCAACAACAGGCTGTATGGCGTGATATGAACCATACAGGCTGGGACGGATGAGATCATTCATCCCGGCATCGACAATGACGAAGTGCTTTTCACTGCTTACCTTGGTGTAGAGAACTTCCGACACAAGGATCCCGGCATTTCCGATAACGACTCTCCCGGGCTCAAAGACCAAGGTACAGTCAATATCTTTCGTCCGCCTTATGATCTCCTCGGCATACTCCGTCGGATGGGGGGGGGTTTCTTCCTTATACGTAATCCCAAGACCTCCCCCGAGATCAAGGTACCGTATATCGATACCGTCCTTTCGAAGACATCGTATGAGGTTTGTCAGCCGATCGAGGGCGTCGAGAAACGGAGACATTTCAGTGATCTGCGATCCTATATGGCAGTCAACCCCCACGATATCAAGGTGTTCAAGTTCTCGTGCACGACGATACTGGTAACGTGATTTATTAATATCGATGCCGAACTTGTTTTCTTTCAAGCCGGTGGATATATGGGGATGAGTCATGGGATCGACATCGGGATTCACCCTGAGGGATATTCTGGCTTTGCGCCTCAGTTCACCGGCACAGGCGTTGATCACCTCAAGTTCCTGTTCCGATTCCACATTGAACATCAGTATGTCGCTCTCAATGGCATAGCGGATTTCGTCCACTCGTTTCCCCACACCTGAATAGACAATCTTTCCAGGATTGACACCAGCCAAGAGCGCTCGATAGAGTTCTCCTCCCGATACGATATCGACGCCACCCCCCATGCCCGCCAGCATGCTCAGAATAGCAATATTTGAATTCGCCTTTACCGAAAAACAGATGATATGGGGAACCGGGGCGAATGCCTCATCGAAAACGTTGAAGTGTCGTTCAATGGTTCTATAGCTGTAAAGGTATAAAGGTGTGCCGACATCTCGTGCTATCATTGATACGGGTACTTCCTCACACCATAATTCACTGTCTTTATAGTGGAAGTAATTCATAGCCTCCAATTCCTCACCATGTTGTAACCGTTATGGAAATACTATATCAGCGCGATTGGATTCGTCACTGCAGATTTGTGATTCAGTGCAGGTAACCACCACATATGAGTAAGAATACCCATTCCTTACGTCTGAGTCTCGATAGGTCAGGCCGTTTCCTCCGGCCCGCTTCAGTCTTGGACTTTTATAGGGCAGTTGATCGATAAGAACATATTCGCGTGGGCAGGTGAGGCATTCATCTGTTTTGAGTTCGCTTTTCAATATACGATATTTCACATCCTCACGCTCACCCTCACTAGCCGTCCAGCTTACATCGATTCCGTGTCCCCCGATACGGGCCTTCACATCGAAAACAACGCCGGGCTTGATGCTGCGGGGACACACAGGATCGTTTTTTTTGCCGCAACTCCTGGCAAAAAGCATTGTCACCGTAACGATGACGATAAGTCCGATCCTCAGGATGAGTCCCCTAGCCAATCTCCTTTATCCTCCGCATAACCATTTCTTGCGATGTACCGCCCGGGATATTTCGAGCGTTGACGGATCGTTCCACGTCCACCCGCTCAAAAACATCATCGGCAAAACCGTCGTAAAACCGCTTGAATTCCTCTATTGTCAATGATTCCAACGTTTTTGCGTTTTCAATACAATATGAAACAAGGCGTCCCACGATCTCGTGGGCATCCCGAAAGGGCACACCATTCATAACAAGATATTCGGCAATATCAGTAGCTGTGGAAAATCCCCTTTTCGCCTCGTTCAGCATTTTCTCCCGTTTAAAGGTAATTTTCTCCGTCATCCCGGAGAGAACGGAAAGACATCCCGCCAGAGTATCAACGGTATCGAAAAGAGGTTCCTTATCTTCCTGCAGATCCCTGTTATACGTCATGGGCAACGCTTTCAGGATTGTCAGAATCGACACCAGGTTCCCGTAAATGCGGCCTGTCTTGCCCCGTATCAACTCAGCCACATCGGGGTTTTTCTTCTGCGGCATAATACTGCTGCCCGTCGTGTAGGAATCGGATATTTCAACGAAACCTACTTCCTCTGTCGACCAGATAACCATTTCCTCGCAGAACCGGCTCATGTGCATCATCAGCAGGCTGGCGGCAAATATGAATTCTGCAATAAAATCACGATCCGCCACTGCATCCATGCTGTTCTTCGTTATATCGGGAAACTGCAAAAGTTCAGCGACATATGCCCGGTCAAGAGGAATGCCCGTGCCGGCAAGAGCTGCCGAGCCGAGGGGCATGATATTGATGCGCTTATAACATTCTTCAAACCTTGCTTCATCGCGGTTGAACATCTCCCAGTATGCCAGGAGATAGTGAGAAAGCAGGACGGGCTGAGCTTTCTGCATGTGGGTGTATCCTGGCATGATGACGCCGATCTCCGCTTTTGCCATCGCAAGAAACGACGATTTGAGCCGTCGTAGTAACTCAATGATTGTCTTCACCTCATTCCGGAGATACAGCCGTATGTCGAGACAGACCTGGTCATTCCTGCTCCGCCCCGCGTGAAGCTTTCCTCCCACGTCGCCGACACGGCTGATGAGGGATCGCTCGACGGCCATGTGAATATCCTCATCTTCAATGGAGAAGTCAAATGTCCCCTCCTCTATGTCGGCAAGAACGTCGGTAAGGCCTTGGACTATCGTTTTTTCATCTGCGGCGGATATTATCTTCTGTTTGGCCAGCATCTTACAGTGGGCGATACTGCCTTCGATATCATGTCGATAGAGCCGCCGATCATAGTGTATCGATGCGGTAAATTCCTCTACCAGCCGGTCCGTTGATTCTTTGAAGCGTCCGTCCCAGGGTTTCTTTTTCGTCGTCATAATTACGCGCACTCAGCTCCGTGACTGCTTTCAACCCCCTGTCTTATCGTTTCAGCAGTGCCTGGATTCTCATTCTCAGAGCATTCAATTTGATGAATCCGGTCGCATCTTTCTGATCGTATACCTGATCCGTATCAAAGGTGGCAAAATCCTCACTATACAGCGAATTGGGAGATTTACGACCGACAATGATGCAATTCCCCTTATAGAGCTTAACACGAGCAGTTCCGGTTACGTTTTTCTGCGTTTCGTCAATCAGCTTCTGCATGACTTCCATTTCCGGTGCATACCAGAATCCGTTATAGACAAGCTGTGAATATTTCGGAGTGAGGGAATCCCTCATGAGCATTACTTCCCGGTCCATGGTGATTGACTCAACGGCACGATGAGCGGCCCACAGTACCGTTCCCCCCGGGGTTTCGTACACACCGCGAGACTTCATTCCCACAAAACGGTTTTCCACCATATCCACTCGTCCGACACCATTTGCACCGGCAAGGATGTTCATTCTTTCCAGAAGCGAAGCCGGCGATAGCCTTTCTCCGTCAATGGCCACGGGATTTCCAGCCTCGAAATCAATTTCCACGTAGGTCGGCTTATCCGGCGCTTTTTCGGGAGACACCGACAGGACGAATATCTCTTCCGGAGGTTCGGCCCACGGATCTTCGAGAATACCGCCTTCGTGTGAGATATGCAGGAGATTTCTGTCCTCACTGTAAGGTTTCTTCTTTGTTATGGTTATCGGGATATTGTGCTCTTCCGCATAATCAATCATGGCATCCCGTGATCTGAGTGTCCATCGATCGTCTTTCCAGGGAGAAATAATTTTGATATTCGGCTCCAGAGCATAGTACGTCATTTCGAACCGAACCTGATCGTTTCCTTTCCCGGTTGCGCCGTGGCATACCGCATCGGCACCTTCCTGCCGGGCAATTTCAATCTGCCGTTTAGCGATGAGAGGTCGTGCCAGTGATGTTCCCAGAAGGTAGGTGCCTTCATATATTGCATTTGCTCTCAAAGAGGGGAAAACAAAATCACGGACGAACTCTTCCCTTAAATCATCGACATAGATCTTATCTGCTCCCGTATTAATGGCTTTCTCCTCAAGACCGTCGAGTTCCTCTTTCTGTCCCACATCTGCTGCAAAACAGATCACTTCACAATCAAAGACATCAATCAGCCATCGCACGATAACGGAAGTGTCGAGTCCTCCTGAATAGGCCAGCACAACTTTTTTTACCCCACTCATTGTATTTTTCGTCCTCCTATAAGAATCTCCATGACCGCCTTTTGAACATGGAGCCTATTCTCTGCTTGATCAATAACCACCGAATGCGGTCCATCCAGGACATCATCGGTTATTTCTTCTCCCCGATGAGCCGGAAGACAGTGCATGATGAGAGCATCTTTTCCGCCGTAAGCCGTCAATTGACTATTTACCTGATAATCTTTAAAAATGATATTTCTTTCTTCCTGCTCCGCTTCCTGTCCCATACTGGCCCACACATCCGTGTAGATAACATCGGCGCCGGCGACGGCATTCGCCGGTTCACGGAACAGGAATACACCATGAGAAGCCTCGGCCACCCCTCTCTTGAAAATCGCTTCATCGGGGTCATATCCCTCAGGGCAGGCCAGCCTCAGGGCAAAGGGAAGTTTTGCCGCCGCATTGATCCATGAATTGGCAATATTATTTCCGTCGCCGACATATGCCACGGTCAAGCCTTCATATCGGCCCTTCCTCTCTATGATCGTAAAGAGATCACTGATAATCTGGCATGGATGGAGCAGATCGGTGAGACCGTTGATAACGGGAATCGTTGCATTGGCGGCGAAATCCTCGACCCATTCCTGTGCAAAGGTTCTGATCATGACTCCGTCGAGATACCGTGACATGACACGGGCTGTATCGGCAATCGTTTCGCCCCTTCCGAGCTGAATATCCCGGCGACTGAGAAACATGGCGATGCCTCCGAGCTGAAACATGCCCACTTCAAAAGAAAGACGCGTTCTCGTTGACGACTTGTCGAATATCATGCCAAGTGTCTTGCCTGCCAGAGGGGTATACAAGATGCCATCCCTGGCCTTTTGTTTTAATGACTCCGACCGCTGAAATATTTCTTCAAAGTCTGATTTTTCCAGATCGTACAGGCTCAAAAAATCTTTTTTCATGCGTTGCCCATCACCTCATCGAGTACTTCAACTACCATATCAACATCGTCCCTGGTTATAATAAGAGGAGGAACAAATCTCAGAATATTACCGTTGGTACAGTTGATCAGAACACCCTTTTCCATCGCCCGTTCGACAATGGTGTCGCCGGCAATTGACAGCTCAATGCCCACAATCAATCCTCGTCCCCGAACATCGACAATAATGTCGTGGTCTTCCTTGAGATGTTTCAGCCTGTCAAGAAAGTACGAGCCGACGGCCTTACAGTTGTCGAGGACTCCTTCATTGAGTATCGTGTCGATCGTGATCAGACATGCCGCCATTCCGAGGGGGTTCCCGCCAAACGTGGATGCGTGGTTTCCCGGAACAAAGGCTGCTGCCGCCGCATCCGTAGCAAGCATGGCTCCCACGGGGAACCCGTTTCCCAGAGCCTTCGCAAGTGTCATGATATCGGGGTTTATCCCGCTCTGTTCGTAGGCGAAGAGCGTTCCCGTCCGTCCCATTCCAACCTGGACTTCGTCTAAGATCAGAAGAATTCCCTTGTCATCGCAGAGGCGTCGCAGACGCCGCAGATAATCATCGTCCGGGATGACGATACCTCCCTCGGCCTGAATCGGCTCCACCATGACGGCGCAGGTATTCTCAGTAATTGCTTTTTCCACCGCGGATACATCGTTGAAGGGAACATATCGAAAACCTTCCGGAAGCGGATCAAAACCCAGTTGAAACTTCCTCTGCCCTGTTGCAGTCACCGTTGTGAGGGTGCGGCCGTGAAAGGAGTTTTCCATGGTAATGATCTCAAATCTCTTGCCGCCCATGATTTCATGACCGTACTTTCTGGCAAGCTTGATGGCCGCTTCATTTGCCTCGGCTCCGCTGTTGCAGAAGAATGCCTTATCAGCAAACGAAAGCGTCACCAGGCGTTCTGCTACATGTATCTGTGGTTCGATATGATAGAGATTAGACACATGGCTGAGCGTCTCCGCCTGATTCCGAATCGCCTCCGCTATGGCGGGATGAGAATGACCGAGACTGCACACGGCAATACCCGCCACGAAATCGAGGTATTCCCTGCCATTGGAATCCCATACTCGCGCCCCCTCCCCCTTTACGAGAACAATTGGAATGCGCCGATAGGTGTTCATTATGTACTGACTTGAACGTGCTAACAGTTCCTCCGTTGTCATTGCGCCGCACCTTTCCTCGATGATTTCCCTTCGTGTTTACCCTCTCTTGTTTATTCTTTGACAACCTCCGTTCCAATTCCTTCATCGGTAAAGATTTCCAGAAGAACGGCATGGTTCAGACGTCCATCGATAATGTGGGTTTTCCCCACCCCATTTCTCAAAGCCTTGAGACAGCACTTGACCTTGGGATACATACCCCCCTCAATAATTCCACGGGCTATCAATTGATCGGCACGTTCATAATTCATTGAATTTATCAGACAGCCTTCCTCGTCGAGAACACCATCCACATCCGTGAGCAGAACCAGTTTTTCCGCCTGCAAGGCTGCGGCAAGCTCCCCGGCAACGATATCTGCATTGATATTATAGGTTTCACCATCATCTCCTACACCGATAGGGGCAATCGTCGGGATAAAACCGTCTCTGACCAGCGAACGGATGAGATCCGTATGGAATTCCTTGACCTTTCCCACGAGGCCGAGATCGATGATTTCCGGAGGTGTATCCTTGGCTTTATCGTCACTGAGATAATATTTTTCGGCTCTGATCAGATTGCCGTCTTTACCCGTCAGGCCGACCGCCTTGCCTCCGTGCCGGTTGATGAGCCCGACGATTTCTTTATTAACGCGCCCGGCAAGAACCATTTCCACGATGTCCATGGTTTCCTCATCGGTTACCCGCATCCCCTGAACAAACCTCGATTCTTTACCGAGTTTCTTGAGGTGTGACCCGATCTGCGGCCCGCCGCCATGCACGATGACGGGGTTGATGCCGATGTATTTCATCATGACAACGTCCCTGGCGAAGAGACTCTTGAGATTCTCGTCAACCATGGCATGTCCGCCGTATTTTATGACGATGGTCTTGTTGTAAAAGCGGCGGATGTACGGCAGTGCCTCCAGCAGAATATCCGCCCGTTCTATCGACCGTTTCAATCGCTCTCCCTGCATTATCCACCCCCCCTCTTCGTCGCTGTTAGTGTTCCCGTAAATCCTGGATCATTAACGGCGAATGATTATAATACATACCTGCTCAAATCCTCATCCTCTACGATATCTTCCAGTTTTTTACGTACATACTCGGCATCGATGACCACGTCTTTCTCACTCATATCGGGAGCATCAAATGATATATCTTCGAGGAGTGATTCCATGACCGTATACAGACGACGGGCGCCGATATTCTCCATCCGCTCATTGACGATGAAGGCGACCTCTGCAATTTCTTCAATGGCATCATCCTGAAACACCAGGTCGATTCCTTCCGTCGCCATCATCTCGCGGTATTGCTTCATGAGCGCATTATGAGGTTCCGTAAGTATCCGCACAAAATCATCTTTAGAAAGAGGATCAAGTTCCACCCGTATCGGGAAGCGTCCTTGCAGTTCCGGTATCAGATCTGACGGTTTTGAGAAGCTGAACGCTCCCGCCGCAATAAAGAGGATGTGGTCGCTTCTTACCATGCCGTACCGTGTATTCACGGTAGATCCTTCAACGATCGGCAGGAGATCTCTCTGAACCCCCTCACGGGAAACATCGGGACCACCGGAGGTATCGCTCCCAACAATTTTATCAATTTCGTCAAGAAAAATAATCCCGGACTGTTCAACCCGTTCCACCGCCGTCCTTGTCACCTTATCCATGTCCACCAACCGCTGGGCCTCTTCTTCTACAAGAATGTCCATGGCTTCCGATACGTTCACTTTTCTCTTTTTCTTTTTGCGGGGAAACATATTCCCGAACATTTCCTTGATGTTCAGACCCATATCTTCGACACCGCTTGACGAAAATATCTCTATCATCGGGCCGGTGCTGCTCTCAGTCACTTCCAGATCAACAACTCTTTCGTCGAGTTTGCCGCTCCGAAGCAGCCGGCGCAACTTCTCCCGCGTCTCATTGACAGGAACGACTTCCCCATCATGAGATATGTCCACAATGGGACTTTCCGATGCCGCCGCTTCCCGTTCAGCGTGTCGTGATGGGAGCAGAACATCAAGAAGCCGTTCTTCCGCTAATTCCATTGCCTTGTTCTTGACGGCTTCCTGCTCCTCCGATTTCACCATGTTAATTGACAGTTCTAAGAGATCACGAATCATGGATTCCACATCCCGACCGACGTATCCCACTTCGGTAAATTTGGATGCCTCGATCTTCAGAAAGGGAGAATTATCAAGCTTTGCAAGTCGGCGGGCGATTTCCGTCTTTCCAACACCCGTTGGGCCTATCATAATGATATTTTTGGGTGCGATTTCCTCCCTGAGTTCATCAGAGACATTCTGGCGTCTCCAACGATTTCTCAGGGCAATAGCAACCGCCCTCTTTGCGTCGTCCTGTCCGATGATATATTTATCCAGCTCAGAAACAATTTCTCTCGGTGTCAAGTTTTTTGGTGACATACGAAACTCCGCATATTATGTATAAAAAGCTACTCCGCAACAAGCACACGCAGGCACAGCACGAAACGAGCCGGGCACAACCACCCCGAAAGCCCCGTTCAGATATCAACTGCCGTCGCAATTCTTTCTGCAGGCTCCCCCTGTCTTATCGCCGTTTCACAGGCAGGATTACCGGCGACCCGGGAGCCAATGTCACCTGCTTCTTCCTTCCCCTGCCGAAGCGAAAAAAGTGCTATATAGCACATACGTATAAAAATAAAAACTATCCTCTTAAAACTCATCGCTAAAAAATGAGTTTTTTATCGGTTTCAAGAAAATTTTTTCGGGGATTTCTGTTGAGCGTTTAAGAAGCCGCCGTCAATACGCGCTACAATCTTTTTTTAATTCCCTTTTTGTTGGTATTCTCTTCTACTTCCGTTGTGTCTATTTCTTCAATGGTTATATTATTGTTGGTGTAAATACAGATACCCGCTGCAATGTTCATAGCCTCCTTGGCTATCTCCGATGCATCTAGATCGGAGTATCGTATGAGAGCGCGGGCCGCCGCCAGGGCATAAGGTCCCCCGGAGCCGACCGCCATGACCTCATCATCGGACTCGACTACATCTCCGTTTCCTGAAATAATCAGCGACCTGTCCTGACTGACGGCGATCATGAGCGCCTCAAGGTGCCGCAGAACCCGATCGGTTCTCCAGTCTTTCGCCAGTTCAACCGCTGATCGGAGAAGATTTCCGCCGAATTGTTCGAGTTTCTGTTCAAACCGTTCAAAAAGGGTAAAGGCGTCGGCAGTGGCTCCTGCAAAACCGACAACGACTTTATTATGATATAACCGACGAACCTTTCTCGCGCCATGTTTCAATATGGTTACATCAAGCGTCACCTGACCATCGCCCGCCACCGTAACTTTTCCTTTGTGTCTCACCGCCAAGATGGTCGTTCCTCTCATATTCATGTGTCTTTATGTACCTCCCTTTGCCTTTGGGTGTGCTTTGTCATATACTTCCAGTAGCTTGCCGATACTCATCGATGTATACTTCTGCGTTGTCGAAAGGCTCTCATGCCCCAGGAGTTCCTGTATTACCCGCATATCGGCACCACCATCCATCAAATGTGTGGCAAAGGTATGTCGAAGGGCATGGGGACTGATTTTTTTATTAATGCCGCTTATGAGCATATACTTATCAATAATGCGTGCTATGCTTCTCGTGGTGATCCGGGAACCGAAACGGTTGAGAAAAAGTGGATTTTCACCGTTACTGTTTTCCACCTGCAGCACCGTACTTCGTACCCCGGAATAGTCTTTCAGTGCTTTCAAAGCCGGCCCGCCGATCGGTACGATCCGCTCTTTCCGCCCCTTGCCGCGCACCTTCATGAGACTGGACGTCCAATTAATATCGTCCACATTCAATCCACTCAATTCACCGACGCGGATGCCCGACGAATAAAACAACTCTATTACTGCCTTGTCTCTCAACCCGAATACATCGTCGTTGAAGGTAACGCCGACCAGAGAGAATGCTTCATCCACCGATAAAAAAGCGGGGAGATATTTCTCGATCTTCGGAGACTGAATCATATCCGCAGGATTATATGGAATTCGTCCTTCCCGCAGGAGGTATTTAAAAAAGGCCCTGAGGCTTGCGATTTTTCTCGATATGGTAACCTTCTTGACCTTCTGTTTGTAGAGAAATGCAAGAAAGGACCGCAGGATCATATGATCTATGTGAATATGGCGATCGTCGATCTCTTTATTGATGGAAATATTGTTTTCGGAAAGAAATTCCTGAAATTGCCATATGTCGGCGATGTAGTTTCGTCTGGTATGAGGTGACAGATTTCGCTCCATCTCTATATAAGCTTCGAAATCTCTGACAGCCTGGTCCACGAAACGCTGTTCCTCCTGATGATTCCCGTAAGCGATGGCTGAAATCCATCCCTCTATCGATGTCTGTGAAGAGTGCCGGGCTAATCGGAACAACGCCGGATCCCCGCATGGTAACAGCAGCATGAGTTGGCGAAGTTGTTGTCGAATACCCGGGTGCATCCGTCTCTGAAGGTTATTTTAACGTATGACATTCCACCGAGAATGTTTGAATTACGTTCCTCGACGACGATACCGAATCCCCATTCGGGATAGCGGAGATGAACCACCTGATCACCTGTCTTTAAATAAAGGCGTCTGATTTCTTCCTTCATTACAACTCCACAAGACCGGTTCCACCCGACGAGGCTGAAAAACTACATCTTATACTTGCCGAAATCCTCGGGAGACATATTTTCCAGAAGGTCCTTAAGTTTTTCTTTCGAGCATTGCCTGAGATCTTCCGTCTGTTTGGCGAAATCCAGGTTCATCGATTTTTCAATAACTTTCTCATCCACAAAAATGGTGGCATTCGCCCGCAACGCAAGGGCTATCGCATCGCTGGGCCTTGAGTCGACGGTAATTGTCTTGCCGTCTCTCAACAAATGGATGACGGCAAAAAATGTATTATTCTTGAGGTCATTGATGACGATTTGTGAAATTTCCACATGAAGTGTCTTCAGCATGTGACTCACGAGATCGTGGGTCATCGGTCGTGAAAAACTGATTTTTTCCAGCTCCGTTGCAATAGCACTCGCCTCGAACAAGCCGATCCAAATGGGAATCGCTTTCTTTTCATCAAGATCCTTCAGAATAACAATGGGGGTATTCGTAATTGGATCAATCGCCAAGACGAAAACTTTCATTTCTATCAACATTTTTGATTCCTCTCCTTCTCAAACAGTTTACCTCGGAGTGAATGGATATAAGTATTATGTATACTAACACATACAGTCTTCCCGATCAATTCTCTCTCACCTTCGAAGTTGACTATTCTGTTGGTCTTAGTTCTTCCCGAAACATCAGTGTGACTGTTTTTACTCAATCCGACAACAAGGATATCCTCCACCATTCCTTTCAAGGCATGATTTTTCTCCACTGTATGTATTTGCTGAAGCTCCTGCACTCTCGTGAGGCGTTCCCGCTTTACCGGTTCGGGAATCCTATCATCAAGTTTTTCTGCAGCCGTCCCCGGCCTCGCAGAATATTTGAAAGAAAAAGCATTATCAAATCTTACTTCTTCCATAAGATCAATCGTTTTTTGAAAATCACTTTCCGACTCCCCGGGGAATCCGACGATAAAATCAGTGCTGATACTGATGTAAGGACAAACCTCCCGCAGTTTATTTACCTTCCGCAGATAATCATCGGCATCATATCGTCTATTCATGCGTTTGAGCACCGAATCCGAACCGGATTGCACGGGAAGATGTATATGTTCACATAACTTATCCACTGTGGCGAAACATTCGATGAGACCATCCGACAAATCCTTCGGATGTGACGTGGTAAAGCGAATCCGCTCGATACCCTCTATGTCGCCTATCTTTTTCAGTAACGATGGAAAATCCGCTCCATTATGTAATGTGTTGCCATACGAATTCACATTTTGACCAAGAAGGGTCACCTCTTTCACGCCATGGCTCGCCAATATGGTAATTTCATCGACGATATCTTTTAGCTCACGGCTTTCTTCTCTTCCCCTCAGATAGGGAACAACACAGAACGAGCAAAAATTATTACATCCCTGCATAATCGTCACAAATGAACTGACGGATCCATTGTGAGGCGGAGTCACGATGCCGATGGAATATACCGTATCATGAAAACAGGTTTCGACCCTTCGGGCCCTGTTCCGTTCCACATCTTTCACGATTTCAGGCAGCCGATGTATGTTATGAGTACCGAACACGAAATCAATATATGGTGCTCGGGCAAACAGTTCGGCTCCTTTCTGCTGAGCCATGCACCCACCAACACCGATAATCATACCCGGCCGTGCCTGTTTCAAACCACGATACCGTCCCAGAATACTGTATACTTTCTGCTCCGCTTTTTCTCGTATGCTGCAGGTGTTGACGATAATCAAATCCGCAGATTTATCAGTATCTGTGATACGGAATCCTTCTTTCATGAGGAGCGCTTCCATCTGCTCCGAATCATGGACATTCATCTGACATCCGAATGTCCTTATGTAAAGATGCCTTTCCTCTCTCATACCGAAACAACCAGTTCCCGATAAGGTCTCTTTTCTCGCCGCGAGTACTACTTCACGGGACACAACGAGTCAATGTAATTTTGCTGCCCGCCTGCGTGCGGTTATACAAATCTTTATAGACGAACGGCTCAGGGCGCACAAAGAAGCGAAACATCAGCTTGAACACCGTAATTTAAGCTCCGTATAGGGATGGAGCTTAAACATGAAGCCCCGTTTCTCAAAGAGGCGCAAGCATGCATCAACAACCTGAGGATCATATAAGATCCCTCGATTACTACGTATTTCTTCCAACGCCCTTTCTATGCCAAGGGCTGATCGATAAGGTCTGTGCGATGCCATCGCTTCCACCACATCGGCGACCGCAAGAATCCGAGCTTCAAGGAGAATTTCATCACCCTTCAAGCCTTCGGGATAGCCTGATCCATCATATCGTTCATGATGCTGACGAACGATTTGAGCAACAGGCCACGGGAAATCTATGTTTTTCAAAATTTCATATCCTACATCCGGGTGAACTTTCATCATTAACATTTCTATTTCAGTCAGAATATCGGGTTTGCTGAGAATTTCCGCCGGTTCATAAATCTTCCCGATATCATGGAGTGTCGCCGACACAACAATTCCTTCCGTTTGAGATTCGGACAACTGCATCTCCTCGGCTATTGCACGGGCCAGCTGTGTTACCCGCTGCTGATGGCCTGCCGTATAGGGATCCCGCTTCTCCGTCATCGATGCCAGCGCATTGACCGTTTCTTCCAACCGCCTTTGAATCCGCTCGAAACTCTTTGTCAACTCTTCCTCAGCCCGCTTTCGCGCGGTGATATCCCTGACATAGCCCATATCTGCATGCTGCTTGTTGATCGTGATAATCCCGAAGGCAATCTCAACATCCTTTATCGTTCCGTCCTTGCATAAAATTTGTGATTCATAAAGCGGCAACACTTGTCTCCCCGACATTCTTCTCTTATATCGTTGCAAGACTACTTTCTGATAGTCGGGAGTAAAGATGTTGAGAAAGGGCATGCCGATCAATTCATCTACTTTATATCCCGTTATATCGGTCATAGCCCTGTTGACGAAAGTATAGATCTCTTCCTGGATGATGACGACGCCGTACATGGCCTGTTCAACTACCGCAGCATATTTCTCTTCACTTTCCTTGAGTGATTCTTCGCCCGTTTTCCTTTCCGTTACATCTTCATAGACAACGACGATTCTCTTTTCTTCTAACCGACGGCCGACCCTGGAGGAGCTTACCGCACAAATGATGTCGGTTCCATCTTTTCGTCTGCACGGAAATTCTTCCCGATATGTTTCCTGCCTTTCAAGGACAGGGTAGAATCGCCGCCCGATTTCTTCAAAATCTTCATCGGATCGGTACAATATTCTTGTCCCCTTGCCGATAACTTCTTCCGGATCCCACCCAAACACATCCCGCACCGACTCATTGGCAAAAAATATCTTCCGGTTCTCCAAACCGATAACAGCATGTGGAATAGCGGACAGGATAGAAGATTCCAATGTTTCTATTTCTTCAAGTTTGATCCTGGCCTCACGCTCCCTGGTAATATCCATTGAGTTTCCCAAGGTGGCACGCTGTCCGAAGTAATCGATTGACGTGACATTTTCCAGAACCCATATAATGCGTCCATCTTTAGTGACGGTCCGATGTTCATAGGGAAAATGACGATTACCCTTCAACATTTTTACCGCTTCTTGTCTGACCATTTCCCTGTCTTCCGGATGCACGAGATCCATCGGGTCCATATTCAATAATTCCTGTTCGGAGTATCCCGAATGCTCGCACATATAAGGATTGACAAACCGGAACTTACCGTTCTGGTGTACGAATACCCCGGCCTGGGAACTGTGCGCCAGTTTGCTGTAGAGTTCTTCCGCCTGTTTTCTTTCGGTAATATTGTGTATTATTCCATTATATCCCCATACACTCCCATCCTGGTAGATCGCTGTCATGGTAACGAGACATGACAGGTCCTTTCCGTCCCTTTTTTTAAATCTCATCTTGTAGTTCCTGACCGAGCCATGCTTTTCCATTTCATTCTGGAAGCGCACTCGATCGCTGACATCAACGTAAAGTTGCTGCGCTTTCATCGTCATCATCTCTTCTCGAGAATAGCCGAATATTTCGATCATGGCCTTATTGAAATCGACAAAAGACCCGTCCTGTTTCGTGATAATGAAAGCATCGCTTGATTCTTCTATGAGCCTGCGATACTTCTCCTCCCGTTGACGGAGGCTGCTGAGCTCACTGATGAGCTCTTTTTTTGTCTTTTTCTGTTCACCCATACGGATCTCCGTTGCACCGTTAAAATTTTACTTCCCTGATATGGCTGAGTTTATCGCTTCAGAAAAAAGCCTGAAACTGTTTCTCCCCTCTTCCTTCGCCCGATACATAGCGACATCGGCGTTCCGCATCAACGTGTCCATGTCTGTACCATCATCGGGATAAACAGCAACACCCACACTTGTGGTGATATGAAGACTGCGATTATTAATAATAAATGGATGCCCGAAAGAATCAACAATTTTCGTCGCTGTCGCCGATGCATCATCGATGGAGCCGATCTCCTGTAACAGAATCATGAATTCATCGCCACCCATTCTGGCAACGACATCTTCCTTTCGCACAAGGTTCCTCAGACGATCCGCGACACCATTCAACAGATGATCACCCACATTATGTCCCAGGGTGTCGTTCACCTCTTTAAAATGATCAAGATCGAGAACTACAATGGCTAACATTTCCTTATGCCTCTGGGCTCGAGCTTGTGCCAGCGTAAACTGTTCATAGAAAAGAACCCGGTTCGGCAGTCCTGTCAATGCGTCATGATAGGCCAATCGTCGAATTTCCTCTTCAGCCTCTATACGTTCGGTAATATCCCGGATGAATGCCATATCAGCAGGTTTCCCATCGATATAGTTTATAATTCCAAAGGATACTTCAACGTGCTTTTCAGCATTATTCTTCCGCATGATTTTCACTTCATAAACATGTGGAATTTCTTCTCCGGAAAGACGGCGTTCATACCGCTGATTGATAAGATCCCGGTATTCGGGGGCAAAAATATCCAGGAAATTTCTTCCCATTAGTTCTTCTCGTCCGTAGCCTGTGATATCGGACATAGCATTATTGACAAATTTATAAACGTAATCCTGAACAATGATGATGCCGTCCCGTGCTTTTTCCACCAAGGTGGAATATTTTGACTGACTTTCTCGCAGGGACTCCTCGGCATGTCTGCGTTCAATAATTCTGCCAAGGCGTTCGGCAATTGCCTTGATGAGATACTCTTTCTCTTTTACGATTTCACTTTTTTTGTTGTGGTGCGGTTCCACCAGGTAACAGACTTCGATTCCACCAGCAGTTTTGCCATCAACGATAATATGACGAAAAAGTTTGCCGGGGCTTTCGCTGAAATTTTCAGTTGTGTATACGTTATTTTTCACTGTTATGCGAGCACAGGATGTCTGAGGATAGCGCATTGCCCCGGGAATGAGTTCTACAATTCTCTGCAACATGTCATCCAGGGACATTTCCGTCTCAACAAGTTCGGAGATGGTGTACATACACTTCAGTTCCTTGATGCGCTCATTAAGTGCTTCCGTATTTCTGATAAGATTTTCTTCGGCCACCATGCATTGGTTTTCAAGGGTTTCCCATTCGGCTCTGCGCGTGCGGAGGCTTTCCAGTTCAGCTATGATCATGTCAATTTCCATATGTTTGTGCTTTTCTTCGCTCATGGTTGCCGATGGCACCGCTCCGTTCGATGATACTGCGGGTATCTTGGCAATTACGATGTAAAGACTTCGCCGTTAGATCTTTCCTGCTCGCGTCTTTGCGGGCCGTTGAAAAACTCCGACATGAAGCTCTCTTAGATGTCGGACTGCAAGGCACCGAAATTCTTGATAGTCGTATCATATGTACGTCGGAGCAACGAAAAATGAAGGTAATCCCGACATGTCGACGCAGATGGGTGCTTTCAGGTGCCTCTTTATGTCTTGTGTTGTCAGCTTAATATATTATTATAATCCGGTCGAGAAATATTTATCTCCATACCGTAATTACTGACAAATTCACCCATCTAATCACGCAGTCGTCTGGTGAAGCCGCTGAGGTCTCTCTTCGTTAATGGTATATTTCTTTAAAATGGAGCGGGCATAAAGGTAACAATGAAAACAACCATTGCGATCCATCCCGCAAGCCGTCTTTTGCGATCAAGTGGTATCCAGTCATAGGTCACGGGTGGATGGTCAATCCCTATAATAAGAAGCAGGCCGAACCATACGAACCATCCCACCCAACCAAGAACTCCCAACAAGAAGAGGATTCCCATAAAAAAACGGGCGACCGTCCGCTGCCTCAATCCGAAAATTGCATAAGCTACATGTCCGCCGTCAAGCTGCCCCACTGGTATCAAGTTTAATGCCGTGACGAGAAGTCCTATCCACCCTGTAAAGGCGACCGGATGAAGCATCAGGCTTGCATTATCCGGCATCGGACCATTGACAACCCAGTTCAGACCGGAAAACAGCAAGCATGTACCGAGACTTATTCCCTCTTCACCGGTGTAAGGCACGATTTCCGAAAGGGAGAGTCCGACAGCAAGAACGGGAATCGTAACGATAAGACCGGCGAAGGGACCGGCAACTCCGATATCAATCAGCGTTCTCCTATTATACAGGGGTGACTTCATCTTGATGACAGCTCCGAATGTTCCGATGAAAGACGGTGCCGGTATGAAATAAGGAAGAGTCACGTCGACGTGATGCCGTCGAGACATAATATAATGCCCCAATTCGTGTGTTCCCAGGATAAATATAAGAGAAAACGAAAAAGGTATTCCCCTCCATATGGACAGGGGTTCATCCAGGGGATTGATGCCTTGTTGAATTGCACCGGCAATTAATGTTGTAAACAAGGTGATTACGAAGAGGAGTATATGAATGCGGGTGATGTTAGATTTATTCTTTTCCACGTGAGGAATTGAATCTACCTGATTTTCCATAAGAACATCTGCGAAAAAAGAGGGGGGATGTTCTCCCCCCTGTGTTATCCAAAATATTTTGCATATTCTAAAATAAATAATTTATTAGTATGAGTCCCTGACTGACTTCGATTTCACCTTTTGTATCCGATAATCAATCCGCTGAAGCAAACCGACCTGCATGGCGTGAACTCCTGTATAACGGGGGCGATAAACGAACCGGCACTGAAAAGATGTTAATGAACCCCTATTTCTTCGAATTGACTCTCTCTTTGAGTTCTTTACCTACCTTGAAGAACGGTAATTTCTTGGGGGCAACCTGAATGGTCCCACCTGTTTTCGGATTTCGTCCCGTGTAAGACCCATAATCCCTCACGACAAAACTCCCGAATCCCCGTATCTCTATTCGACCGCCATTCTTTAGTTCCTCGGTAAATCCTTTGAATATCAGATTCACAACATCGGTCGCTTGTCTTTCCGTCAGATTTTCCTTTTTACTCAACGCATCGATTAATTCGGATTTATTCATAAACCCCCCCCTTACATAACTGATTAATATATATGTCAACTGTGTCTGTATCCGTTGTTACGAGAGCCCGTCAGCATTTTCAGACTAGCAATGTTATTTAATGGTACGCCATGCAAACAACTCTTCGGAATAATAAATAAAACGCAACAATACCGCAATCCGGTATCAAAGATTGAGGAAGTATTATTCATTTCAATAGTAATGTCAAGTAAATTTTCCTAAATATTCCTACTGTTATGCCTTGACAAGGGCCAGCATTTCTTTCACTTCTCTCCTCTCGAGATATCTGAAATCACCAGGCCTAAGATTTTCCAGTCTCATGTTTCCGATGGCAACACGTATCAATCTGGTTACATTATACCCATAAGCATCGAAAAATCTTTTAATAATGCGATTTTTCCCTTCGTGGATGGTAATCTCTACCCATGTGCTTTTCTGATTCACTTTATCAATTCGAAGCCGCTCCGGCTTAAAGTAACCATCTTCAAGTCGTGTCCCACAACTCATTGCCTTCAATGTATCGCGTGTTATGAATCCCTTTACCTTAACCATATATGTTTTTGGAATCTCGAATTTCGGGTGCTGCATCCGATAAGCAAAATTACCATCATTGGTCATGAGGAGAAGTCCCTCTGAATCATAATCCAGTCTCCCCACCGGGAAAATCCTTTCCGGTATGCTCTGGAGGAGATCTGTTACGATCGGCCGATTCCTGTCGTCTCTCAGCGATGTGAGATACCCTGCCGGTTTGTTCAATAATACATATACGGTGGATGCGTCAACAGATATGAGTTTGCCGTCAACCCGTATCATGTCACTTCCACCTTTAACCTTTGTTCCCAGTTCAGTTACTATCCTGTCATTGACACTGACCCTGCCGTCCTTGATCATCTGTTCAGAAACACGACGAGAAGCGATTCCGGCTCGTGCCATCACTTTCTGGAGACGTTCCTCCATGTCACCATTATTCTCCCAGTTCTTTTAATTCCCGGAGGGTAGGCAACTCAGACAAATCTTTCAGGTTGAATACCTCAAGGAATTTCTTTGTGGTCCCGTATATGATAGGCCGCCCCGGAACATCTTTTCGACCTACGATCCGTATCATATTCTTTTCAAGGAGGCCTTTGAGTGTCCCGCTCACATTGACGCCACGGACTTTCTCGATTTCGGATTTCATGATGGGCTGCCGATAGGCGACGACTGCCAGTGTCTCAAGGGCGGCCCGACTCAACGAAACAGGCTTCAGGCCTGTGAATTTTTTTATCCATTCCGCCACATCTTGATGAGTTCTCAATTGATATCCACCGGCAACCTCAACAATACGCATGCCGCTCCGCCGTTCCTCATATTCACTTATAAGCAATTGAACAGTCTCCCTTATCTCCCGTTCGCTCATACCTTCAAGTACATGCGCAATTCTCTTCACCGTCAACGGCGACCCGGAAACGAATATAAGAGCTTCAATAACTGCTTTTCCATTATCCATTTATTCATCCACGGCAAGATATATTCGTATCGCCCCGAATGGCTCTACCTGATACGCCTTAACCATTCTGAGTTTTATCAGTTCCAACAGTGCAAGAAATGTATAGACTACTCTTAATCTATCAGTTATCTCACCCAACAAGTCAACAAAGGTAACCACCTTTTCTTCTGTCAGTTTTGCCATTATCTCATTGATGCGTTCTGAAAGTGAAATTTTCTCCGTGTCTATTTCCATGAGATCTTCGGCGATCATAGACGATACGATCTGCTTGAAGGCCTCGACCAATTGAAAAACGCTCATCTCCTCGAGCAGACATTCATCATCTTCATGCTCATCCTCGCCGGATGCCGTCCGGCTGAAGACATCCCGACCGAGAATGCTCATTGTATCAAGATTCAAGGCCGCTTCCTTGTATGATTGATACTCAAGCAGTTGCCGGGCCAGTTCATCCCGGGGATCAGCCGTCTCCTCCTCATCTTCATGAACGGGCAGGAGCATTTTCGACTTAATATGAATGAGCGTCGAAGCCATGACCAGATACTCGCCGGCAACGTCCAGATTCATTGACTTCATGAAGTCAAGGTACTCCAGATATTGTTCTGTTACAATTGCAATAGGAATATTATAGATGTCGATTTCGTTTTTCTTGATGAGATAAAGCAGAAGATCCAGCGGCCCTTGAAATATGTCTAATTTAATTTCATAGTTCATAGTCAGATCTTTATGGCATCCCTGACTTCTTTCATAGTCATTCTTGCTATCAGTGAAGCTCGTGCATTGCCGTCCGCAATAATTCCCTGCAGTTCGTCAGGATGATCGCGAAAATAATCCTGGCGCTCATGAACCGGTTTCAACCGTTCGATTATTCGCTCGGCGAGGCGTTTTTTACATTCAACACAGCCGATAAGAGCCTGTCGACAGTCTTCGAATATTTCTTCAACATCTGATTGCGCTGTATAAATCTGGTGAAAGGTAAACACATTACATATTTCAGGTCTGCCCGGATCTGATTTTCTCATTCGCTGTGGATCCGTGAACATGGACGCTACTTTCTGTCTAAGTATATCTCCACGATCACTGATATAGATTGAATTGTTGTATGACTTGCTCATTTTTCTTCCATCGATCCCGAGCAGCTTAGGGACATCCGCAAGCAACGGTTCCGGAATAGGAAATATTTCTTTGTACAGGTAATTAAATCTGCGTGCAATTTCGCGGGTCAACTCCACATGAGGAAGCTGATCAACACCTACGGGCACTCCATATGCTTTGTACATGATAATATCCGCCGCCTGCAATACGGGGTAGCCAAGGAAACCAAAGGTTGAAAGATCTTTCTCGGCCAGTTCGGTTTTTATTTCCTTATAGGTCGGATTTCTTTCCAGCCATGAAAGTGGTGTTATCATTGACAGCAGGGTAAAAAGCTCGGCATGTTCCATGATTTGTGACTGAATGAAGAGAGTACTTTTTTCTGGATCAAGGCCGACACTGAGCCAATCAATAATCATGTCCTTTCCGAACTCCCGAAGGAATTCCGTATCGCTGTAATCACTTGTAAGTGCATGCCAGTCGGCGACAAAGTAGAAACAATCATACTTTTCTTCGTTTTGAAGTGCAACCCAGTTTTCCAATGCTCCATGCAAATTGCCGAGATGGAGCCTTCCCGTTGGACGCATACCACTCAATATTCTTTTTTTCTTCACGCTGTTTCCTTATAGAATTTATAATGGGTGGGACTTATAACAGAAAGGGTATACTCTGTCAAACACAAGAAATCAGGGGGCAAAGCGATGCTGAAGCTATTGTCCGAGAGATATAAAAAACCCCCAACTCTGGCGATATTGGAGGTTTCTTAACCAACTGTGATTTTGCCCGCTTTACTTTACCTTGTCGGTCAGTCCTTTTCCCGGTTTGAATTTAACAACCTTCTTGGCCTTGATTTTGATTTTATCTCCCGTTTGAGGATTTCTGCCGGTTCTGGCTTTTCGCTTAACAACCGAGAACGTTCCGAACCCCACTAATCCCAGTTTGCCGTTTTTCTTGAGCTCCGTCGTCACCGTTTTAACGTAAGAGTCCAGCACCTTTGCCGCTGCGGCTTTCGAAATGTCAGCATCCTTTGCCATTACTGCAATCAGTTCCGCTTTTGTCATACCTTAATGCCCCCTTCCTTCTTTATAGTGTAGTTATTGCTGTATGACTGAAATATCTGACCCATACCCCCACGCAGACACGAATGATCGACATATTCAGCCATGGTCACCCCACCTTAGACAACATCAATATATCTAGAACGCGGCAATCGCTTAATTTTAAAATCCTGTAGCATAATGCCTCCGAACAATCAAGGGAAAATACCAAAAAATCAATCGGGAATACAGGCATATCGTGAGATTCAACGACATTTGACAATCCCATCCCTTTGTGCTACGTGGGCTCTGTGAGTGAGACAACCCTCCAATCAACCATGGCTGACATCTCATGAAAAACCGCACTAAGCTCCGGGACAAAATAGTCGGCTGGATAAAGCTGTCGAGACTCCCATTTCATACCGTAGGAGTTCTTCCTTTCATACTCGGGACCCTCGTGGCATGGAAGATAGACGGTATATTCGTTTTCTCTGTTTTTTCAATCGGCGTCACGGCGGTTATCCTTACTATGCTTGCCACATACCAGGCAGGAGAATATTTCGATTATCACGAAGACACGATTTCAAAATCCATATTTAAAAGTCGATTTGCCGGGGGATCGGGAGTGATTCAAGAAGGCACCGTGTCCCGTATCGTCCCGCTGAAAATCAGTGTTGCCGCTCTTATGGCCGCTGCCGGCATCGGATTATTCCTTCAGTTCTTTCTAAAGACAGGACCCTACACGATTCTACTCGGTGCTCTCGGTCTCTTCGGAGGATTCTTTTATTCGACGAAACCGGTTCGACTCGTGGACAGGGGGATTGGAGAGCTTGTGATAGGATTCTGTTACGGTTGGCTTCCCATCGCTTCCGCTTACTATATTCAGACAGGATATATACACCAGATTATATACTGGGTTTCCGTGCCCATCGGTATGACTATATTTAATGTCATTCTTCTCAACGAGTTTCTCGATTACCCCGGCGACACGGCAGTTGGAAAGAAAAACCTTCTCGTCCGATTCGGAAAGAGACACGGCGCATATCTCTATGCTGCAGTATCGTTCTGTGCCTGGATATCCGTCGTTCTCTCACTGAACGCAGGTATTCATTATCGTGTGCTCTACGGCTATCTACCGATCATTTTCCTTTCAGCATTCATTGTCGGAGCGATCCTGAAAGGTAAGTACGAAAATTATCAAACACTTGAGATCCTGTGCGGCTTCAACATTGTTGTAAACCTGGGAACGAACGGCTCGTTTATGCTCGCATTACTATAAGGATCAGGACATCCTCGTATACGCTGTAAAAGAGGAACGACGAACGGATAAGGGAGGGCAAGACATAAGCGTGAAAAAAACGAATTCCGGAATACTGCGTCACCATCATCCAACTCCAAAGCGGGTCAAACCTCCATTCTTGCCGCCGTCACTGCTCTTCAAACAATTAGGAAGTGCTTTGCTGATGGGGTATCTCAACGGCTGGAGAAAACTACCCCATTGGTTTATCCATAATGGGTTCAGATCCATTCCCGTGTCAAACGGTGCGCTCGGCATGGGCTGTATCGGCTATCCGGGACATCCTGCGTGGGAAGTTACATCGACGTGCAACTTGCGCTGTATTCACTGTCATGCGCTAAGCGGCAGGCCGAATCCAAACGACCTGACCACGGATGAAGCAAAAAAATTTATTGATGACCTGGCGGAAGTAGAGGAATTCAGGGCTCTCGTATATACAGGGGGAGAGCCTCTGGTCAGGCCGGACATATTTGAACTGCTCAGGCATTCCCGGGATGTCGGTTTTGCGAATATCATCGCCACAAACGGGACCCTCATTGATGAAGAAATGGCCTTCAAACTGAAGGAGCACGGTGTTGTATGCAACGCCATCAGTCTTGATGCCGCTGACCGTGATATGCATAACTTTATAAGAAACAGTCCCGTTGTCTTTGATCTGGTTCTACGGGCCATCGAAGCAACCAAAAAAGCGGGGATTCTTCTTCAGCTGAACGCAACGGCAATGGAAATCACCATGCCGTACCTTTCTGACCTTATCGATTTTGCCGACATGAATGATGCTGCGATCATGCTTATGTACCAGCTCGTAGCCGTCGGCAGGGGCGAAAAAATAGAAGAGGTGACACTGAAAAAAACAACGAATCAGCAGCTCAGCGATCTCATCGCGTCAAAACAAAAAGACATCAGCACCATCGTGGAACCCGTTGCAGGACCGCAATACTGGCCTCACATGCTTGAAGAAAAAGGATGGAATAACAACATATTGCTGAGAATCGCGGAAACGGTGTTTCATGGGTGTTCCGCCGGAAGAGGTTTTGTCTATATCAAAGCAAACGGAGATGTCTGGCCGTGCCCGTTCGTTGAAGTTACCGCAGGAAACGTGCGTCGTATGTCATTTAAAAGAATATATGAAGAATCCGACGTCTTCGTCAATCTGAGGAATCGGGAAGACCGGCTGAAGGGTCGCTGCGGTGAGTGCCGTTATCGAACACTCTGCGGCGGATGCAGGGGAAGGGCTTGGGCGTACACGGGAGATTACATGGCAGAGGACCCGAGATGCTTTATCAAGAAATAGCTTTCGAAGCCTGAGTTTTTCATCCCATCGTCTTTATTTTCTCTTCTTCACGAGAAAATAAAGTTTGCCTTTCTCCTTCATATGCCCTGCCATAATGCCTGCGACGTGGCCATTACCGCAGAAGAGATCAACTCTGCCGGGACCTTTGATCGCGCCTCCCGTGTCCTGATTGAGAACAAACCGGGAAAAGGGCTCCCATGCCGCGATTGAGCCATCTTCGGTAATAACCGGTTTTTTTGTTTGAATAAACGCCAGCACACCTTTCGGAAACAGTGACGAGTCGGTGGCAATGGACCGTCCCTCCGTAACGGGAACATTCAAACTTCCCACAGGTCCGTCTTCGACTATGCGGAAGAAAACATAGCTTTCATTATGATTCAATATGTCGGACATTTCTTCAGGATGCTCTCGAAGGTAGCGCTTGATACTCTTAAGCGACATGTTTTCGGCAGATATTTTTCCACGATCAATCAGGAGCCTGCCCACACTCCGATAGGGGTGACCGTTCGCCTGGTCATAGCTTATCTGGATATAAGAGCCATCCTGTAATCGTACTACTCCCGATCCCTGTATATGCAGAAAGAAAAGATCGACAGGATCGGCCAGCCAGGCAATCTCAAGTCCTCTTCCCATCAGACGGCGTGCCGTATCAATTTCCTCACGGGTATAATACGGCAGGATCTTCCCGTCTTCGTATCGCGCAATTATCCGCTCTCCCGCATATTTTTCACGGAATACCTCCAGATTGACCACGATATGATCATCAGGTGTCTTGTAAACCGGGTAACGGTATTCCTCCGTTTCCTCGCGTGACCCATCAAGCACGGGGGCATAATATCCGGTAAACAAAACCCCTCCTACACCGTCACTGCCGACGGATTGATAAATGTCAAATAACTCCTCAATCCTCTTACGAAAGGCTTCGGCAGAACCGGAATACCGAATGATGTCGAGAAAAACCAACAGCGATTCTTTGAGTTCAGCAACGGAATAATCCACGTTGCCGAATCGACAGAGTCGATCCTCCGGCAGACGATCGAAATACTCCAGACTCCTCAGCACCGCCGGTTCAAGAAGTTTTCTATCAAGATCATCCGCAAACAAAGGATAATCCCGCGGTAAAATGGGGACAAGCGGCAGTTGCGGTTTCTCAACTGATACGGTGCACCCAAAAAACAGCAAAAACAAACAGAGAAACAGGACACCATAACGGGAATTCATTTACTCCTATACTCCCCATGCACCGCAATAATTGCAGTTATTGTCATCATTATTTCTCCGATATCAGTTTCAATTTTTCACTACTATACCACACACTGATACCGCGCAGATTACAGAGATAACGAATATAAAGCCATTCCATCAGATTAAGGAGAGATCGTCACCCTGCACGATGTCGTCTTACAACTCAAGTATCATAGCCACTTCGTCACAGTAGTCGGGATACTTGGGACATTTAAAGCAATCGGACCATATCTTCTCGGGGAGCCCCTGCCTGTCAACCTCCACGAAACCGAGCGTTCCGAAGAATATGTTCTGATAGGTAAGAGTAAATATTTTCAGAAGATCCAATGTAATGGCTTCGGAAACACACGCCTCGACAAGCCTGCGTGCAATTCCTCTGCGCCTGAATTCATCCTTCACGAACAGCGACCGTATCTCTGCGAGGTTTTCCCAGAAAATATGCATGGCACAGAGTCCGACAATTGCATTGTCGGTCTCATCGACATAAACGAAGAAATCACGGAGGCTACCGTACAGGTCCATGAGGGACCGAGGAAGCATCTCACCTTTTGCCGCAGAATCATTGATCATTCTATGAATGATTTTTACATCACTGACCTTTGCTTTTCGTAACATTTCACATCTCCACCGTTCGGGACACGTTGATACATTCTGCGATTACATTGCCTGCCGTTTGTGGCAGGCCGATCTCAACATCTCTTGGGCATGTTCCCTGGTTTTCTCGGTAATCTCCACGCCTCCGAGCATTCGCGTTATTTCATTCAGTCGTTCCTCTCCCGAAAGGAGACGTACTTCCGTGTTTGTTTTCTTCCCTTCAACTTTTTTTGCTACAAGAAAATGATGATCTCCGAAACAGGCGATCTGTGGAAGATGACTGATGCAGATCACCTGATGGTGATTCGCCACCTCCTGAAGCTTGTGCCCGACGATCTCCGCCGTCGCACCCCCGATTCCCGTATCGACCTCGTCAAATATTATCGTACCGACCGATCCGGTTCGGGCAAGTACTTTTTTCATTGCCAAAACAATTCGTGACAGCTCCCCTCCCGAGGCTATTCGATTCAAAGGTTTCGGTTCCTCGCCGATATTCGTAGAAAGATAAAACTCGGGAATGTCACAACCCCTGTAATGAATCTGCGGTTCGCCTGCGGCATTATCTAACGGCTGATGAAACCGAACCTCAAAAAATGCACTGGCCATACGGAGTGTGTGAATTTCCCGTTCGATTTCATCCTTGAGTCGTACAGCTACATCAGCACGTCTTGCCGACAATTCACGAGCGCTTGCCATCACCCGTTCCTTCCGGCGGTCGATTTCCCCCGAAACGCGTTCGATTTCATCTTCAACGGATGATATTGTTTTAAATTCATGTTCAATATCACATTGTTTTCTGAGAACTTCATCGAGTGTTGCCCCGTATTTCCGTTTCAACCTGCTCAGGTATTCCAGGCGATTATCGACCTCCTCAAGCCGCTCAGGGTCGTACACTATTCTATAAGTGTAATCCCGCAACTCCAGGGCAGTCTCCTCCAGAGAGAAGTATATCGAATCAAGATCGTCTGTCGAAACACCAAGGCTCGTATCGATTTCACGTATTTCCTTGACATCCCCGATTACTCTGCTCAGTCGTTCCAGCACGGAATCTTCGCCCGCATAGAGAATATCATGGGCGTTTCGCGCATGCTCATTTAATTGTTTTGCATTTCTCAGTATCTTCTTTTCGTCCAGTAAAGCAGTATCTTCACCGGGCGTAATATGTGCATCGATGATTTCCTTCAATTGAAATTTCAGGAATCCTTCCCGTTCCTGCTTGTTTCCGTTTTGTAATTCAAGCTCGGCCAGATACCCCTGAAGATTACAAAAGTCCTTGTAGAGAAGGGAATACTGGTTTCGAAGGGGCATAAGTTGACCGAATTCATCGAGAATATCAATATGATTATCCGCATTCAAGATTGTCTGGTGCTCGTGTTGACTGCACACGTTTACCAGCGACTCGCTCAATGATGAAAGACTTCCAAGCGTGGCGAGATTTCCGTTAATATATATTTTATTTTTCCCCGATCGAGAGACAATCCGCTTCACGACAAGATCGTCATCTCCGTCACATCCAATCTCTGCAAGTTTATCCTTTATTTCGTCTCTTCCTGTTATGTCAAACAAGGCTTCAACGACGGCGGTCTCTTCAGAGGATCGTATGAAGTCAGATGAAGCCCTGTCCCCCAGCAGCAGTCCCACCGCCCCGATAATAATGGATTTCCCCGCTCCGGTTTCACCAGAAATAACATTGAGCCCCTCTACAAACGAAATTTCAAGGGTATCGATAATGGCGAGATTTTGTATTTTCAGCTCTCGTAACATAGTCCTTTTATGGTGATCCTCCCCATCCCAATTTTGTACGCAGAATTTCCAGGTAATCCCGATGAGGTGAATCGATGAGATTAATATAATAATTCGACTTGCTGACATGTATGGAATCACCGGACCGTATAATTTCGGAAATCTGTCCGTCCAGCGTCGCAGCAGCACTTTCATCGTTCGTCAATAACACGACCCTGACGTCGGAATAAGGCGGAAGCATAATCGGCCTGTTGGTCAGCGTGTGGGGGCATATGGGATTTATGATGATCGATTCGAGGTCCGGAATGACAATCGGTCCTCCTGCAGAGAGCGAGTAAGCTGTGGACCCCGTCGGAGTTGATACAATCAGACCATCTGCTTTGAATGTCGTCAGGTAGCGATCATTGACAAACGTTTCCAGATTAATCATACCCGACAGATTCCCCCTCGTAATGACAACGTCATTCAATACGGAATACTCGCGCGGCACGCTGTCTCCCGTCTCCATAACAACGTCGAGCATCATTCTCCTTGTCGTCGTATAGGCTCCATCAAGTATCAACTCCATGGCGCTGAATATTTCGTTCAGATTAACCACGGTCATGAATCCGAAACCACCCAGGTTGATACCCACAACGGGAACCTCGCAACCCCTGAAAGAACGACCCGCCCTAAGAATCGTTCCGTCACCGCCGAAAACGACGATGAGATCGACTGCTGCAGAAAGTTTTGTTCCCTCAACAGCGGATGCGGAATCAATTTTTACGGCAATCTCATCGTCAAGCAGGACCTCCAGCCCCTTGTGTACGAGCCAGTCACGGAGGCGACAGGTATACTCAACGGCGCTTTCCTTGGTGACGTTTGCTATGATACCGACTTTCCCGATCGCTTTCCCCATGATGCGCACCTCTCTCACCGCCGCTGATGATTTATCACATTGTCCCATATCCGCGCTTTTGCCAAACACGCCGATTCCCCGTAAGTAACCATTTTATCGAATGATTACGGTGAGAAAAGACAATCAATCTGTCGGAATATCTATCACAAAACCATAAAGGTGTCTATTTGTAATTCCAAAAGGGCCGGCAATGAGTGTTATGGACTTGACAGGCTTATGGAATCTGCGCTACGTAATCTTTCAGCAACGCGACTCGGAAGGAATTATGGGATTACTGAAAGGACCTGTTACGGCAACAAAATATCGCGTCACCGGCACTGTACCGGATGACTTCAGAAACTTTGTCGATGAACGGATCAAGCACTTTGCCTTCTCGGGATTATCAACAGGCGAGGCGGAAAAGTCCATAGGGTGGACCAGCATCGACAATATCCTTGATACCGATTTTTCATACGCCAATTATTCGATTGCCAATTACCTGATTTTCTCACTCAGGATTGATCGGAAGGTTGTTCCCACGGCGCTGCTGAAATTAAAAGTCCTCGAAGCGGAAAAGGAGCTGTTGACGCAGCGTAACACCGAGAAAATCTATAAAGCTGAGAGGAATGATCTCAAAGACCGGATACATTTGAGTCTTATGAACCAGACACCGCCCATCCCCGCAACGTTCGAGGTCTGCTGGAATGTCTCCGAAGGATGGCTCCTGTTCGGCTCTCTTTCCGAAAAGGTCAAGGAAGATTTTGTCGATCTCTTTTCAAGAACTTTTAACCTTTCCCTGCGGCCTTTTGTCCCGTGGGATATGAAGTATGCGGACCCCGTAACAGCCCGTCGTATTGCTTCCATTTTTGACGCCGGTCTTTCCGGCAGCGATCCCATAAAAGGCAGTGAAGACGCAGGGGGCACGGACCTCTCATTTCTGGGAAGGGATTTCCTGACGTGGCTTTGGTTTAAAAGTGAAGAACGTGGAGGGACTGTTATGGTTCCCGATGTGGGAGATGTGGCGATGCTCTTTGTTCGGAAACTGATTCTCGAATCGGGTGAAGGTCCCTATTCTGAAACAGTTTCATGTCAGGGAATGCATTCAAATCTGACGGAAGGAAAATCCGCCCTCCGACGTGGCAAGAAAATCAAAGAGGCGCGGATAAAACTCGCTGTCGGAACCGATGAAACCGAATTCAGCTTCAAGGCCGATACTTTTCAATTTCAGACCTTGAAATTTCCCCCGTCATTCACCATGGAAGAAGATGAGAACGATCGCGAAGGAAGAATCCTTGAAAGAATATCCATCGTGGAAAAGGGGATCGGGCTTATGGAACAACTCTTTGCGTTTTTTCTCAGTAAGCGAACGCTGCCGGCATGGACAAGCGATGAGGTGCCCAGAATGGGCAAGTGGATGCAGGAATGATTTTCAGGACAGGATATCATAGATCCTATGAATACCATATCGTTTGATTAGTCCGGCAGAGAACCAAAAAAAGCCGGCATGATGACTCACACCGGCTTTCTTACAGAATTATTCGCCTGATTTTATGGCAATCTTCTTCCCGGCAGGCGTGGCCTTCGTCGTTTTCGGAACAGTTATATGAAGCACTCCCTTTTGGAATGCCGCTTCAATCTTCTCCTTCTCAACTTGCTCGGGGAGTGGGATTGACCGATGGAATGAACCATAGCATCGCTCAACATGCCAATAGTTTTTATCCTTTTCTTCTTTCTCCTCCTTTTTTTCTCCCTTCAGGATCAGAATATCTCGATCGAGAGAAACGTCAATGTCTCTTTCGTCCATACCGGGGAGCTCTGCAGTAATTTCTATCGCAGTCTCAGTTTCTTTCACATCGATCTGTGGTGAAAATTCCGGTCTCCATATACCAATATCTTCATGTCTCATCGCTTCACCGCCATGGAAAAGCGAATCAAACAACTGGTTCATCTGTCGCTGCAGGGTTACAATCGGGTGTTCCTGCTCTCGTCGTTCAGGAAGATGTTTTCTCATTCTGTTTCTGGTTATGAGATCCCTTATTGTCATTATTTCACTTCTCCTTTCATTATGCACCCTTAACCTTTATCTTTTTCGGCAGAAGCGGTTTGGCTTTGGGAAGTATAAGCTGTAAAACTCCATTCTTAACCCTTGCCTCGATATTGTCATGATCTATTTCATCGGAAATCGTAAATGAACGCCGATAATCGCCTATGCTGTATTCTGCATAGGCAAGTTCATAGTCCCTGTAACGCTCCGGTTCAACAGAACCAAGAATGGTCAGAACGCCTTTTTCCAGTGTAATATCGAGATGACGCTCGTCAACACCGGGAATATCTGCCAAAAGCACAATCGCATTGCCTTTTTCCATAATATCCACACGGGGGATAAAGACCGGTCTGTTCCTCGTTGTCTCCGTTTCCATGGGAGACATTTCTTTTGTAACGTCTATATCTTTTTTTGTCTGATCCATGCCGGCACCTCCCTTACTCGGTTTTGATTCGAATCTTTTGAGGTTTTTCTTCCTCGATGCGTGGAAGCATTATTTTGAGGACTCCTTTTTCATACGTCGCGTCTACGTTGTTTGCATCGGCCCGGAACGGTAGCTTGATCTTCCGCTTAAAATTACCATGTGCCCTTTCCTGACGGTGATAGTGCTCATCTTCCCCAAGTTCCTCGCGGGGCCTACTGCCGCTGATGGTCAGCATGTCTCCCTCAACAGATATATCAACACTATCGGGATCAACGCCGGGAATTTCCGAAGTGAGTATGAGGTCATTTTCGCTCGACCACACATTGATTGCAGGATAACCCGTAGCATAGGCCACGCTCTCACCTGAAAAGAGCCGGTTCATCTCCCGTTGCACGCGATCCATTTCACTCCACATATCCGACATCCTTCCGAATCGTCTGTTTGATGGCAACCACATAAACACATCCTCCTTTCTTATGAGTTACTGTCAGTCGTCTTATCTCAATAAACCAATCATATTAGGCATTTGTTGATATAATAATCACGATGTACCTATTGTCAAGGTCCTGTCGACATGAAAGATTCCGGTCCAATCAGTAAAATTATTATATGGAGTTTCTGGATCACATCTGCTAATGAAACCGAGCGGAAATGAGGATTATTATGAAGATACCATCAAGAACGGAGTTCTATCGAATTGTATGCGACATGGGAATGCCGGACCATATAATCATTCACTCACTTCAGGTGAGCCGGGTCGCCATATTACTGGTCGATGCGATTACCGCAACAGGTATCAGGATTAATCGCGATCTTGTCGATGCAGCGGTTCCGACGCAGTGTGGGACATCCTCTGCAATCCGATTCACCTCATCGACTTCTTGATCAACCGTGCAGAACGGTATCAGCCACATTGGCAGTCTCACGGGGCATCATCCTCTGTATGTTCTCGTTCTCTCAACTTCTTCAGAAGACTCTCCTCCCATTTCCTGTTTTTTTCTTTGATGCATTCGGAACAATAGGGTCCATAGCCACATTGCCCTTTGCAGTATTCGTAATAATCTTCGTGCTTCTTTTTTTTATCCATAAGAATAGTCTTTCTTTCTGATTTATATTGCTTTTCATCGACAGATATCATTCCGAGTGCCTGTCATCTTTGACCGGTCCGCAGTCAGCATTCAGCCCACAGAAGAATGCCACGGGAAAATGGAATTAATGTGTTATACAAACCACCCCTCTTCATTCGTCATTGGTCATTTCCAGCGCTGAGATGACAGTATATATACGATACGATGCAATAATATAATCCCCCATTTAATGCTTTGCAACTTACAAATTCCTTGAATGCTGCTGCACCCTCTTTTTCGTTTCTGCCCGTTGCGAGCAACATCGATCAAAGATGCGCGACATGCAAAGTCCACCGATTCAGCTGTTGCAATGAAGGGGAAAATACTATATGTGCACTTGGAAAAGACAGGAGCAAATGGTGGAACATATGAAAACGCGTATCACTGAACTCTTCGGAATCGAGTATCCCATACTGCTGTCGGGCATGAGTTGGATCAGTGTTCCCACAATGGTTGCGGCGGTTTCAAACGCCGGAGGTCTGGGAATTCTCGCAACAGGCCCCATGGATCCTGACCAGACGAGGCATGCAGTTCGTCAAATCAGAGAGCTGACAGATAAACCATTCGGCGCCAATGCAACGCTTCTCTTTCCGGGATCAGCGGATAATGCCAGAGTCCTTCTCGAAGAACGTGTTCCTGTTATTAACTTCTCCCTTGGAAAAGGCGATTGGATTGTCCAAACAGCACACGAATACGGCGGAAAAGTCATTGCCACCGTTGTGAACAGCAGACACGCCCGGCGAGCTCAGGACTACGAAGCGGACGGGGTGATTGCCACCGGTCATGAAGCCGCGGCACATGGAGAGGCGGTAACGTCGCTCGTCCTGATACCCAGCCTCGTTGATTCCCTTGATATCCCCGTTATCGCTGCAGGAGGATTTGCCGATGGCAGAGGTCTCGCAGCGGCCCTTGCTCTCGGGGCGGACGGCATTGCCATGGGAACCCGCTTCATGACGACACAAGAAAGCCCCCTTCATGAAACGTACCAGAACCTGTCTCTTAAAAAAGACGTCTTCGATACAATTTACTCGGACCGCTTTGACGGAATCCCCTGCCGGATTCTGAAAACACCGGCAGCACATCGAGCAATCAAAAAGGGCCTCGATCTTCCCGCCGCTGTGATTAATTCCCAAGAAATCGCACGGCAACTCAAGCTTCCTTATTTCAAATTATTTCTCGGTGTCCTTGCGTCCGGATGGAAAAATGCCCGTATGCTTGCATTCATGGCTAATGCATTCAAGGCAATCCGTATAGC
>DSDU01000082.1 GCA_011056835.1 Deltaproteobacteria bacterium
ATACCTCCAAAAGAAAATTTTCTTCTGGAGGCCCATTGATAAATGGGCCGCGCGAATGCGCGGCAAAGTCAAGTATTTTTTATAAATTTTAACCATTTTTTACGTGGAGACTCTAAACTCTAGGTATAAAAGACG
Organism: Deltaproteobacteria bacterium; assembly: GCA_011056835.1. Classification (GTDB taxonomy): domain Bacteria; phylum Desulfobacterota; class Syntrophia; order Syntrophales; family UBA6807; genus DSDU01. Next base: position 136 of record DSDU01000082.1, read on the forward strand.
AGCTCTGAAAATTCTGCTTGACAACACCACCGTTAAAAGATAGATTCCTAATTAAGATTTATTACTACTAAGTATAAGGTATTATCGTGAAAACAGATCCAGAAGTGGAAGGGCTCCGAAAGCGCATGACCCACATAAAACAGGTTCTACAACAAAGGGACCTGAAGCTGACCCACCAACGTCTGGAGATTTTTAATGAAGTTGCCAAGTCCGGTGATCACCCCGATGCCGAAACAATCTATCGAAGCGTGCGTCAACGACTGCCCACGGTTTCGCTGGATACAGTCTATCGAACATTGTGGCTTCTCCTCGATCTGGGACTGATCTCTACGGTTGGACCATCACGAGAACGTGTTCATTTTGACGGAAACACGCAGCCCCATCATCATTTCGTTTGCACGAAATGTGGTAAGATCTATGATTTTTACAGTCGGGAGCTCGACAAAATAGAAGTCCCGGAAGCGATCCAGGCACTGGGACAGGGAGAAAAAATTAATGTGGAAGTCCGGGGTCTCTGCCATCAATGTTTGAAAAACAAGTCGGAGTCGTAAATATCAAAACTTGAGAAAGGAGAAAAGTCATGGGTGACAAGAAAAAAACTTTGACCACCGGCTTTGGAATGCCCGTCGACAATGATCTCAATTCAATGACCGCCGGCCCGAAGGGACCAGTGCTCATGCAGGACATGCATCTTTTGGACAAGCTGGCTCATTTCGACCGCGAGCGGATTCCCGAGCGTGTGGTCCACGCCAAGGGAGCGGGAGCACATGGTTATTTCGAGGTAACTCACAACGTCACCAAGTATACCCGGGCTAAATTTCTTTCGAAAGCAGGGAAGAAAACGGAGGTCTTCGCACGATTTTCCACCGTCGGCGGCGAGAGGGGGTCAGCCGACTCGGAGCGCGATCCCCGAGGGTTCGCTCTGAAATTTTATACCGAGGAGGGAAATTATGACATGGTAGGAAACAACACCCCCCGTGTTCTTCATCCGCGACCCGTTGAAGTTCCCCGACTTTATACATACCCAGAAACGAAATCCGGCCACCAACCTGAAAGATGCGGATATGTTCTGGGATTTTCTTTCACTGACTCCCGAATCCATCCATCAGGTTACCATTCTCTTTTCCGACCGCGGCACGCCCCATAGTTACCGTAACATGAACGGTTACAGCAGTCACACCTACATGTGGTACAACAAAAAAGGCGAGCACTTCTGGGTACAACTCCATTTCAAGACCGAGCAGGGCATACGGAATTTCACCGGCGAGGAAGCGGAGCGCATGCGAGGCATCGATCCGGACTGCGTTACCCGCGACCTTTATGAAGCGATCGCGAAGGGCGATTACCCGTCCTGGCGGCTTGAAGTCCAGATAATGACCCCGGAACAGGCCAGGGACTATCGTTTCGATCCTTTTGACATCACGAAGGTCTGGCCCCATGGTGAGTTCCCGCCCATGGACGTCGGCCGACTGGTGTTGAACCGGAATCCGGAAAACTATTTTGCCGAAGTGGAACAAGCCGCCTTCTCTCCCGGCAATTTTGTTCCCGGCATCGGCCCGTCGCCAGACAAAATGTTACAGGGGCGCCTCTTCAGCTACCACGATACACATCGTCACCGGCTTGGTCCGAACTACCACCTCCTCCCGATCAATGCCCCCAGGGCCTGCACCATGAACAGCTATCAGCGGGACGGCTCCATGCGGTGCGACAATAACGGTGGCGGCGGACCCAACTACTGGCCGAACAGCTTCGGCGGTCCGGCTCCGGACCCGAAAGTTGCCCCTCCACCCATCGATATTTCCGGACCGACAGGCCGCCACGCCTATGAACTTGGAGATGTCGATTTCGTGCAGGCGGGCGATCTGTTTCGCAAGGTAATGAAAGACATGGATCGAGAGCACCTGGTGAACAACATTGTGTCTCACCTGAAGAATGCGCAGAAGCGCATCCAGCTCAGGCAGGCGGCACTCTTTTACAAGGCTGACCCGGATTATGGAACGCGCGTCGGCAAGGGCCTTGGTATTGATGTTAAAGAAATCAAACGCCTTGCCGCCATGCCCCAGGAGGAACGAGTCAAAGCGACGGCACAATGAAAGATATTTTTTGGCCCGTTTGCCGGTTTTACCTGTCAGAGGGATAGCCACGAGAGTGGCATTACATGCAAACCCCTTCAGTAGCATATCGACTGCAAGGGAATCTTAAGAGAAGGAGGTTATATGGCGGAAAAATTAAAAGTAGGCTGTGCGCGGCCCACGGGAGGGCCCGTTGGTGAACCTGTTGAAACAAAACCATTAGAGCAACCTGCCATCGTAAAAAAGGAGGTGACAAGCATGATAAAGGTTGGGAGAAAAGCACCGGATTTTGAGGCTCCGGCCTATTTGAAAGGGGAGTTTGTGTCAGTAAAGCTCTCGGATTACCTTGGTCAATGGGTTGTGCTCTGCTTTTACCCCGGTGATTTCACCTTTGTCTGAGCGACGGAAATTTCGGCAGTTGCCGAAAAGTATCCTGAGTACCAGAAGCTGGGTGTTGAGGTGTTGTCAATGAGTATTGACAGTGTTTTTGTTCACAAGATGTGGGTCGACAGTGAATTGTCGAAAATGGTGAAAGGAGGGGTTCCTTTTCCCATGCTGTCAGACGCGGGAGGAAAAGTGGGAACCATATATGGCGTGTATGATGACGATGCCGGTGTTGAAACCAGGGGAAGGTTCATCATCGATCCCGACGGGGTCGTCCAGGGGTTCGAAGTCTTGACTCCCCCTGTCGGCAGGAACGTCGGCGAAACAATTCGACAGATTCAGGCATTTCAGCACGTTAGAAACAGCGAGGGAACGGAAGCAGCCCCGTCGGGATGGAGCCCCGGCAAAATGACATTAAAACCGGGGCCTGATCTTGTGGGAAACGTCTGGAAGGTGTGGAAGACGGAGATGGCTTTTGATTGATGGACAGTGAAAACACATTTTCCACATAACACATCGGGGGTCGAAAACAGCAACTGCAAATTTTCGCATCACCTTGTTTATTTGCTGTTCTCGACCCCTGAAATTAGTGACACCGGATGCCACCGAGCTGGTCATTGAATATTACGGAATAACCCTGTCAGCAAGGCGGCACTGCAAAAACACGGATGCGGAGCCGGATCTGCCCCAGGAACGACAATCCGAGCAGGTCGATTTCGCTGGAAACACACTAACGATTGAGAGGAGTGCATGGTGAAGGTTCTTGTTGCATACTACTCGAAGACAGGCAACACTGAAAAAGTTGCAAAGGCGATGTATGATGCCGTCAATGTCCCAAAAGACATTTTACCCGTGGCCGAAGCAAAGAAGATGGACCACTACGACCTCATCTTCTGCGGGTTTCCCGTCATGGCTCACAGCGTTCCCGAGAAGATGGCGGCATTCATCAAGGGTCTCCCCAAGGGTCAGAAAGTGGCTCTTTTCGCAACCCATGGCTCGCTTCGAGGAGGACAACTCCCGAGGCAGGCCTTCGAAAGTGCTGCAGGCCTTGCCACCGATCTGAAGGTCCTCGGCCAATTCGGTTGCCGGGGGAAGGTTGACGACCTGATCATTGATGCTCTGCTGAAAAAACCCGAGCATAAGGCATGGGCGGAGGAAGCCCAGGGGGCCCGCGGTAATCCCGATGCGGCGGATCTTGAGGATGCCGCGGCATTTGCCAGGACGATGGTCGGCAAGGCCATGTGATCGGTCAATGTCCCGCCGGAGAATTCCTGTTCGTGGATAGGAAATCCATACCGGGGCAATCCTATATCAACAGTCGTCGGCAAAGCCTCTCCTTGATAATACACTGATGCGGTCGCCCTCGCGTTCCGTCGTGATGGCGACCGCATCTCAATCCTTCCAATCATCCTTTACTTCCGTTCTCATGGAGAGTTCCCCAAAAGAGTGGCCTTCGCACCTTCCTCCGTCATTTATTTTGACACTGTTTCTGCCTCCGACCAGATTGCATGGAGTAACATACTTCATTTCACCGTGGTCTTTCTTCCTTTTCTACCTTGTTATTGACCTCTGATCGCGGGAGGTCCTGCCTTCAACCCTCAGCCCTGAGCCATCGTGATATACATTGCGGCTATAAAGAATAGGATCGCGCCGCAGGCGGGTGTTTTGATCAGCCTGGACTTGAATCCGCTCCAGCGGGATGATGTTCGCATCATCCCGCTTTACATCCGCTTTCTCAGATAATCTCCCATTGCAATATCCATCACGCCACGAATCGGCGGGGAATTAAACATTGACTTCTTCCAGTTTCTCGTATAGCTTTGCTCATAAAAATACGCTTTGAGCCGATTTCTTAACTCTGATCCCTTTTTAGGGCAAAGTTGGTTACAGACATCATGGCCGTGAAGACTGAGACAAAATTTTTCACGGCAGGTCTTTTTTCTGCTGCGGTTGTGATCCAACTTTGTTACATTCTTGCGAAAGGAGGGTATAATCGTCGGCATACGGTAAGGTAAGGCTGTTCAACCGGAACCATGATTACCGTTTCATCGAAAACGATGTGTGTGGCGGTGTTCTCTGACACCATGAGTCCATGTAGTCAGATGAATTCAGCATTCTCTCCGAAAATCGGCAGGTAGGCTTCGACACGGAACAGGGCACCAAAAGCCCAGTTGCGAAGAACATCAGAACAATAGAGTCTCTCCTTTTTCGATCAACAAAGCACTCAACTCTTTTTTATTTCCACACATTTTTTTGTTTCGTCGGACCAAAGGAAATAAAAGATATGATCGGCACGAGCCGGAAAGGTTTATTATGGCCGGGAAACGAAATACTTTCCAGAAGCGCCAGAAAGAAAATTCACGAAAAGCAAAACAGGAAAAGAAACTGGCAAACAGATTGGGAAAAAAGCAAAAGGCAGATGTCCCTGATAGAACAGGCGGCATCGATCCGGATATTGCGGGGATCAGGCCTGGTCCCCAACCATTGCCGGAACAATGGCATGACCTCGATGAGGTCGCCGAAACAGAGCAATAGCATTACGTCGATTGATAATACTTCCGGTGCCGTCTGGATCAGGCTCACATTGTTTGACGGTCACGGAACATCTTCATCGACGAACGTCAGCAGAGACATCCGACTTAAAAATATTTTAAGAAAAGGGGAACACCATGAAAGGTAGCAAACTGTATGTGGGAAATCTCGCATTTTCCGTAACAACCGTCGATCTGAAAGAATTATTTTCGACGCATGGGGTGGTCGAAAATGTAAATGTTATAGAAGGCAAGGGGTTCGGCTTTGTCGAAATGAGCAACCAGGCGGAAGCGGAAAATGCGAAAAAGGAACTGGATGGATCATATTTCAAGGGACGCTCACTCAGAGTCAATCCCGCCCGTCCGCCAAAAAGCAGACAGGGCGGAAGAGGTGGCCGCAGATACTGAGTTATTACTGCGGCAATTAAACATATCAACTGTCATGCCGGACTTGATCCGGCATCCAGGCCAATTCTGGATTCCCGTTGTCACGAGAATCACGGCTTTGACATATATTGTTGCCGAAGCAATAATGTCGGCACAGATGATATGATGTAACAATTTCGCCACAGGACATAGAAAGCGCAGACAGAAATGAGTTGGGGATATGTTTGCAGATACTGTCATATGTACCGGCAAAGTCCATCCCGTTGTGTTTTCAGGATTCGTCGCTCCATTCCATCGGCGGCGCCGTATCGTAAAGCTTGAATGAACTACCCCGCCGCAGAGCAGCGGGGTATCGACAACATCTAATCTCCACTTTTCGCAGCAAGCTGCGGGGAATTAGACCCGAAACAAGATTAAACGGGATTTCATTCCATTTGCAGCATTTTTGTTAAAAGAGTTAAAAATGGCGTAAAGTTGAAAGGTTAAGAATTTAAATGCTCTGCGTCCTCTGTGTTCCGTGGTGTATCGGTCAGCAAACGGATACCGTGTCACCGGACGCATATAAACAGATCTGAAACGGCACATCAACGAAACCCGGTGGATCCTGACACAACACCGTCAAAGCTCAGGATACTCCATGCCTGCTCGTTCAATGTGTCTCTCATAATCCTTCCTGCCCGTTTCTCAGTTCCGTTTCATGAAGACACCTCGCCGATACATCCATACACTTTCTGAGGCCCGATTCCTGTCATCGTATGTCTGTTGCCGCCGCCACTTTATCATCCACGAACGACAAACGGCGAGGCCCGATCACCGACTAATGATAAAATCATTGCCGTTCGCTGAAAAATAGCATAAACAAAAAGGCTGATGTTTTCATGAACAGCAACCTTGCCGTTTCCATTGAAAGGGAATGAAGCGGGGATGTCATACTTACTGTTTGTGGCACATCCCACAGGGATCGGCATTTGGTATCGTAACGGGAAACCGGAATATCCGGAATCGGATGAAGCGATTCATCGATTGTGCTTTATGAACGGCATCAGGGTGAACCTCGCAGCAAGATCTTCGGAAATTATTTATTTTGGATTTAAATTGACATTTGGATTGTCTCATTTAACATTACTTTTACCATACCGCACGTCACACGTCTTTAACCGTTTGCCTCTGCGGGTTTCCCCCTGAGAATGAAAAGCCGTGTGCAGATTCGCAGGATGATTTGAATGAACAGAACAACCATCACCGTCATTATACTCATAGGTATTGTTATTATCGGCTGGCAGATGTATGCCGGAATATCTCCCTCGACAAAAGAATCGCCCCGTGAACGTGGTGTATCCGTGGCTGTGGACATAACCCCGATCAGTACGACGGTCATCCGGGAGGTTGGTGTCTTTACGGGAACGCTGCTTCCTGAATCTCAATTTATTATCGCTCCCAAAATTACGGGAAGATTGGCCAAGATGCTTGTCGACATCGGCGACAACATCAAACAGGGACAAGTCATCGCCCTTCTTGACGATGATGAATTCGTACAGCAGGTCGACCAGGCTAAAGCGGAACTTGATGTGGCCCGGGCCAATATAGAAGAAAATCGCAGCGCATTGAACCTTGCGGAAAGAGAATTTGAACGGTCGAAGGCGCTCAGAGAAAAGAAAATCGTCTCCGAGTCCGAACTTGACGCCTCAGAAGCCCACTACATGGCAATGCTTGCCAAACAAAAGGTCGCCCAGGCGCAGGTTGCCCAGAAAGAAGCGGAGCTGAAAAGCGCACAGGTTCGTCTCGGCTACACTCGCATAACGGCATCATGGGAAAAAGGTAACTCATCACGATTCGTGGGCGAACGTTTTGTCGATGAGGGAACTATGCTGGCGGCAAATACACCCATCGCTTCGATTATAGACATAAGTCACCTCAGGGCAGTTATCCATGTAATTGAACGGGATTATCCCCGTGTCGCTACAGGCCAGCAGGCGGTCGTATCGACTGACGCCTACCCTGACCGGACCTTCAGCGGAATCATTGCCCGTATCGCTCCCCTGCTTAAAGAAGCCTCACGCCAGGCCAGAGTAGAGATCGACATTCCCAATCCTGAAAATCTTCTTAAACCGGGCATGTTTGTCAGGGTTGAAATCGAATTCGCCCGTCATGCCGACGCAACGGTCGTTCCTTTCAACGCACTGACAAGGCATAACGGACAGTGGGGCATCTTCGTGGCGGATACGGAAACCATGAGAGCAAAACTCGTCCCGGTAAAGGTCGGAATCGTCAGCGGCGACATGGCCGAGATACTTGAACCGGCCGTTTCCGGTTTGGTTGTCACCATCGGACAGCACCTTCTTGAAGATAATGCTGCAATCATATTGCCGGAAGAGAAAAAAGAAGACACCCCGGAGCAGAATAACAACCTTCAACAGGAATAACATGTAATGAATATCTCCCGGATCGCCGTTCACCGTCCCATTTTTACGATCATGGTAATGCTTATCGTGATTATTCTTGGAGGCATATCCCTCATCCGCCTTCCCATCGATCTGATGCCCGATATTACCTATCCTACGTTGACCATTCAAACGGTTTATGAAAACGCGAGTCCCGAAGAGATCGAAGAACTGGTCACCCGTCCCATCGAAGAGGCGATGAGTGCCGTCCCCGGTGTGGAATCCGTTTATTCCGCTTCCTCGGAAGGTTCAAGCAATGTCCGGGTAACGTTTGCATGGGGAACCGACATCGACACGGCATCCAACGATATCCGGGATCGACTGGATCGTGTCATTCCCCGACTTCCCGACAATGCGGAACGACCGACACTGAGAAAATTCGATATCGCAAACTTCCCAATCCTCATCTTCGGTGCCTCGGGTAGCCTGAATCCGCTTCAACTCCGCAAACTGATCGACGACCAGGTAAAATATCGCATCGAACGGGTTCCCGGTGTTGCCTCACTGGATGTCTGGGGAGGGTATGAACGGGAAATCCAGGTAAATATCGATGCCGGAAAGATCAAAGCGATGGATATACCCCTTGATGATATCATAAAGCGGATACGGGAAGGAAACATCACTCTTCCGGCGGGAACAATCGACCGGGGTAAATTTGAAATAACGATGCGCACCAAGGGGGAATACACCAGTCTCGATCAGCTTTCAGACAACGTCATCGCAACGCGTGAGAACGCGCCGATAAGACTCCGTGACATAGCTTCAGTGGACGACACATGGAAGAAAATTACCCGCATTATCACGGTAAACGGAAAACCAGGCGTTCGCATGGGCGTTCGAAAGCAGTCGGGGAAGAACACCGTCGAGGTTGCCGCAAATGTTCTGAAAGAAGTGGAAAACATATCCCGTGATATTCCTCAGGTCACCATTACACCGATCATCGATACGTCCGATTACATCCGTAACTCCATTACGAATGTCGGATCAATGGCACTGTACGGAGGCTTTCTCGCAATCCTGGTCCTTTTGTTTTTCCTCCGTAATGTCATGAGTACCCTTATTATCGCCACGGCCATACCCATTTCAATTATCGCAGCCTTCGCTCTCATGTATTTCGGAGGTTTCACGCTGAACCTCATGACCCTGGGCGGTCTGGCTCTCGGCATCGGAATGCTTGTGGATAACGCCATCGTCGTTCTTGAAAATATATACCGGCGTCGCGAATCGGGAGAAAGCTCCGAAGCGGCAACGATCGGGGGAGCCGGTGAAGTAAGCGCAGCCATCATTGCCAGTACCTTGACGACCCTTGTCGTTTTTCTGCCCCTGATTTTTGTCCGAGGTATGTCGGGGATCATGTTCAAACAGCTCGCCTCCGTGGTGAGTTTCGCTCTTTTGTGTGCCCTGGCGGTTGCTCTGTCGCTCGTTCCCGTCATGTCGGCGTATCTCCTTCATCCACATGCATCCCAGAGCGTCACTCCGTGGATTGGAAGACTTAATCAGCTCAGTGCGCGATTTTTCTCCCGGATGGAAGACGGATACAAACGTCTCCTTCACCGCGCACTCAACCGCACCGCCCTGGTCGTTATCGGCGCAGTGCTCCTGCTTGCCGGCAGTCTTGCCATGATCCCCATCGTTGGTGTCGAATTCATGCCGACCACCGATGAGGGTGAAGTCCGCATAAACGCTGAAATGGAGGTAGGCACACGACTCGACATTCTCGGAGAGAAATTCGAACTGATCGAAGCGATCGTCCGTCGGAATGTTCCCGAGATAAAAAATATGGTAACAGCCATCGGAGGATCGGGCTGGCGGTCTCAAGGATCGCATACGGGCGAAATGCGCATCGCCCTGAAGCCCAAGGCGGAACGATCTCAATCAAGTGAGGAAATAGCCGCCGATCTTCGCCGAAAACTCGCCGATATTCCAGGAGTAATTATTCGAACCCGCGTCGGTCAGGGACTGTTCATCATGAGAATGTTCGCAGGAGGAACGGAGAGGGTTAACATTGAAATTCGTGGGCATGATCTGTCAACCGCCGATGCCCTTGCGGAGCGGGTTAAAAAAATTGTTGAAGAAGTGGACGGTGTCACCGATGCCCAGGTGAGTAGGGAATCGGGCAACCCCGAAGAAGTCATTTTCGTCGACCGGCAGAAATCAGCCGATATGAAACTGACGGTCTCACAGATTGCCAACATGCTCCAGACGATCCTGTCGGGCACTACCGCCGGAAGTTATCGGGAGAGCGGCGATGAATATGACATCAGAGTCAAAATCAGGGATGCCGACAAAATGGATGTCCGGGAAATTCTGGATATGACGATTGTCGGCGCCGGCGGTGAACCGGTTGTTCTCAGGAATGTCGTCACGATTCAACCGAAATCCGGCCCGGTTCGCATCGAACGAAAGGACCAGGAGCGGATTGTAACGATCTCCGCCAACATCAGCGGTCGCGATATGGGAAGCATTCTGGACGATATTCGCGAGCGACTCCGGTCGCTTGCAGTTCCCCGTGATTTCAGCATCGTCTTTTCCGGCGATTATGAAGAACAGCAGAAAGCATTCAGAGAACTCCTGTTGAGCCTGATCCTTGCGCTGGTGCTTGTCTACATGGTCATGGCATCGCTCTACGAATCAATCCGCTATCCCTTCATCGTCATGTTCTCCGTTCCCTTTGCGGCCATCGGCGTCATTGTCATGATGTTTGTCACGAATACGACGTTTAACGTCCAGTCATTTATCGGCTGTATCATGCTCGGTGGCATCGTGGTGAATAATGCCATTCTGCTGGTGGATCATATCAATCTGCTTCGCCGTCGTGATGGGATGCCCCTTCGCGAGGCCCTTGAAGAGGCGGGACGGCGGCGACTGCGCCCGATACTGATGACCGCCATGACGACAATCCTCGCAATGGTGCCGCTGGCCATCGGCCTTGGCGAAGGCGGTGAGGTCCAGGCCCCCATGGCCCGCGCCGTTATCGGGGGACTCATCAGCTCAACGCTGATCACACTGCTTATCATTCCCACAGTGTATTTCTTCTTCGATACCCGGTTGATCAGAAAAGGAGACGTCAAAAAGGCATTCAGAAATACGTGACGGAGGAAACATAGAAATGAAGCAACGGCGATACCGTCGCATTATTCTCATTATCACTATCATGGTATCTTGTCTGCAGGCCTCATGCATGTCCATCGAACTGAACAGGGAAAATGATTATGTCGGCCCCCGTCCCGCGACATTGCAGCCGCAACATGGGACGGATGACGGAACAGAATCGCAAGAAAACCTTCTTTCCACCCCCATCGAACAGGAAGGGCCGATACGGGTAAGGATACAGGATGCAATCCTTCTTGCATTGGAACATAACCGTTCTTTAAAAATTGAAAAACTGAATCCAGCCATCACCCGAACTGTGGAAGATGAACAGCGTGCCGCTTTTGATCCCGTGCTGACGGGCGAATACTCACAGTATCGGAGGAAAATTGACGGGCCGGTTCAGGGAAGTCAGAGAAGTCTGGATAACGACATCAACGCAAAGCTCGATATGTCTGAATACCTTCCGACGGGAACGGAAGTAAAACTAAGCGCGTCGACCAACCAGGCGTGGTCCGATCTTTACAGCGATGACCTTTTTGCATCACGTATAGGGCTCAGCATTACCCAGGCGCTCCTCAGGGGTGCCGGTATCGATTACAACCTTGCCGCTCTTCGACAGGCACGGATTGATACAAAAGCATCGCAGTACGAACTCCGCGGCTTTGCAGAATCGTTGATCGCTCAAGTGGAAAATACCTACTGGGACTATGCCCTGACACGACGTCAGATCGATATCTTCCTTGAATCTCTCAAACTGGCGGACCAGCAGAAACGAGAAACGGAAGAAATGATCAGGATCGGTACCCTTGCCGAGTCAGAGCTTGCAGCCGCAGAGGCGGAAATAGCCCTGCGTCGCGAAGGTCTGATCAACGCCCGAAGCAACCTGGAAAAGTCCCGACTCCAACTCCTCAGGCTCCTGAATCCACCCGGCACCAATCTGTGGAATCGCAATATCGTGCTGCTGTATCAGCCGGTGGTTCCCCATGTGGTGCTGGAAGTTGTGGAAACGCACGTTGATATCGGTCTTAAAATGAGATCCGATCTCAATCAGGCACGATTGCAGATTCAGCGGGGTGACTTGGAAATCGTCAAGACGCGAAACGGGCTCCTTCCTCGGATGGATTTGTTCATTGATCTCGGGAAAACGGGATATGCCGGTTCCTTCGGCAGATCGGTTGACGCCATTGACGGTAAATCCTATGACATCCTGGCGGGAATCTCCCTTGAATTTCCCTTCGTCAACCGTGAAGCACGGGGGGAACACCGTCGATCGATTCTCACTCGAGAGCAGGCTGATGAAGCGCTGAATAACCTTGTCCAGCTTGTCCAGGTCGATGTACGATCCGCCTATGTCGAAGTGAAACGGGCGAGGGAACAGATTACAGCCACCGCCGCTACACGGGCGTTCCAGGAAGAAAAGGCACGCGTCGAGGCGGAAAAATTCCGAGTGGGAAAGTCGACGAGTCTTCTCGTCGCCCAGGCACAGAGAGACCTTCTGTCAAGTCGAATCTCTGAAATCGAGTCCATCGTCAACTACCTGAAGGCTCTCGTTGAACTCTATCACCTCGAAGGATCTCTCCTGGAACGCCGCGGTATCATGGCCCCGGGTTACGAACCGGCTGATTTCTGAAGACATACATGAAAACAACGCACTGTTGGAACCTTTAAAAGCCTCTTTGGGCGAACTTTGAGGGGAAATGTACAACAATGGAAATCACCATGAAACCCATCGGAACGGTTCATACGGATGCGCTGTCAGTTCCGAATCACTGGACTGTATCCGACGTGGAAGGCACGCTCATCATCGACGACTTCTATCGCGAAGGTCTCATGGGTATTGAGCCGGGTGATCGAATTGTCGTGATCTTCCACTTTCACAAAAGCAGACCGTTCACCCCACAGGACCTTACCCAGCATCCCCGGGGCGACGTGACGAGAGAAAAGCGGGGTGTGTTTGATATCTGTTCTCCGGTGAGGCCGAATCCCATCGGCATGTCAGTGCTCACCGTCACCGGTATCAACGAGGCGATCATTTCCGTCAAGGGCCTGGATATGCTCGACGGAACCGTCATCCTTGACATCAAGCCATATCATGGGTGATCTGATCCACCAACAGGCTTCCAACCCTTTTCGAAAAATGATTGATCATCAGCGGGATCCTTGATGAGGACTTCACGCTTTATTCCACCCGCTTCAGATATCGCTCGACATACGGTTCGACATCGGATGCAAAACTTTTCAGATATGCCCGGAGAAAACTCTTGAGATGGAACCGTGATGGAAGTTTATCGAATTCATCGTTCTCAATAGCCTCCAGATATGTCGTTCGAATCTTCGTTTCATCCGATATCTGATCGAGAGAAATGTTTACATTTATCCTTATTTTCCGTAAATCGGCTCCGGTTATGACATCATGATTGAGAAGATTATTCAGATGTTCGTCGGCCATTTCCCTGGATTTGAGGTTTTTTGATCTGATAACAGGCACTCTGTTTTCTCTTCTGAACCGTTTCAAGACGTCAATTAAAATCGGCTCGTGCTGCGCTGTCGGATCGAGGGCATCTTTATTGATAAGCCCTCTTCTGATCAGGTCCTGGTCATAGTCGGCTTTACTATCCGTGTCGATCAGAGCCAGGAACGCTTCCTCCAGCTTTGAGAGAATTGTTTTGCGCTCATCTTCATCAAAAAATGAATAGCTTGCCAGTGACTCATCCTGATACATTTCCAGGGCGGTTCGATAGGCGTCACGAATATCGGGAGGTTTCGCTGCCGGGGTGAGATCGAGTATTTCATAATAGGTTTGTTGGTCGAACTGTTTCATTGTCAGGATCAACCTTTCCGATCGTCACTCAAATTGCAGCTCTTGCTGGGCGTATTGGAATTCCTCGGTCTGTTCAGCCAACAACATGATGCTGTCACAGATTTCCCGGAGGTCCGTGGCGGTCCTGGTGTAGGGATATTTCTGAATGAACGGCACCTTGCTGCATATTGCCGTGTGAACTCGATCATCAAAACTGACGTTCCCCCAGAAATCCATTTTAAGGGCCAGATGTTTTCTGGCAAGGGTGGCCATGAGCTGACCCAGATCAGGTCTGTCCTGTTTCCGGTGCTGGTTAACGATCAATTTAAAATTGAGGCTTTGCAATGTCTGTTTCATGATCATGGCCTTTTCCGGGTCCTTCCTGTGCAGCATGGAAAGAAGGTCTGCCAGAAAGTCAAGTTTTATACCTTTGTGCCGATCGAGGAAACCATCAAGAAAAGCTTTAAAATCGTCTTCGTTGAGAACATACTTTATCTTCCTGAGGTAAATGGCGCGAATGAGACGATACACATTCTCAATTGATGTAGGTTCCGGCGTGGTTACAAAAAGGCAATAATTCGAAACCATGAAGAAGTCGATCGTGTTGAACGACGTACCGGCACCGAGATCCAGGATAATATATTCAAAGGAAAGTTTCGGAATGGCTTTCAGGAGCCTCATCTTCTGTTGATAGTGGAGATTGGCTATATCCAGACTGTTCTGTGCCCCGCTGATGAGGAAGAGGTTGGGTACCGCCGTCGGAATGACAATATCATCCAGCGACTCCACATCTTTGCTGATAAAATCCGACAGGCTGACCCGGGGGTATGATATTCCTATCATGGTGTGAAGGTTCGCACCGCCCAGATCAACATCGATCAGAAGAGTACGTTTGCCGCGGGCAGCCAGCAGGATACCCATGTTGCCGGAAATAAAACTCTTGCCCGACCCGCCTTTTCCTCCTCCGACTGCCAATATATGTCGCATTGATCTGCCCCGGATAGAGTAGATGACATAGTCAATACATGAAAAACATACAATATTCAAACATTATTATAAAAGATCTCCACGTCGTCATTTCATCATCCACCCGACGCCGATTCCTCCGGTAACAAGCATCTTGCACGTTCCCCCCCAAGTCTGATATGAAAAGCACAAACATAGCGAACAAGTGGAGGTTTGAAAGTGGACGCAGTCAACACATTTTTCGGCGCCTACATAAATTTCTGGACGACATATGATCATGATTCTCTATTGCTTTTTCTGGACAGCATGAACGACCTTGAAGAAGCGCTCCAGGAAAAGCACGATCTGTCTCTTCAGGTTTTTGCCGAGTACGTCCCCCTTGATGCCATCAGGACCTATTGGCATAACCACAAAGAGTTGAGAAACAATATTGTTCTCGCACAGTCGATGGATATACCGGGTGTTCATACGGATCTACCCTATCTCTGCCTGATCGACGAACTGTCGCTGTCAAAAATAATCAACGAAATCGATGAGGAATACCGGGAAGAAGATCGACAAACCATCAACGAAACAGTTCACTACTACGGAGAGATCGTCAACATCGGTCACATACTGTTTAACATGACGTCCCTCACCATGGACAAACTTTTGCGGCACGGCATTGAAGGAACATCGAAAGGATTCAACATCGCAAAAGAAGTCATCAGATGTGATCCTGACATCGGCAAGCCGATCACTTTCTCGGGCTGGTTCGAGGGAGAACCGGGTCTGGTGTGCGCTTTCCTGTCACATCTCTATACGAAGCCTAAAGAATGACACATGGCAGCATGGCCTTTACGCCTTGAAGTTCAAACATCCACAGGATCTCTGCGGTTCATGCATCCATCATTATTTTTGCACACAACGATGTGAAGCAGACGGGTTGAGGAGTCTTCATCGTGGAAGTGAACGACAATCCCAATCTTGACGCCGGCGTTGAAGATGCCATGCCGCACAGGGCAACGGGCTCAGTCACACCATTATGAAAGAATCCATCCGTCGACTCGCTGCCGTCAATACGTTAACAACCGCAGGTTTAAACCGGCAGATTCAGGAGCAGGAGACTCACGTGAAAACCGCTGCGAATCATTTTCAGCCGGCGCCCCTCCCCTGGATCATACCGTTGACCACGTCTCGACCTATTCACTCATCGCCCCTTTGCTTTTGACCAAAAGCCGTGAGCTCCCGACATGTGACGCGTGATTGAGATGGAGACACCGAGGACGAACGCTTTTCAACAGTCTATAACGCGGTGAGACTATCTATTTCATTTCTTCGACATGAAGATCTTCCCAGTTCTTGGGAGACTCGATTCTGT
Organism: Deltaproteobacteria bacterium; assembly: GCA_011056835.1. Lineage (GTDB taxonomy): Bacteria > Desulfobacterota > Syntrophia > Syntrophales > UBA6807 > DSDU01. The sequence continues at coordinate 16,170 of DSDU01000082.1, forward strand.
ATTTTCTCTCATCACCTTTTCCGTTTCCGCAGGTTACCCTTAACACCGCATGATAGGTACCGGCGGGCAGGAACACCTGATCTTTTCCTGTATCGGAAAACGCTCCCGTACATGCTATCCAGCAACCTGCCAGGACTTCGTCGGAATCGGAAAAAACGAGCTCAAGGCGTCTCAGCCCCTTGGTAATAGGTATAGACCCGGTATCGTCACCATGAAACGATTGATTAGATCCGATCCACCGAAGATTATATTCTTTTTTAAGATGTGAAGCCTTGGGTGGAAGCTTCGTGAATGTCAGCCTGGCAGTGCAACGCTCTGCAGTTTCCATACGCTTATTCTCTATTTTCACGGTAATAAATTTCCTCTTCCAAGCCGTAATATGGTGTTTCCAGATAATTGCGTCTTTCGTCTGATGAATCGGCCGTATTTTAAGGTGCGGTATGGAATACTTACTCTTGATACCGGCAAAAATATCCCGTTTAAGGAATTCAAACGGCGATTCCACGGGCAATCCGGCTTTTTTCTCGTCGGCCGATGTTCTTTTCCTCATTATCGGATGTTTTCCAACAATGTCATCGCTCCGATGGACTGAAAATCTCCCGTGGTGACGGCTCCTGGTGAAACCAGCAAGCACACTTCTGACGGCACCCCATGTTAATGAAGCTAGATATGCTCTCATAGCGATCTCTCCTTACGGTAGTGTTACTATTTCAGATTGTTTTTCAGTCGTGAATGATATGAGTTTGAAAAGGTTTTAAAGGCCCGTAATACACCATGCCTGACTGGGGGCGTATGTTACGTGATTGCATGAAGGATAGAAATGAAACGACTCACCCATATTATGTGAAACTTATTACAGCATCCGCCCGGACCCATATAACGCACCGTTTACCTGTCCAGACCACGATCTCAGACACGTCTCTCTGCACGCACCTTCCGCCCTTGGTGTCGAGCTCTGATTACTTGATCTGCAGTTTGGAATCCTTCTTTTATCATGCTGCCTGCGCGGGTGCCTTGTACGTTAAAAACTGCTCACCGTCCGACTCTGAACCCGTCTCTGAGGGTTTTTACCGCATGATGCAGGCCCGTCCCCGTGAAAACGGGCGCAGGAGGGAAATCCGGACATGTCTGACCAGGCAGGTTTTGTGCGGAACAAAAAATATTGAAAACTTTATCTTGAATATCTTAAGACGTGTTTACAACAGCCACATGATGTGCTAACGAAAGTTATCACTTCAATCTTGAAGGATTCCGCATGAACTACCACACAATGACCGATACGGATTTTCTGAATCTTATTTTTACTGAAGGAGACAGTCTCGGCATGGAATACATCGAAAATGCAGGAGAACGTTCCGACGCCATCGTTCCGATGCTCTGCGATGTCCTGACCAACGAGGAGAACTACATGTGGGACGGCACTGCCCGGTGGTGGAGCGTCGTCCATGCCGCTCACATTCTTGGAATTCTGGGAGATGACCGCGCCGTTGAGGGACTTCTCAAGGCAAGTGAGTATTCATATGTATACGGTATCGACTGGATAATGGAAATTCTGCCTGAATGCTATTGCCGCCTCGGACCCGGCGTTATACCCCGCCTTAAGGAACACATCACTGAACGGCGATCATCAGAGGCCACCAATGTTCTGAGTGAAATTCTTGGCCTTTGGAATATATGGAAACGATTACCCGATACTCGGGAAGACATTGAAGCGTTTTTATTCTCGATCATGATATCACCGGAAACGGATTACGGATTAAAGACACATATTATCGCTGATTTCGCCCAGATCAACCGTACCGACCTGAGGCCGCTCTTCGAGGAATTCTATGAAAAGGGAGAGGTTGATCTCGACGTGCTTACGAGAAACGACCTGGATTACTTCTTCGATAAAGTCAACTATTCTCCGGAACTTACTCAGGACATTGCATCATTCTACAGTTCGGAAGAAATCGAAAAGAGACGAGTTCGCTGGGAAAACGAAGATGAACGTGGAAAAACCGAAGAACTGAATGACTTTATTCTCGACAACTGCAATCGTATCGGAAGAAATGAACAATGTCCCTGCGGATCCGGCAAAAAGTTCAAAAAGTGCCACCTTGCCTGGGCCGAAGAAACATTGCGGCAACTCAGAAAAGAGGAACAGCTTTTCGAATCCAAGAAGTTGATGCGGTTTGCCATATCGGTGGAACGACAGTCGGAAACCGCCCTTCGCCGCATGCTCGCAGCAAAAGACAAGACGTCACTTTTTTTAAACATAAAAGCCAAGGTCATCGAAGTTATCAAAATACCGACCGATCAATTCACCGAAAAGGGATTTCTCAGTCATTTTGAACCGTTTTTTTCTCAAATAGAGTTTGACAGCAAGGAAGATCTCGGCGAATTCACACAAATTTTCATTGACTACTACAACGCGCTGGCTCAGCAATACCTGGAATATCCGAGAGACAAACAACATATACACTCATAACCGAAACTTTGCTTTTTATGTGCCGACAGATGGCAGCTCACAGCACCATCCCGAATCCGGTCGTCTCCCGCCCCCCCTGCGTCTCGGACCTTTCGCCTCTGTTTTATTTACCGACCGCCGACAGCTCATCGGCTGCATGGCACAAAACGGTATGAGCATAATATTTTTCTGGCTTTTTCAGGCGGAATTTCATAAGCGTTAAGTGGTTCATGCCTGACTTGTGTATCGCTGCAACAATAAACAAAAACGAAACCACGAGGTGTACTCATGGAAGATCGGATACCGACCTTGGACGAGTATAAGTCACTTTATAAAGCGGCAGAAGAGTTTAAAAACCTCGGTTGCTGGAACTGGATGTACGATGAAGATCTCTTCGGCGTTCAGAACCCTGAAACCGGTGACATCGGATGGTGCTGTGTATTGGGGAACCTCGGACAGGTATACGGACTTGTTATTTATCTCGGCAACGAAGGTCTCAGAGGGTATGTGCAACTGCAGTCCGGCGAGATCGGCATGTACGATCCCGACACTCCCCATCTTCAGAAATGCCTCATGCTGTCATTCGATGACCGGCGGCAGCTTGATAAAGAAGATCTGCTGATCATCAAACAGCTCGGGCTCAAATTCCGCGGTCGTAATGCCTGGCCTTTATTCAGAAATTATGAACCGGGGTATGTTCCGTGGTTCATTACGTCCGAAGAGGCACGGTTTATGACAGTCGCTATCCGGCAGGTCATCGATGTTGCATTGCGATTTAAAAAAAACGAGGACCTCCTCTACCCTGACGACGAAGCGACATACCTCGTCAGGGTTGCCCGACGGGCAGATGAAACGGTAACATGGCATGATGAGTTGATGAAACCGGAACTGACGGAGCGCCCGTCGGGCATCGACGACAGGATTGATGAGATACGGGTGCAAAGAATCAAGATGAATGCGAAGCGGAGCGGTGCAACGTGGGAACTCGGTTATTGCTATGCACCGACGCCGATACAGGAACACCGTTCCATGCGGCCATACTGCCCTAAAATGCTGGCGATACTCGACCACGACTCAAAGCTGGCAGTTACCCTGCATATGGCGGAGGGCCCTCATGTAATAGATGAGTGCCGGAATCATTTTCTCGCGCTTCTTGAGAAAGTGAAGCACGTTCCCGCGGACATATTTGTGAACCGTGAAGATGCCCGGCAGTTGCTTGCACCAATCTCTTCGCGACTCGGCATATCCGTTCACGTGGCGGAGCGGCTCGAAGTATTTGAAGACTTCTACTTTTCCATGTTCGAATACATGCGATAGTCAACGTGCCACGAACCGCCTGTGAGCCGCCTTCCATCGCCCACCGCCGCAATCCCACTGATGACGGCATACTGTTCCGACATCCGTCTCCCGACTTCAATCCTTCGCCCCGGCACCATGACCATTCGCATGATCTTTTCTTTGAGGATTCCCAAAACTTTTGCTCTCTTGACACACCCCTCACTCTTTGACATATTCCACCATGTGAAATACAACTGTGCGCATGCCCTGCCGGTGCTCAGATACAATATGGCAAGCAAGCGTACTTACCGCAGTAAACGCATGCAAACGGAAGCGTCGGGAGCGACATGAAAACATACACGAAGAAAGGCGCTGATCTATGATAAACATAACAGCCGACGGCATCCTGCTATCAATTGAAGAAATACGGGCAAGATCCCCTCTTATTCACAATATCACCAATTACGTCGTCATGAACACGACGGCAAACGCCCTGCTTGCCCTGGGTGCATCACCCGTTATGGCCCATGCCGAAGAAGAAGTCAGGGACATGGTTGCCCTCGCCGGAGCGCTGGTCGTCAATCTAGGAACACTGAGCCCGCCCTGGGTTAAATCGGCATTTATTGCTGCCGAAGAAGCAGCTGCACTGAAAGTCCCCTTCATCATCGACCCCGTCGGCGCCGGGGCCACATCATACCGCACAAAAACGTTCCGGGACTTGATCAATGCATTCCCGCCGACGGTTATCCGGGGTAATGCATCAGAGATCAGGGCTCTTTCCACTGACTCGGCAACGACAAAGGGAGTGGACAGTACCGACCCATCTTACCGGGCGATCGATGCGGCATTCCGACTCGCGGGGCTGTCCGGAAGTGTGATCTGTATCAGCGGAGAAACCGATTATGTCGTCCATAAGACTAATGTCGTACAAGTTAGAAACGGACATCCCATGATGTCCAGGGTCACCGGCCTCGGTTGCACTGCCTCTGCGCTCTGTGGCGCCTTTGCTGCGGTTCAGCCCGATGCGGCACGAGCGGTTACTGAAGCGATGGCCGTCATGGGCATTGCCGGTGAACTTGCCGCAAAGGGGGCACCCGGTCCGGGAACGCTACAGTTTCGGCTTATCGATGCACTTTACCGGCTCGGCGAGTCCGACATCAGAAAGTGCCTGAACGTCGAGGAGGGATTATGAAAGGATTGTACTTTGTAACGGACCGTGATCTCTGCGGCGGGAAGCCGCTGGAAGAAGTAGTCCTTCAGTCCGTAAAAGGGGGGGCTGCCTGCGTTCAGATCAGAGAGAAGAATCTGTCGACCAAGTTGTTCATCGAAGAGGCGCTCCGAATAAAAAAAATCCTTGACCCCTTCGGCGTGCCTCTCATCATCAACGACCGGATCGATGTAGCGCTGGCCGTGAAAGCGGCGGGGGTCCACGTGGGACAGGATGACATGCCATATGAAATGACCCGGACACTCTTGGGGCACACCGCCATCGTCGGCCTGTCCGTTGAAACATGGGAAGACGTGGAACGGGCGGAAAAACTCGACGTCGACTATCTCGGAGTAAGCCCGGTCTTCGACACACCCACTAAAACGGATACAAAGGGCAGCTGGGGATTGGAAGGACTTTCAAAAATCAAGGGATTCTCCCGTCACCCCCTCGTTGCAATCGGTGGGTTGAATCCAGGCAATGCGAAAGCGGCAGTCCTGGCTGGGGCCGACAGTATAGCGGTCGTTTCCGCCATCTGCACTGCACCGGACCCTTACACCGTCTCGAAAGAACTCCATGAGATCATTGAAGAGGCGTTGAAGGAACGGCACGGCCGGGGCCGACAGCCATGAATCAGGAACAGCTCGTCATATTTGATTATTCAGGCACTCTCAGCCGTGAGGCCGTCATGTTCGCCCGGCCTGAATCCCTGATGAAGCATCTCAAAGAAAGCGGACTTTTCGACCTTGGTGTTGAAAATCTCGATCATTTCTGGGAGGAAATTGTGAACTCCACCTGGGAACAAGGCAGCACTACCGGCATCGGTTATACCGGGTTGATCGTAAAGCGACTCCTCGAACTTTCACAATCCGGAGACGCACAGGAGCGTCACTCCGCTATCTCCGCGGCGTCATCCCGTTTCGTCAATGCCTATTTCACTCACTCGGCGCCGGACAGGCGCTGGCAGCCGCTCCTGGCGAAACTTGTATTTCATCCCCGGACCATTGTTATCGTTGCAACGGATCACTACGCCGAAGCAACGGATTATATTGCTCGTTTTCTGGAGAATCTGGGAATCCCGGCAAAATCCGTCCGTGAAATCTTTACCGAGCCTGCCGATAACGCGGCCGTCATAGCCAATTCCGCCGATGTCGGACACCCTAAGGCGGATTGCCGCTTCTGGAAAGTCATAAAATCACAGCTCGACCTGCGGAATATCCGGCGGGTCCTTTACGTGGACGATTTCGGCTGCAATGAACAAGAAGGCGACGGTTATGGAAACATCGCCAGGGTGGAAGCCCGAAAGGAAACAACCACGACCGTTCTCACCGAGGTCTTTCCCGGAGAAGTCACCGTCCTGCCCTTTCTTATCGGCCATGCCGGCAGCGAAACGCCGTCATTCGACCGGGAAGATCAGGCTTATGTAAGGCTCATCGACACAACGATACAACAAATTGAAACCTGGCTGGCCGATGATCCGTAAATCATGTCTACCGGCACCCTGCATATTGCACCCCGGATAACACCTTCACCTCACCTTTTCAATCCAGTCATGGTTCAGGCGCCCGTCCGCTGTCTTCCGATAAGGCATCCACACAAGGCCGAAGACATGCAGGGTCATATCGATTTTCTTGGGATAGATTCGAATTTCCTCCAGTTCTTCCTGTACAGCATCAAAACCGGCTTCAAGCGTTGCTATGTCTTCCTGAAGGCGCATTTCCATTTCGTCGATCTGAGTCTGAATCACCAGGGCTTTCTCGCGGGCCCTTTCCACATCCATGCCTTCCTTGCCGATACGGCTTGCCGATTTCATGGCCGTCCCCATCCGGGATGCGGAGGTCGCACTGACCGCCTTTCTTCCAAGAAACGCACCCAGGAGAGCTGTTCCGAATGAAATTGCCGTTTCTATTTTTCTTGATTTTGACTGTTCCTGTTCCCTGGCAATTGCCTGTTCCGCCGTCATCAGGCGATTCTTCAGGGTCATGAATTTGGAACCGTATGTCTTGCGCAGCTTTTCAACTTCGAGATCCCTCCGTTCCCGGGCGTACTGGGCCAGGCGGGCACGGAAGTCACCCTCTGATTCATTCATCCGGCTGGTCACATTGAAGCGGCGGGAATGATACAGGCTCAGCCACCGGCTTTGCGACGCCCATCGTATGAGATCCTTGCTCCATTTTCCGTAAGCGCCGACACGCCGTGCGACAGCGGGCAGATCAGCAAATTCGGCACCCGCCAGGGGAGTCGAAAGAAGATCGGCGGGATCCACATCAACCTCCACGGCATGGTCCCAATTCACCGCTACCGGCCCGTCCGAAAGCTCGGCGGCGACAGATGCCGTTTGGGTGGTATCCACCGAATATTTTGAACTCGCGTAATGAAAATCCAGAGCCCCCATCACGGCGGGATAATAAATTACTTCCCGGCCCGCACCTGAGGCCGGCATGTAATAGGTTTCAATTCCCGGCGGTACCATCGGCGGCGCCGCAGAAATAATGCCGGTGTCGACGGGACTTCCAGTTGTTCGCCCCGTCGGAACGGCAGCAATGGACGTAGCATCCGTTACCGGTGCATCGGTCTTACGGTCCGCCACGAGTCGTTTGATCTGTTCCCGCGACATGGGACCCGGCAAATAGGAAAGAACCCAGCGAGTTTCAAAGATGACCGGTTCCGTTTCGTGGACGTTATGAAGGAGAAATATCCGCTGTCCCAGTCCCGCAAGGATCTCTTCCATTCGTCCCCGATTGAATCCCGCTCCGGCGGCAGCGCCTTCGAGTCCCGCAAGGACCCGTTCCTTGTCCCGTTCTGTCTGAAGGCGGCCGATAAACCAGGTCCCCGTATTCGACAGCCCCTTGTAGTCAAGATCAACCGGATTCTGTGTAGAAAGGACTACCCCGAGTCCGAAGGCACGGGCCTGTTTGAGAAGCGTCAGGAGCGGGGTTTTTGACGGCGGGTTCTTGACCGGAGGGAAATAGCCGAAAATCTCATCCATGTAAAGGATCGCCCTGAGACTCGTCGTGCCTGCCTGGGTTCGCATCCATCCTACGATTTCATTCAGCAGCATCGATACGAAAAACATCCGCTCCTGGTCGGAAAGGTGGCTGATCGTGAAAATAGAGACTCGCGGCTTCCCCGCAGGGGTATGAAAGAAACGGCCCACATCAAGCGGTTCTCCCTCGAGCCAGGCCTCGAAGCCGGGGGTCGCCAGGAGATTATTGAGCCTCATTGCCAGAGAAAATCGATCTTTCGACGGATAAAAACTTTCCAGGTCCATTATACCGATCCGCTCAAACGGCGGAGTTTGGACGGATCGAATCAATCCCGCCAGATCAAGCCCCTTCCCGTTCTCCCACATGGACTTCATGATGTTGGCGATTAAAATGTGTTCGCGGCTGGTAATCGGATCAACCTCGATGCCAAGAAGAGCCAGAAGTCCCGTTGTTGTTGTCTGGATTCGCTCATTCAACAGGTCCGGTTCCCGCTGGATCGCTGCCGGGGGTGGTGAAAACGAACGGAGAATATTCACCGGCAGACCGGCGCCGCTTCCGGGGGTATACACGGCAAAATCCGCCGCCGATTTCAAGCGGCTGATTCGATCGGGTTCCTGATCCCACCCGGCGAGCCCCTTACGCCATAGTTTGGCCTGTTGGGCCGCGAACTGATCAGCCGTCAATCCTTTTTTCACCGCTTCCTGCTCATTCACCCAGGGACGGAAGTCTTCTGCATTCAGTTCAGGAAACGTCAACAGCAGATTCGGCAGATCACCCTTGGGATCGATGGCGATAACCGGTATATTGTCAATCAGGGCCTCTTCGATGATCCCGATGCCGAGGCCGGTCTTACCGCTTCCGGTCATGCCGATAATGACCGCATGGGTAGTAAGATCCTTCGAATCATACAGAATCAGTTCCTCTTGACGGGTGCGGGCGGCAAGATCGTACTGTTTTCCGACATAAAAACTACCGAGCTTTTCATAGTCCTTCATGACATACCTCCCGGGAAAATGACCGGCAGTCGTTTTTCAAGAACATCATCCACTCAGATGACAACGGCACGTTTCACATGCGCAAGGTCAGCTCAGCAAGAAAAAAATGATTTCAAAATGATACCGGCAGGTCAACTATAAAAAAGGCGGGAATCGAAGTCAAGCGGCAATATAAACATCGGTACACACCTGTTCGCATTTACCCTGTATGCATCCCCGTAGTTCACATTTCGCCCGGCACCGGACCTTTCACCTATCGTATCCTCGTGAAAAATTTGGAGCTTCATATTGATAGATCTTGCATTTCATTGTTCATAAGCGTATAAAATAAAAAAGTATATTGATACAATACGGCAGTTAGACGCGCATCACCGTTTTCTCTTCAAGCGTTGTTTCAGAACGGCTTTTCGTCAACAATGATTCAGACAAAAATGATGCAGTTCGATTCAAGATACGGTTCGCTGATTGTCCATATCGGCACCATTCGTTGCCTGAACTTCCCGCCTGTAACCGGAGTGACGTATCCGTTTATACGTATGAAATCCCGTGACAGTTAACTATTGATAATTTTTTATTGAGAAGGAGAGAGCAAATATGATTCAACGTAGTTCTATTGAGTACTTTCGAACCTTTTTCGAGGTAAGTCAGACCATTCTTTCGTCGCTGTCGCTTCGGGATATCCTCAACTTCCTTGTCAAACAGACCGTTAACGCCCTGAAGGTGAAAGCGGGAAGCCTGCGGCTTGTGGATGAAACGACACATCGCCTTGAACTGGTGGCATCCCATCATCTGAGTGAAGCATATCTGGCAAAGGGTCCGTTAATGACCGACCAGAGCATTCCCGAAGTTCTCAAGGGAAAAGTCGTCGTCATCAAGGACGCCTTTGCCGATCCGAGAATCCAGTATAAAGACGAAAAGAAAATCGAAGGAATCAACACTATTCTCTCTGCTCCCGTCGTAGCGAAGGAAAAAGTCATCGGAGTTCTCCGGCTGTATTCAGAGGAACGGCGGGACTTCACCGACGAAGAGATTGAATTCATCTCCGCCCTTGCCGAAATGGGCGGCCTCGCCATCGTCAACGCGAAAATTTACGAAGACGAAGGGATCAGGCTTTCATCGCTCCTCAAGGATGTCGGCATCGAATTCCCCGAAGAGGCGAAACAGCCGGAGCAACGATTGAAACTATTTGCGGTTGAACCGCTCGACGCAACCAAAAGCCTTGAATATTTCAGGCTTCTCAATATGATAACCAGGGCCATTCTCTCCACACTGGACTCACAACAGATGATCAATCTGATAACACACAAGGTTATCGATATCATGAACGTCAAAGCCTGTTCAATCCGACTGATCAACGAGACCACACGGGAGCTTGAAATGATCGCGTCGAAGGGACTCAGCGAGGAGTACCTGAGAAAGGGACCGCTCCATATCGACAGGAGCATCAGCCCGGTTTTGGAAGGCCATCCCGTTCTCGTTCTTGACGCAACAAACGACCCCCGCATCGAGTATCCGGCGGAAAAAGCTCAAGAGGGAATCGTTTCAATCCTGTCACTCCCTATTACCGCGAGAGAAAAAGTCATCGGCATTTTGCGGCTCTATACCGAAGAGACACGGTACTACAGCCAACAAGAAGTGGCCTTCCTTTCAGCGCTTGCAGAGATAGCGGGCATTGTCATCATGAACGCAAAACTGTATGAAAAGACACATTATAATCTTGTTTTCTGGAAGGCAACCCTGGAATATCTTGGTTTTACCGGCAATCGAAAGGAATGATACGTCACCGGAGGAAGGCCGGCATCGCCACAGAATGAACAGGCCATGAACTCTGCAGATACCGTGTGACAGTCAGTTTCCGTCGTTTGTAACACGGCGGCGATGCAAATCATATCCGTCTGCCGTTCACTCTTGCAGAAGGCCCGCGACACAGCAATCAATACAAGGACACCGTCATGAAGAAAACCCTGCGAATCCTCGCTATCATACTCGTCATCTCCATACCGGCAGTCTTTTTCGTGATACAGCGTGAAGATAAATTGGATGTCACCATCTATCCCGGAACGGGGGACGGAAAAACACTCGTCGTGCTGTTGCCCACTGTTGCCGGGAACGGCAAACTGTACAAGCAGCGGGGTCTGATCGACCTCTGCAGAAAACACGGGGTCATCGTCGACATCATGGCCATCAATGTTCAACCCACTCTGTACCTTAACAAGCGAATTGTGGAAAAAATGAAACGCCGTGTCATCGATCCGGCCAAATCCAGGGGCTATGAAAGCATATACCTTTTCGGCACGTCGCTGGGCGGCCATGCAGTGCTTCTCTATGCGATGGAATACCCAAACGACATCGAGGGATTGTTTCTCTTTGCCCCCTACATCAGCGATCCCTTTGTGACAAACATTATTACCCGGGCCGGGGGGTTGAAGACATGGGACCTATGCCCTCCCTATGCATGGGAGTATTCATGCGACCTCTGGAAGTCGATTCGGGCGTATGTATCAGACCCCGAACGGCGGGCATCCACGTTTCTCGGTTACGGTACGGAAGATCGTTTTGTCGAGTCCAGCCGGATCCTCTCCGACGTACTGCCCCGGGAAAACGTCTTTACCACGCCGGGCGGACACTCGTGGACGACATGGCACACCCTCTGGGAAAAGTTACTCTCCCGCCTGGCAACCGTCAAGCCCACCGGTTTTACAAACAATTCCCGACAGCCGATGACCGATCTCCGTTAGTTCAGCTCCCTGACTGTCAACTGTCCCGATTCCGCCGTCCGCTCACCGCTGATCACTTCTTCTCCAAGAGATCCCGCAATAAATCCCTCACTCCTTCTTCAACGGGTTTCGTGTCACCCTCCTTGAGATCCATCCCCTTTTTGAGCGTATCTTTCAGCTCCGACGGTATCCGGACTTCCTGCTCAATCCGCTGCCTGAGCAGGGCTTCCAGGTCCGGAGCAAACCGTGGAGCCGAAAATGTCCCCGTCACCTTGACGGGCACCATAATGCCGGAGCGTTCTATCTCATCACCCTGCCCCTTCAGGGTTCCCACCACTTTCGGTTCGATCCTAAAATCCAGCGATTCGTCCGCGAGATCAGCCTTTCCCGTCGCCACAACGCGGATGAACGGCGACTTGAGTGACGTGTCCCGTGTATTGAGCACTCCGTTTGTTATCGTAAAAGGTACCCGGAACTCTGTAAAATCCGTGCGGGGCTTTTCCCTGGTCTTCGCTCCGGTGAATGCTTCTTTCACATTCCGGACCATTGCCGCCAGATCGAATCCCTTGATTGCTCCGTCGCTGAAAACTATGTGCCCGGTGCCGTTGAGGCTCCGCTTGATCCCGTTGAAATCATCACCCTGTGCCGTAATGTCGAAGCGGGAAAGCGCCGTACCTTCCAGGATATCTTTTTTCATGACATCATTAAGAAGAGGATTGACCTGAATGCCGTGCGAATTGACGTCCACCGTCGCCCTGGGCACATTACTGACCACGCTTACGGTACATTCCGCCATGACAGAACCATCGTAGAGGTTCACATGCACCGGTTTCACGACAAATACGCCCTTGTCGCCGGTGACGGTAACATCAATATTCCTCATCCGGGCATTCCTGACGGCGAGTTCATCAATTTTCATGCGTCCATTCACGCAAAGCTTCCGCAGCGGGCCATAGTCCGGTTTCTTCTTCACCGGAGCGGGAGGCGTTGTTTTCGCTGTCTCTACACTTTTCTCTTTTTCGCCATTTTCTTTTCCGGGAGGCGGCAGGTATCGATCCACGTTTATTTTGTCCATGGCAACGTCAAAGGTCACATCGGGCTTTGCAAATTCCTTCACTTTTGCAGAAAAAGCAAGCTTCGAATCATCCAGCTCGAGGACACCGGACGACAGGGCCACCATCGTCTGATCCCCCTTCACTGTCGCTTTCATGGACACTTTGTTGAGAGCCTGCGGGTCGTTCATGACGGGAACGGGCAGATTCAGGCCGGCCATGAGCTTTCGGGGCGAAACTTCGGGAACTTCGAGCGCCAGATCGAACCGGGGCTGTGCCGGAATGTCGCCGACCGTCCCCTTGACAACCATCACCTGTTCCTTGACTGCAAACAATGCAAGACTCAGCGGCACCAATCCTTTTCCGGGGTCCTTCCCGAGGGGTCCCATACTGCCTTCCAGGGATACGGGCTTCCTGTCCAGAAGGAAAGAAAGGAGAAACGTTATGGGTCTGTCCAGCGATACATCCTGAAGACGAACGGTCACATCGGAGATTTCATTGCGAGCACCGGAGCCGTGATCGATCCGGAGAACCGAACCGTTCGTAACGGCAAGCTCTCCCAGAGTTAAATCCTTGATGGGAAGCCCTCCCATCCGTTTTTCCCGGGGTTCCTTTTCCTGTTCCTCCGTTTCAGCAGACGACTTGCCGATGCCGCCCCAGCTGGTCCGGCCGTCCTTACCCTTTTCCAGGACAATCCGGGCGCCGTCCACGACAAAACGCTTGATCCGGATATCCCTGAACAGGAGCGGAATCAGTTTCACCTGAACCTCAAAGGATTTGATACTGACGAAGTCTTGTTCCTTGAATCCCTCGGGATTTCCAAGATGAAGATCCGACAGCGAGACTCCCGCCCACGGGAAAAGTGAAAGTTTGAGGTCACCCCCCATGGTGAAGGGCCGTCCCGTCGCCGCTGAAACCTGTTCCTCGATCCGGGGCTTATATTTTTGAATGTCCACAAACATGGGCAGGACAATCAGGACAACAAGGAACAAGACGATGATGGCTGCACCAACGACACCGACCCGTTTAATCAGTCTCATCATGACATACCTCCTGAAACGATGAACACCGACCGCCATATCTCAGGCGTGTCTCACTGGCGGTGGATCATTCACGACATCGACACGATCTTATCCTCCACGTGTTCCCTGTGTGCATTCTCGATCCTTTCATGGCTCACATCAATCCTGCCCATTCGACCCATCGACTCGGAAAGCATACCCTGGACATACATCCCGCCGGGCTCGCCGATAAAATCCCAGATGATCGTATTGCGATGCACAAACATTCGATAATCCACGGTGTTTTCAAGTTTCACCGACTGCGGTTCCACCTCTACATGCTGCGACGACTGCAGCATCATCCCGCGCTTTGCCGATTCAACGGCGGCAATGACTTCCCGGTTGACTTCGGGCAGTGTTTCCAGGGGAGTACTCCGATAGGCAACGGTTTCACCACCGGCATATTTTCCCCGAATCGATTCCGCTTCTAACTGCCCCCTGCGTCGTTCCCTCGCCGTATGCCACGGCCGAGGACGGAAATGCGATCACAACTGCCAGGATGACAATAAGGAACTTCAAGGTCTTCACGATGCACCTCCCCTTATTGAGATACTTCAAAGCAGGGAAACGGAGTAGTTTTTACAATCAAGAGGTTGTTGCTCACATGAATTTCCGCCTGGCAAGAGCATGTCAGCTAAAGACACGGTGGAACCCGAGCAATTACGAAGATTGAAAATCGAGCAGATTTACTGTGAAGTATAAAGGAAACATACCATGCATTCAACTAAATTGTTCATACAGTGATCAACTTTCCCTTTTCCCCTCCTCCTCGCTGCACCCTCCCCCAGGTCTGACCTTTGACATGGAGATTGGGGATGTCATTTGACCATATTATTACGGGGCTTGCTTTTTTCTGCCTTTACCCGGGGCCGGGCACCGGAAACCTGATGTCGTCCCAACACCCGTCCCTCTTGAGAACGGCGAAAATGAATCCTACAGATATCCCTGATCCCTGAAGTACCGGACAATCTTCTTCAATGAGGTTCCCGGTCCGAAAACCTCCGCAATGCCTGCTTCCTTCAATCTGGGAACATCATCGGGCGGCACGGTGCCGCCGAACACAACCCTTATGTCATTTATCCCCCTGCTCCTGAGACGCTCGATAACCTCGGGGGCAAGAATCATGTGATTACCCGAAAGAGAACTCAGGCCGATTATATCCACGTCCTCCTGGATGGCCACATCAACAATCTTTTCAGGCATCTGGTTGCCGCCGTAAATAATCTCCATACCCGCATCGCGCAATGCCTTTGCAACAACAATGCTGCCGCGCCAGTGAGCATCCATCCCGAGACGCGATATCAACATCCGATTTCTTTTAGTCATGATCGTCCTCCTTTTCTTCACTGTCAGGTACAAATGATCAGCCCCTGCACCAAGCAACGGGGCATCATACCATGTCATTGTCAGGCTTGACCGGACAATATAGATTCCCGCTCCCCGATCGGAATCGAGGACTAACTTTGCGGAAATTACTCGAAGCGAGCTTCGGGGAATTAACCCACAAAAAAAATTAAAACAGTGGTGGATGCCAGACCCCGTAATGGTTCTTCATGGTCTTTGTGATCTCTCCCTCGGTCACATATGCCGCAACCGCCTCGACGTTGACTTCCATGAGGTTCCTGTCTTCCTCGCAGCATCGCCTGATCGCGTCAAGGGCCTTCCGGACCTTGCTGTCACTTCGCTCCTTTTTGATCTTTCTGAGTTTTTCAATCTGTCGTTCCCGTGTTTCAGGCGACGAGAAAAGCTCAATGGGGAGTTTTTCATCCTCAATCTGGTAACAGTTAACTCCGACGACCGGCATCATACCCGACTCGATTGCCGCCTGGTATTCGAAAGCGGCCGTGGAAATTTCACTGTGCACCCATCCCCGTTCGACGGCTTTCACAATACCGCCCATATCGTCAATGGTGGCAATGATCTCGAGAATACGCTCCTCCATCGCGTTGGTGAGATATTCAACAAAGTACGAACCGCCAAGGGGATCGACCGTTTTGGTAACGCCCGTTTCAAGTTGCAGAATCTGCTGAGTCCGCAGTGCCGTCAGCGATGAGAGTTCCGTGGGTGTGCAGAGTGCTTCATCGTATGCATCGACATGGACAGACTGGGCGCCGCCGAGCACTGCCGCGAGGGCATGATACGAAGCCCGGGAAATGTTGTTCAGCGGCTGTTGGGCGGTCAGCGCCACACCTGCCGTCTGCACATGGAATCGATACATCAACGACCGGGGATCTTTCGCCCCGAAGCGTTCTTTCATGATCCGACAGTAGATTCTCCGGGCAGCTCGGTACTTTGCAATCTCCTCAAAGAAATCATTGTGCGCCGAGTTGAAGAAACTCAATCGGGGGGCAAAACCATCCACATCGTATCCTCGCCGTATCATCTCTTCTATGCAGGCTATGGCATTCGTGATGCAGAAGGCTACTTCCTGCGGGGCCGTACATCCGGCTTCGCGATAATTATAACCGGCGTAACTGATGGGATTCCACCGGGGCACGTACTTCATACAGTACTCAATGGCATCGACACTGAGCTTGAATGATGCCTTCGGCGGCAGCACGCCCGGAGCGATGGTAATCGCCGTCTCCAGGAGAAAATCGTTCTGGCTTGTACCGGTAAGTTTATCGAATGCGATGCCCCTGTCCCGGGCGTTTGCAAAATACATTGACTGAAGTGAGATATTACCCACCGGCTGACAGCTCACCAGCGAAACACTGACGCTGTCAATAGGTATACCGTCAAAGAGAATCTGCATGTCCTGAACGGTATCAATGGCCACGCCGCCTCGCCCCACATCGGCCCGGGCTTCCGGGTCGTCGCTGTCGTAACCGCGAAGCGACGGATAATCATAGACGCCGTTGATACCCGTCGCACCCTGTTCGAGCAGAAACTTATAGCGCTTGTTCGTTTCTTCAGGCGGTCCGAAACCGGCAAGCTGGCGGTGCGTCCAGGTTCGACCCCGATACATGGTCGGATGGACCCCGCGGATATAAGGTTCCTCGCCGGGAAACCCCAGATCCCTCAGATAATCCATGTCGGCAATATGTGCCGGCGTATAGAGCGGCCCTATGGGGATACCTGAAAGGGTCTGAAATGATTCCTTAAATTCTTTTTTCCTGCCGTGGCATTCGGTACGCCAGGCATCGGTCCTGGACTTGAGTTCGGTGATATACTCGTTGCGTATCATGTAACCCCCCTTCTTTTAAAATTTCAATCCAAGTTTTCCGGATGAACTACTTTGTTTCATCCAATAATTCATGAGATTGCAATCATCGTACCACCCCGCATGAAATTCTATAATCGTACGTTATTATTGACTTATAATATGGCAATAATCACTTGCCGGTTCCGTCTTCGTGTGTGCACCGATCACACACCACCGGAGGACCGACCGCACCGGCCGGATTGATGAGCAGAAAGGAGTGGCGGAGGTGATCGGCTGAGGGGGGGGGTATCGTTAATCTATTCAGGATGATAATGATTTCCTGGTTTTTTGTCGTGAGAATACTGCAGCCATGGCGCTCGGCAGATACTGCCGCTGGAATAAGTGAAATAATTGCACATCACGGGTGAAAATAGTTCACAAAACGTGGCGGATGTCCGGGGCGGAAAGATGACGTCACAGGTTCATCTTTTTCATCAGATAGCGCAGAGCGAAACGATCCATGTTCAAGAGCGCCGCTCCCCTGCCCTTGTGGCCCTTTGCTTTTTCAAGCGCCTGTGCAATCAGGCGTGCCTGGAATCGTTCCGTTGCCTCCTTGAAATCGATCCCGCTGTCGGGAATTTCGAAATCGTACCCTTCTGAAGGCACGATTTCAGCAGCACCCTGATCGCCTGAAACTCCGAGAATCTCCGCAGGGATGTGTTCCCGCTGGATCAGTTCCGGATCGGCAAGGATCATGACGCGCTCGATGATGTTCCTCAGTTCCCGCACATTGCCGGGCCAGGAATATTCCATGAGCACCTGCAGTGCATCGGGAGCGATTCCCCTGACGTGCTTGGTAAACAAGGTATTGAACTCATCGAT
>DSDU01000081.1 GCA_011056835.1 Deltaproteobacteria bacterium
ATACCACTGTCGGGGCATATCTCTTTCGTCTAATAAAATTTTAACCTGTTTCATAACACTTCCTCCTTATCGGTTATTGTATTCAATTGCCAAAAGCAACTATTCTCACCATAAAAAAAGCCATGGGTGATTCCCATGGCTTTTACTTTTCCGTGTTTTCTGAGAACCATGGGGAAGATCCTTCCGCCTTGCCCACGGTTCATTAATCAAACAAACGATTTCGCAGGCAGGTCTATGTTATAACCTGCCACCACCAACCAATGATATGATTCACTGTTTTTAAAACCATGAATAAACGCTTGCCTGTTACCATTTATTTCGCTAGTAGATTAGTTGCTACCATACTGAATAAAACGTGTCAAGAAGTTTCACCGCAACTCTTCAAATACAGATGCTATTTACAGACCAAGCGTAACAAGGAGGGGACGTCATGAAATTCAGCACACTGCTTGTCGAAAAACGATCGGGCGGAATCGGTGTCATTACATTGAATCGTCCGGAATTGAGGAATGCCATTTCCATCCGGATGCGCCATGAAATTTCCGCATGCCTCAGCGAATGGAAAGATGACCGGGATATCGGAACAGTCATCCTCACCGGTGCCGGCGCGGCCTTCACCGCCGGATTCGATTTAAAGGAATTTAAGAACCCCGACCTGTTCGATGAATTGTTCTCATCGTCCGCCCGGTACCATCGGGATGTATGGAAGTTTCCGAAACCGACAATAGCTGCGGTCAACGGCCCCGCCATGGCCGGGGGATTCGATCTGGCAAAACTCTGTGATATCAGGGTTTGTGCGCCATCAGCCGTTTTCGGTCATCCCGAAATTAAATTCGGAGTACCCACATTGTTCACTCCTCTCCGATGGATCATCGGCGAGGGTCTGGCACGGGATCTTTGTCTGACGGGAAGAACTATCGGGGCGGACGAGGCCTTCCGTATCGGCCTGGTGAGTGAAGTTGTCGACAACGACCGCCTTCTTCAACGGGCTCTTGAAATCGGAATATCAATTCTGGAAGCACCTCTTGAGGCACTTCAGATAACCAAAGGCTTCATCATGGATAATAAAGGCAGGGGAATGGAAGAATCATTCAGAATTGAACACGATGAAGTGTTTCAAACAATCATAAAAAAAAGGATATCACCACCGGCCAAAAAGAAATGAGGAGGGTATGGACAGTTTACCAGCACAACAATAATACAAAAGGAGGGACAATGGTATGCAACTTGAAAACGTGATTCTTGAAAAATCAAGTCACATTGCAACGATCACCTTGAACCGGCCTGATGCATTTAACTCATTCAATTTTGACCTTGGCAATGATCTTGTAACGGCACTGGAGTCGTGCAGCGATGACAGCGACATCAAAGTGGTCGTCATCACGGGGGCAGGAAGGGCTTTCTGCGCCGGCGGCGACCTGGTTCTGTTTCAGAAATCTCCCGATATATCAAATACACTGAGACAGGTTATAAAAATATTAAACACGGGTATTATGGTTATGCGGAGGATGTCGCAGCCGATAATTGCCTCGATCAACGGAGCGGTCGGCGCCGCGGGAATGAGCATCGCCGCTGCCTGCGATCTGAGGATCTGTGCCTCATCGGTCAATTTCAAACAGGCATATACATCGGTCGGCCTCGTGCCCGACGGGGCATGGACGCTGCTGATACCGCTGTTGATTGGTCTCGGGAAAGCATCCGAACTGGTTCTGCTTGATCCCGTATTTGATGCACAAAAGGCATTGGACATGGGCTTCGTCAATCAGGTTGTCGATGACTCTGAACTGGAAAAAGCAACGTATGATACGGCATCACGACTGGTAAAGGGCCCGTCGCTCGCGTTTACCATCGTCAAAGAAAATTTGAATAACGCAATGCTCGGATTTCTTGAACGGCAACTCGAACTGGAACGACGGGGCATGACCATGGTCGGCAAAACCGCCGATGCCAAAGAAGGAATATCGGCATTCCTGGAAAAGCGGAAGCCCGATTTTTCGGGCCGGTAGCCTGCATACCCCGGCAATTGATACCGGTCATTGATACCGTCAATTGGGCAACGGGCATAAGTATGAACGGTGCCGACAATGACAGAGCCGGGAAAGCGGACGACGTATGCAAACATTGATTAAACCGATAGCCGACAATTTCTACAGGATAACCCTTCCCATGCCCTTCCGCCTGAGACATGTGCACGTTTACATCGTGATACATGATAGTGGGATAGCCCTTTTTGATACGGGTATCAACATGGCGGATACTTTCACGAAGCTTGGCGAATCGTTGCATGCAATCGGCAGGTCCGTAACGGATATCGATCGCATTTACATAACCCATTATCATGCCGATCATTGCGGCATTGCCGGCGGCATAAAAAAAGCATCGGGTGCGATCATTCATACCTCTGCAATCGGCAAAATGATCAGGCAGCATCACAATAACCACGACGCCGTCGCCTCGCATGTAACAAGTTTCTATCTGAGACATGGTCTCAGTGCGGATGTTATTAACCATCTTCTGAAGCTTATCCGAAATTTCAGGAGGGCGACCATTCCGTATGATATTGATCGGTGTCTTTCGGCAGGCAATCTATATACACTCGGTGACCGGTCTTTCGAGATTTTGCCGACGCCGGGACACACAAGAGATCATATCTGCTACTATTTCAGGGATGAGGGCATTCTCCTTTCCGGCGATCATGTACTTCCCGATATTACGCCTAACCTCAGCCCGGACTTATTTAATCCGGATTTCAGACCGCTGAAAAGTTTTCTTCATGCGCTGGACGGAGTGAAAGGCTTGCCCGTTGCACGTGTCTGGCCGGCCCACGGAGATGCATTTGCGGATCTGGATGCACGTATTGAAGAAATCAAAGCACACCACCAGGAGCGCTCGGAGGCAATTCTTCATGCCCTCGGGAGCGGTCCGCAGAATGCTTTCCAGCTGTCGATGACGGTTTTCGGGACTGACCTGCCTGAATTCGACAAAATTCTCGCCCTCAATGAAACGTATGTACATCTTGTGGAATTGAAGCGGGAAGGTAAGATTGAAGAAGCGAATGGGGAGAAACAGGTCTTGTATACCACTGGTTGAGATGATATAAGGTCAGCGGATTTACAGAAGTTTCAAAAATCAAACATTCTAAACGGGATAGGTAGGCATTGCAGTTATATATTCTCGGGAAGAGGAACTGTCCCCGGATCAAACTATGAAGGTAGCCCTTGTTCTAAAAAAATACTCCGTAGAAAAAGGGGGGTTGGAAAGATATGCTGTTTTCCTGAGCAGAGAATTACTGCGCGCCGGACATGAAATTCATGTTTTCGCAAATACCTGGCAGCCGGAACCAGGTATTGCATTTCACCATGTCCCCATTATTCGTATGTCTTCTCCTGTTAAAAATCTATCCTTCGCCTATTTTTCCGTTCGGGAACTGTCTAAAATAAAATGTGACATTGTCCACAGCATGGAAAGAATACTCCGTCAGGATATATTCCGCGTCTCAGACGGTATAAATCCCGTTCAAACCTTACAGAATTATCCCAACCCATTTGTACGAAAGTTTAAAGAGATGGGACCGAGAAGGCTTGCGCTTCATTATCTGGAACACGAAATCTTTCAGAAGAATAGAAGCAAGTTTATCATGACCAATTCAAAACTGGTTAAGCAACACATTATAGAATACTATAATGTACCTTCCGAAAAGATTCATGTCATTTACAACGGCATAGACACCGTGAGATTCAATCCGGAAGTGAAGGAAAAATACAGGGCGGTCGTCAGAGTTAAACACGGCATCCGAGATGATGAGTTACTACTTTTTTTTGCTTCAAATGATTTCAAGCTCAAGAGACTTCGATTAATCCTGAACGCCATGCTCCTGTTGGGGAAAAGAAACATCAAACTTATGGTGGCTGGAAATGATAACAAAAAACCGTATGTTAAATGGGCAGCCACACATGGTTTAGAAAAACAGCTCATATTCCTGGATCACAGGAAGGATATGGAACAATATTATGCCGCCTGTGACGTGTTTGTGCTTCCGACGCTCTATGATGCCTGTGCCAATGTATGCATGGAATCAATGGCCTGCGGGGTACCGGTAATCACTACAAAAACAAATGGAGCCTGTGAATTGATTGAGAATGGTCATAACGGCTATGTATTGGAAACTCAAGATGCAGAAGAACTGGCGCACAGGATAGAATCCCTTGAAACATCGACGGAAATATCCCGATTGGGACACAACGGTGCAGTAACGGCGCGTCGCTTCACCATGAAAAAGCACATAGCAGAGGTGCTGAACCTCTACGACATGGTCAGGGAAAAAGGCAATATCTGAAATGAAAAATTTTTCTTCTCCCGTCGAGTGCCTGGAATCGGGACACGTCATATTCAATCGCGACTATCGGGATATTTTCCAGAATGTCGGTCTCGATTCCTTCGATTCGATATATAACTATCAAGATGTTGAAATTATTAAAAACATCAGAGACAGGTCGGTACGCCGCTTTAATCTTCATGTCGATGGAAAGAAGAAAAGCTTTTACTTGAAAAGGCACAATAAGGAATATGTGGGAATTCGATGGTTGATAACTGCCCTTTCCCCCGGAGCAGTGTTGTCCCAGGGCCTGAAAGAATTTAAAAATATATGTGATTTCCGGAGAAAAAGCCTCGCGACAGTTGAGCCCGTAGCCGCAGGAGAAAGATTGAGCCGATTATTCTGGGCAGAGTCGTTCCTCATAACCGAAGATTTTTCTCCTTTTGTTTCTTTGGAAAAATTGATAGGAGAGAGACCGCAATTCTTGGTCGATCGGAAAAGTGGATCAGAGAAACGGTCTCTGATCCATGAGATTGCTCGTTACACCCGAAAAATGCATCAGGAAGGGTTCAATCATTGTGATTTCAATGCGACGCATATTCTCATTAACCGTGAACCCGAATCCCACAGGATGGACGTTGCGCTTTTTGATCTGCAACGGGTCGCCAGAAGAAAGTTTCTCAGGTTCCGCTGGGTCATCAAGAGTCTTTCTGAGCTGGATTACACATTGCCGGATGATATGTTCAACATCAATGATACAATCAACTTCTTCCTGTCCTATAAAGGTAAAAGCTCCCTTAATCTCCGGGACCGGTTTGAGCTCTACTGGATCAGGAGGAAAACTGAAAAAATCAAGAGACATACTGAAAAGATGCTGAAGAAAAGGCAAGAAAGAAGGGGTCGCGGACTCCCGGAACGGTAGTCGACACCTCGGCTGAGCCGAGGGAACAATCGGCATTAATGGGATTTTAAATGAAAAGAATTAAGGTATTACATGTACTGACCGGGTTTTCCGGTGAGTCCCCGCTTTTCAACCAGGTTATTCAAGGGTTGGACACTACTACCTACCGCCATATTGTCTGTTATCTCAGCGGACCCGTTCCTCCCGACACGGATCTGAGAAAGGCCGGTTTTGATGTGCGAGAGCTTCCTTATACGAGAAAAGATACTCACATCTTCCGTTTCGGGATAGTGCGCTTTCTGAGAGAAATAATAAAAAATGAGGGGGTTGCCATCATCCACGCCCATAGGCGCAAGCCTACGAATTATGCTCTTATGGCCGTCATGGGAATAAAGGGCGTGAAAATAATTTCCACAATCCACGGTACGAATATATCGCGGACTTTCACCAGAAAGCTGGTAAACAGACTCCTCTGGCCCAGACTGGATAAAATAGTAGGAGTCACCGAGGCGGTGCGCCAGGATATTTTAACATGTAACGCCTGGTTTCCCCTCGACAGGACAGCCGTTATCAATAACGGAATTAACATTGATACATACGCCCGACCGGGAATAAGTCGGGCTGCATCGAGAAAATTGTTCGGATTTCCCGCTAATGATTGCTGGCTCTGGGGTTCTGTCGGCTATCTCAGGTACGAAAAGGGCCATGACATACTCCTTAATGCCTGGACACTCGGCCGCTTCGGCAAAATCGGTGGCCGCCTTGCCATTGCGGGAAGTGGAGAGTTGCTTTCCGACCTCAAAGAATCGGCTAAAAAATTGAAAATCAGCGGAGAAGTGCAATTTTTAGGAAAAGTCAGAGATATCCCGAAATTTCTCGCAGGACTTGACGGGTTTGTGTTTCCCTCACGAAGGGAAGGCTTCGGTCTTGCACTCGTAGAGGCCATGGCAGCGGGCCTCCCTGTCGTAGCCAGTGCAACGGGGGGAATCTCGGAAATCCTTGAAGGTCTCCACAAAGACGGCCAGGCGATCCTTGTGCCGCCTGAACAACCGGAAGCTCTTGCCGAGGCGATGTCGAAGGTCATGGGCTGGAACACGCTTCATCTGAAGGCATCAAAAGAGGCACATCAGAAAAGGGCCATAACATTCGATACGAAGTTCATGCTCGAGGAAACGGATCGGCTCTATAAGAAGCTGTCGGGTATTCCTCAAGAACATTTTAAGATTTCCGGATCGCCATAACCTATTTTAATTATTGATATCCTTATCTTATTATATTTCTCCACAGAAAAATGAGCACATTCTCATGTTAGAAAGATAATGGCTTTTTATGAACGGATCATCTCTGCTCAAAAATACAGCTCTCCCGGTTGTATCGGTAATTGTTCCGGCATACAATCATGAGAATTATATTTCGGATTGCCTCTGCAGCATTATGGATCAGAACTATCCGAACATCGATCTGATCGTTCTTAATGATGGATCAACCGACAGGACAGATCAAAAAATCAGAAAAATTCTTGAAAAACATCCTTCAGGCTTCAGGTATATATCTCATGCGAATCAAGGGCTTATAAAAACACTCAACAGAGGGTTGCAATTATCACGCGGGAAATATTTCTGCGAAGTGGCATCAGACGATATGCTCCTGCCGGAAAGTATAAAAAAACGGCTTGATTTTCTTGAAGCAGACCCCGCTTTTGATGTCGTTTTCGCCGACAGGTATCGATTAGACGGCGTGCACAGGACCAAGATCCGATCAAGCAAGGGTAAAGAGAGTTCCTATCGCAGCCCTCAATATACTCTTGAAAATGTAATTGAAGGGATAGCCAGAATCCAGTTCGCTACAGGGATGTTCAAAAAGTCATTCCTTGACAGGCTTGGAGGGTTTGATGAAGATTTTCATTTTTACGAAGATATAGCCATGCAATACCAGTTGGCAATCCACGCCAAGATCGGATATCTTGACGAACCCGTAATGTATCACAGAAAGCATTCCGATAATACTTCCATGAATCGATATTGGGTCCGTAAGGAAAAGATGCTTGCATTAGAAAAACTGCTTTCACTTGAAAACGAGGAACTTTCAAAACTCATAAAAAAAAATATCTATAAGGAATGTGTAAAGTTTATCAAATTTGCAGTCGGACATTCCGTGGACAGGGAAGAGACGGCACGTGTTTTCAGAAAAGCTGTCGAGATTGAACCTTACGCGGTGAGAATGCGATACTACATGACCTGTCTGAGGATAAAGGAATATATGTGAGATGGTGAAAAAAAGGATCGGCCGTTTTCTTGATTACCTTATCGAGCTTAATATCGCACTGCTCATATTTTCATTTTCGTTCATACACATGGTGGGCTGGTTCAATGATTTTTGGAAAGCCCTGCTCATCTTATGGGTTTTTAAAAAAATCCTGAACACGGAGAAGCTGGAGATACCGATCCTTGCTTCATTCAACTACTTGTTATTTATGATAATTTCGATTATCCTATCATGTATTCTTTCAGAAGACATCAAATTAAGCTTTGATTACATTTCTTATTTTATGCTGGGGATCGGGCTTTCTGTAGTAATCTATGATTTTTTTATTCACGATGAAAAACGGATTTCCAGGGCGATAACTTACTTCGTCATCAGTGCCGTGCTGACATCGGCGGACGCGATCATCGATCACTTAGTCTTCGCAAAGAAAGGCTTCGGAGTTTCGTTGTCTGGTTCGAGGGCAACGGGATTTTTCTCCAACCCGTTTCATTTGTCCCTGTGGTCCGGCATCGGGCTCTTTTTGGCAATATTCAGATTAATTGAATCATCTACAAAGACCTCCAAGCTCATGTATCTGGCTTTCGTACTTATCCTGGCGGGTGCATTTCTACTCTCAAAAACACGCGCTCCATGGATAGCAATGGCTGTAACTCTCTTCATCGCACTTTTTTATACACACAACAAAAAAACGATACTGAAGGTTGCATTAATCCTTGGTGCTATTACCTCACTAGTGCTTGTTTTCGACAATTCCATGAGAATAAGAGCAGGTTCTATTATAAACCAAGGGGATGCTCGGTGGATAATCTTGGAATATACTATAAGAATGATCAGGGAAAATTTTACATTGATGGATTGGTTTGCGGGGAGAGGCCCTGGATTATTCAAGATCGAGTACGCTCAACTTGATCTGGCAAAGCTTGGACGAGTATATACGTTTCCCCACATGATCTTACTGGAATTGTTTCACGCATCCGGTCTTTTCGGTGTCGTGACCTTTCTTCTCTGGATTTTTCACTATTCATTGAAGGTGCTCCATGTGTTGAAAGACAATGCAATAAATGCATCCATAAAGCATCTCGGCTTGATACCGATTCTCATTCTTCTCATCTGTTTCGTCAATGTACCGTTCTTCTCAAGATATTTTTCTTTCCCGTTCTGGTTTTTTACGGGTGTTTCATTTTATTTGCTGTACAGAATGGGAAAAAAATGAAAATGCTCGAAGCAAGGTGTTTTACTAGAAAAATAAACTGTTCGATCACAATAAATAATGCACGGTAAAACAAATATCATTCATAAAAAAAGACAATCTCTGGAAGGCAAAAGAAAAATTATGGACACAAATAATAAGGCCTTACCGGAAAGAAATCTCTCCGGCAAGATTATCTCGCTCGAAAAATCAAGAGATTACGACAGGAACCGCTTTACAACGCGACGCCGTATGAGGAAACTCGATGCATTTGAAAAATCGTTTGCGATTCGGCTTTTCGAAATGGTGGGCACGGATTCAGCTATCATCGATATCCCCTGCGGAAACGGCAGATTTTATGATGTCTTTTCCGCTGCCGGAAAGCTGATCGCAGCGGACTACTCCGACAATATGCTCACGGCCTTCAGAGAAAGGATCAGCAACGTCGAAAACGTGAAGACACTCCAGGCGGATATTACTCAGATCCCCCTACCCGATAAGTGCGTCGATTTAGCTTTCTCTATGAGGCTGTTTCATCACATGAAAAACGATGCGGTTCGCAGTGCAGCACTCAAGGAACTGTCACGGATATCACGTAAATATGTGGCTTTCAGTTTCTACAACAAACGATGTCTTCGATATCTCTGGCGAAAAAGTCTGGGGAAGAAAATCAGGGGCAATTACGTTACACAGGATCATTATATCGAACTTGCTCAAGATGCAGGGCTCGAACTTGTCAGCAGTTACCGATATAACATTATCGAACAGCAATCCTTGGTGCTTTTCAAGAAATCGGAGGAACCTTGATGAATGTTATTTTTAACAAACAGAAAGATACTATCTGCCGAACTGGGCTTTAAATATCACGATTCTGCATGCAGATGCAGGTGGTGGTTGAAGAATCGGGGATTCCTGAAGACTTCAAAGAAAGTCGCTGACATCCTCACATCAATATCAGCACATCCGGATTTTCGGCAGCATGACGTGGATATTGTGAAGGTCACCGACAAAAAAATGATCTTCCGAGCATGTAACGCAGATGCCACAGACACGAGCCCGGATACCGAACAATCATTTGTGGTGAAATCTTTTTTTTTAAAAAAGCTGTCTCATCGTCTGAAATATCACCGTTACGGCATTGATGAAGTCGCTAATATCATCAGAGCCGGGCAGCTCGGCATTAACGTTCCGAAAGTATTCGGGTATGCACACATGTATGATGCCCTTGGGATGGTGAACACAAACATAATCTTGATGCAGGATCTGCATCCATTAAAACCTATCGGCGAAATAATGGAAGATTTGCCGGATGAGCATCGAGATGCTTTATTTATGGCTACGATACCCTTGGTCATTAGTTTATATAAGGCAAACTGCAACCACATTGATGTCAATGCAGGCGGAGTCCTGCTTCAGGATGCCGGACAGGAAGGCAAAGCGGTTCTTATCGACTGGCAGCACGCGAGATTTCACAAAACACCAAGTCTGGAACAACTGATATTTGAATCCGCTTATTTTGCCGGATCCTGTAAAAAATGGCTCAAAACTGAAACAATAGACGAATGGCTTGTCCGGATTCTCAATACAGTCGGCGTAACAGAGCCGGCGGAAATAACAAGAGTGAAGCAAAAATTCCAATTTTATTTTTCAGACGCCGGACGTGCATTGCCTCGCAAAGAAAGAAAGAAGATCAAATAATTGCATATAAAGGCGGAACACACAGAATCATGCTGCGAATGGGACGATAGAAATATTTACAAAGGAAATCATGCCACGGAGCTTTAATGAAAATTCCCGATAAAATCAGTCTTTCCGTCAGGGGTGCCGGTCAAGATACGGATCCGGTGGAATTGCTGGACAGGATCAAATCAGCCAGACGATCACCTGAGGAAGTAATTAAATCGGAGAGGAGAAAATCAACCTTAAAGGTAAACATCGCCCCGTGGGGAGATATTTTTCTTAAAGTATACGAGAGGGACCTGAAAAGGACTGTTCTTTCTCCTTTTCGGATATCGAAAATGAAAAAGACGTGGAACCTGTCGAAAAATCTGTTAAACAAAGCGATCCCCGTCCCGGAACCGGCATTCTTTCTGGAAATAAAAAAAACTGTTTTCACCGTCCAGACCTATATCGCCTATCTATGGATTGACGGGGGTGTCAATTTTGGGATGCTGGCTCACGACAAAGATATTTTTCACAATGACGATTTCAAATCCATCCTGTACCGTGGTTTGGATATCGTTATCAAGCTCCACAACGCAGGTTTTGTACACGGCGACCTCAAATGGTCCAATCTTTTACATATCGATGGTGGTGATCCAAAAGTTATGTTAATAGACACCGATTCCTTAAAAAAATCCTCTTCTCCGGATCTGCAGGGAAAGGATTTGGCAAGATTTATATTATCCGCCATGGAATATCAATTAAAGCCCGACTTGAGAGAAGAGCTTATCGATCGCTACATCAAAGGTCGAAAACCTCGAAACACCGTGATAGAGAAAACAATCAGGAAGCGCATTGCCCACAAAAAAAAGAAATACGAAGGAAGGGCTATTCAATCCAACTCAATAATGGATGATTGTATAAAAACAGAAAAAAAGCTGTCTCGGGGGTATCTCAAGATCTTCTATCGCCGGGGAGACGAAAAGTGGGGCAATCTTGCCCTTTCATACTGGGAGGGAAAAATTGAAGGACTTACCAGAGTAAAAAGCTCGCCACATACGATCATCCATGAGGGAATCGTGATGGATCAATCATTTTATTTCAAGCGGTACCTGATGAGAGATGCTGGTGATAGAATCAAACACATCATAAGGCCCTCGAGAGCCCGCCGAGCTTTAGAAAACGGCGAAACGATTGAAGCACTTGGTTTCCGCACTCCCCGTTCCGTATGTCTTATTGAAGAATGGAGAACCGGTTTCGTCCAAGAAAGTGTTCTCATTACCGAGGCTGTCAAGGATGCACCGGAGGTAAGATGTTATATTGACACTGTAACCGCGGGTTCCGTTCAGTTCAGGCGTCAGTTCCTGCAGTCCTTGGGACGGGTAGTCGGCGCAATGCATTCACGGGGGGTGCATCACGGCGACATGCGTGTCGGGAACATCCTCTGTCGTTTTTTACATGACGAATTTGTATTTTACTGGCTTGATAATGAGCGGACCAAGCGGTATGCGACTTTGCCGATGTCGCGACGGATCAACAATCTGGTACAGTTGAATATGGAGCGTGGGTTGACCCTTACGGATCGCATGAGATTCTGGAAAGCATACATGGAAGAATCCCGTTTTCCCTCAAATGAGGAAAAGAAGATCTTACGCAAGGTAATGAAAAAAACCATGGAACGATTGAAGGGGAAGACTTAACGTGATCAATGGATTTGATTTCCTGTTTGAAAGCTTGCATAACCATCGTGATATCATAATGTTACAATGAGCATCCTATGATCCGTATTACTTTCAGACGGGCACGGAACCGTATGCCGCTTGATAGAGGCGACAGCACGCGGGTTGACCTTGAATAAGCAAAAGATAGTGATAAAAATGAACCCAGTAAGAACAAAAATAATTTTTTTAACGCCGCACATTACTACCCCCAGCACACGCTTCAGGGTTCTTCAAAATATTCCCGAACTAGAAAAGAATGCATTTGATATAACCATACATGAGATCCCCAAAGGCATCTTTGCACGGAAAAAACTTTTCGATTCTCTTCCATCCTATGACATTGTATTCTTGCAGAAAAAAACCTTTCAGCGGTTTACATTCTATTACTTAAGACGAAAATCGAAGATATTGATATATGATTTCGATGATGCCGTGATGTTCAGAGATTCAAATGCGGCATATTTTCACTCCCCTTCAAATCTGAGCAGATTTAGAAATGTTCTGAAACATGCCGACGTCGTCGTATCGGGGAATGAATACTTGAAAAACTTAGCCATGCCGCATGCAACAAAGGTGGTTGTCATACCCACGGGGATCGATACTCAGACATATGCCAGAAAGTCTTCATCCGATATTTCCTATCCCATCACGATAGGGTGGATTGGATCAAAACCAAACCTGATTTATTTGAAACAACTGATTGAGCCCGTCAACAAACTCTACACAATGACAAAGAATTTCAGAGTAAAGATCGTGTGTGATGATTTTATTGACGGTTTTGCATGCCCCGTGGAAAAAAAGATATGGAAAAAAGAAGATGAGGTAAAAGATATACAAAGTTTCGATATTGGAGTCATGCCGTTGCTGAATGATCAGTGGACAAAAGGAAAGTGTGCCTTGAAGCTCTTGCAATACATGTCCTGTGGACTGGCCTCTGTTTCTTCCGACACGGACGTGACGTCATCTATTATCAGGGATGGAATAAACGGCTTTCTCGCATCTTCGGATTCCCAGTGGATCGAAAAAACAAAATTTCTTTTTGAAAACCCCGATAAACTGATTACGATAGGAAATGAAGCAAGAAAATCTATCGAGGGTAACTATGACTCGAAGACAACAGCGTTAAAATACGCGGCGGTATTTGATCATGTGTCCGGATAATCATTCTAACGAAACAAGACTCAAAATCAATCTGGAAGAAATAATCAAAAGCGGCAAGCCCGTCGTACTGGAACTGGGATGTGGCAGAAAAAAATATGATTTCACTACGGACGGCAGGATCGGCATTGATAAACTGGACCTGACAAATGTCGATATCGTTACCGACATAGAAAACGGCCTGAGCTATTTACCGGATAATTCAGTTGATGAAATTTACTGTAAAAGCCTGCTTGAGCATATAAGGAATTTTGAATATTTGCTGAGGGAAATCGTCAGGGTTCTGAAGAAGGACGGCACATGCAGCGTGTTCGTGCCACATTTCTCAAATCCGTACTATTATTCCGACTATACACACATTCGATTCTTTGGTCTGTATACCTTTTATTACTTTTGCGACGAGAAGCACCAACTCACGAGGAAAGTGCCTGATTTTTACAGCGATATAAGAATAAAAATTCTAAGACAGCGACTTAAATTCAGATCCCCCTTCAAAAGCAGGCACCTGTTTAAGCAGTTCTTGCAACTGATCATTAATGTGCATTCGTCCGTTCAGGAGTTTTATGAGGAAAACCTGTGCTACATTTTCCCCTGTTACGGTTTGGATATTGTTTTCACACCGGATGACGATAAACCGTCTGAAAAGGATAAATGACAGGAACTTCTAGCACCTTGAAAGGTCAAATGTTGATGCAACGCACACTTTCTCGATGATGAGGCCGGCTGTGTGCTGCAAATTACGGCGGATCAGGAGTTTCGGCCACACTTCGTCCGAACGCATTCACGGGAGAGGTCAGCATACACCCGATTTATCATCGAACCGTGGTCGCAGTGATCTCAGCTCAATGTTGTGAACCGCCGTCATGTCGTCGCATGGCGCTCGCCGTCCTGTTTGGAAACACACAGAACTCGGCTCCGTCTTCAGTATCGGCTCTATTCACGTGACGGTCATGAATGATCCGCGAGAAAAACAGCAATACCTGATCGAATCCAGATGGCTGACATCGTAAAAAAAACGAATATTACTATCACATAAAGGTTGTTAATTCATGGAGAAAATATCTTTCGCTGATGGCTGGGAATCAATATTCGACGAAAACGGATTAAAGTCGTTTAACGATTTCTACGACTACAGGGACAAAACATGCCTGAACAGAAACAGGAAGCGTAATGTCAGTGTTTTACGATTGAAAGTCAGCGGAAAAGAACGCGTTTTTTATATGAAGCGCTTTTATCATCCCCATTTGAAAGATACACTCTTCGCGATGGTTAACAGCGGCCGACTCTGTTCGCAGGCCGATTATGAACAGGAGAATATGAGGCTTCTTACACAATACGATATCCCATCCTGCAATCCGGTTTGTTTCGGCGAGCAGTTTTGTCTCGGCCTGGAGAGAAGATCATTTCTTATCACCGAGGAATTGCCCGGCCCCTGCCTTACCGATTTCCTCGCTCAAAACCGACAGAACCTGTACCGATCGGAAAAGGAACAGATCATCACATCAATCGCGAACCTTGTCCGGAATATTCACATGGCGAAAATAAGTCTGCCCGATTTATATGTGTGGCATTTTTTTCTGATGCGGAGCCAGGGCGGTCAATATGATTTCGCCGTGATAGATCTCAATCGAATGAAAAGGAACTGCACAAGCGAAAACGAGAGGATAAAAAATCTCGGCAGATTGTGGTTCAGTATGACGGATAAATATTTTGACGCCCGAATGCACAGATTTCTCGTAAAACAGTATCTCGGCGATGTTTCAGATGAAAAATTCGACCGTTTTTTGCATAAGGTGGAAAAATGTGCGGAGAAACTGGCCATGGTGAGAAAGCAACCCGCATATTAATGGAAGTAAAACTTATGGGTGTCATACCTTTTAAGGGGGATTTCCTGCAACCGTAAGAGATAAGTCTAAAATTTCCCTTTGACTGTTACTGCGGGTAAGGGTATCGGCACCGGGTCGAAGCATCAAATACCTTAAAAATCTTTTATGTCAACTTCACGGCTTCATCAATCAGCATAATCGGTATGTCATCCTCGATTTTATACATCAGTCTGCAGCTGTCACAGATAAGCCCTTTTTCATCTTCGGTGAGGCAAATATCCCCCTTACATTTGGGACATGCCAGAATATTGAGTAATTCTTTGCTGATTGTCATTGGTTTATTTTCCTCCTCATCCATCCTACCGAGACTTCCTTTTCATTAAAAAAACATGGAGTAGCCGATCATCCCGATATGTGTATCGATTCCATTGTTCGGCATCTTCAGATCGGCATTGGATATGTGCCGCCACCTGTATTCCAGATTGATCGCCGATTTTTCATTCAGAAACCACGACACCCCGCAGCCGATCGTATCGGAAAAGATGAACCCGTTTGCCTGGTCCCTGGTTACAACTGTCACATAATGAGGACCAACGGATCCGAATATATACGCCGCCAGTCGTTCCGTACAGTGATACATATACTTGACACCTACTCCGATACCGAACTCGATGTCGTTTTCCGGACTGATTACCGGATTGATCTTCGGTTCGATATAGAGGGACAATGTTCCGTTGTGCCGACTCAGTATCGGGAAAATACGTCGCATGTCATATCCCAATCGAATGACCAGCAGTATCGGTTCATAGCTCCCCTCGTTGATGTTTCCCTTGCCGTACCCTACGAAAAAACCCACTTCATGCAGCAGGCGGTCACTCGCCGGCTCGGTTTCACCTGCCACTGCGTGGGCCGACCACAAACAAACAAAAAAGGCGGCAGTCGCCATGATTAAAATTGATAATTTAAGTTTGCAAGATTCGCATATCATCCTTAAAATCTCCGTATTTCCTACGTATCTCCAGCAATTTCTTCACCGCTTCAAATACTTCATCGACCGTGATATCACGCATGCATCGCATAAGGTCGCATTTTTTCAAGAAACAGGGGCTACACTGCAGTTCTCGCCGTATTACCACATGACCGTTTCCGTAAGGTCCCGTGCGTGCCGGATCGGTCGGGCCGAAAATTGCTACTGTCGGTGTGCCGACAGCCGCGGCGATGTGCATGGGACCTGAATCGGTCGTCACCACCAGCGATGCACGCCGATACAGGCAGGCAAGCTCCTGCAGTGATGTCTGTCCTTCAAGGCTCACCGAGAGTTCGGTCATTGTTGATCTGATTTCTTTAATGATTGTATCGTTTTTGCTGCCGGTGAAGACAACCGTCATGTTCAATTCGGCGATGATTCTGTCGCACAGTTCGGCGAACCTGTCGTTTGCCCACAGTTTCGTTTCCCAGTATGCCACCGGGTTAACTGCCACAAAGGAATCCCCGCTGTCGTCAATACCATGTGTCTGTAAAAGCACCGTCACGCGGGCATCCGTTTCCGATCCGACAGGAATGAAAAATTCAGGTCGTTCTCCATCCCCGCCCAGATATCTGATGAAGTCGAGATATCGATCCACGGCATGTTTTGTCATATCTTCAAAAATCGTTTCATTGACGAAAAGACCGCTCAGTTCCTGCATACTGTCATAACCGAGCTTTCGTTTCCCCCTGCTTGCCACCACAATCACAGAGCTTTTCAACAACCCGTGAAAATCGATAACTAAATCGTATCGGCGATCCCTCAATTCCAACAGAAACGACCGAATCTCCCGCAATGTTTGATGAATATGTCGGAATCTTCCCAGATTTCGCAGCCAGTGCCTGCGCCGTGAAACAAGGACTCTGTCGATAAAGGGATGATTCATGATCAGACCGGAAGAGGCTTCTTCGATGACCCAGGTAATATGTGCTTTCGGATACAGGTTTCTGAGCGCCGCCACTGATGGCAAGGTATGGACCACATCTCCGATGGCGCTGAGTTTCACGATAAGGATGTTCATCTTTCCCGGTCCTTCATCACCCAGGTGACTGCATCAAGGATATCCTGTGCGACATATGCCGCCGTGCCCGCGTGGACGACGTTTTGACCGTACCCCGTTTTCACCAGAATGGCTTTCTCAATCCCTGCATTGTGCCCCGCCTGAAGATCCTTGATCATATCACCGATCATGTAGGATTGGGCGAGATCTATGTTAAGCTCCTCTGCGGCACGAAGCAGCAGCCCCGGTTTCGGCTTTCTGCAATCACATGAGATTTTGTACGGCGCCTTTCCATACATGGGATGATGAGGACAATAATAGAAATGATCGATGAATGCGTTGCCTTCTCCCAGCATTTCATTGATACGACAGTGAACGGCATCGACGAATTCCTCATCGAAAAACCCCCGGGCAACGCCGGACTGATTGGTGATGACAATTGCCTTCATTCCGCTTTCATTGATCATTCTGACGGCTTCATTCGTCTCGGGGAACAACTTCAATTCCTCCAGGCGACTGAGATATCCCACTTCCTCATTGATCGTTCCGTCTCGATCCATGAACACGGCTCTATGTCTTCTCATTCGAGATTCCTCTCATTGCAATGAATTTCAACGAATATCTCTGGATGCGTGAATTCCATCATCACACCGAATGCCTGCTGCCGACTGCTGATTTTTTCTGAATCCTCTCGATCAAGAGGTTCTGGGCATGATGATAGACATCATGTACGTCTATAATGTCCATGCATCTGAAATCGGTTGGACATACTTGTTTGAGGCAGGGACTGCAGGTTACATCCTTGTGAACAATAACACTGTGTTCTCCCATGGGTGAGGTTGTTCGCGGATTCGTCGATCCGAATATCGCCACCAAGGGTATGTCCAGAGCGCCGGCAAGGTGCATCAACCCGGAATCGTTGGAAATGAAAAGGTCGCAGCGGGCGATCAGCGAGATCGCCTCCTTGAGTGAGGTTCTCCCTGCCATATTTATCAGGGTGTTCTTAGAATGTTGCTGCACCAGCGTTGTTCTTTCAAGGTCTCCGCCGCTTCCGAAAAGTATGATCCGGGAGGGAAAATCATCGATGAGTTTATCCGCTACGGCGGCAAATCTCTCCGGAAACCACATTTTAGCCGGTCCGTAGGCGGCCCCCGGCGCAATCCCGATCAGAATTTCATCTTTTACGACACCATACCGACCCAAAATATCTTCGGCGATTGCACGATAATCATGGTTGAGCTTCAGTTTAAGATCACGTTCCGCAGGTTGAAATCCGAGCGCCTTCAACATTTCAAGGTAGTAACAGACCTGGTGCACTTCTCTTATCTCATTTGTCCTTTTGACTGAGTGGGTAAGGAGAATGCCTCTCCCGTCAGAATTGTATCCTGCCCTTATCGGTATTCCTGCAATCCTGACAATAATGGCTGCTTCAATGGCATTTTGAAGGAGAATGGCCATGTCGAAGCCCCTGCTTTTCAGTTCCCGGGCGAGTCTGTATTTTCCGGCAATTCCATGGTGAATTCCGGGATCCTCGTAAATGACGACCTCATCAACATCCGGACAGATTCTGTAGGTCTCGGCTACCCAGGGTTTTGCCAGCACGCTTATTTCTGCGTGTGGAAAGGTATTCCGGACCGAAGCAATGGCGGGAAGTGTCATGATGACATCGCCGATCCAGTTGGTTCCCCTGACAAGTATATTTTCGATTTTTTCAGGAATAATTTTCCTTGATTCTCTTACCTTCAGCATATCGAGTTTCACGTTTCAGGTTTCGGGTTAACGACTCCTCGCTTTTCAGGCTTTACCGTTTGTTGACCAATACCTGAGCTTTCCTGGTTCTCCACCGCTGGTGGAGCCAGAAATACTGATCAGGATGCTCCCTCACAATACCTTCAATAACATTGGTAAACCTTTGCGTGTTCTCAAACAGATCCGCTTCATGATCATCCGTTATTGTAACTTTCACCTCTTTATGCATAATTATTTTATATGTTCCATCTGCAAGCCTGACAATAAAGATCGGAATCACGGCCGCCCCCGTTTGCATGGCAAGAGCTGCAAGTCCAATGGCAGTGGAAGCGGGTCTATTAAAGAAATCAACAAATATTCCTTCCCGTCGGGTAACATTCTGATCAATGAGTATTCCTACTGCTTCGTTCTTTCTCAAGAGTTTGACGATTTTTTTAAAGGCTCCTCCCGTGGGAATGACCTTGTGACCGGTAAACGTTCTGAACCATGCGGCAAAATCTTCTAGAATCGGGTTATCCAGCGCACGATAAATAATATTTACCACTATCCCCTGCAATCCTAAACATGCGGCCATGAGTTCCCAGTTTCCAAAATGCCCCGTATAAAAAAGAATTCCCTTCTTTTTTGACAGGGCGTCTTTATAATTTTCAAGACCCTCAAATGTTACCCAACCCGACATGTTTTCTCTTGTCAAAGAGGAAATCTCAAAAAATTCTGCTGTGAACGTCCCCAGATTTGAATAAACACTTTTGGCGGTTCTTATGACTTCCGAGAGGCTCTTTTCCGGGAAAGCCCTCGTGAGGTTATCCAGTGTTATCGATCGGCTTTTCACTGATAAGTGATAAAAAAGATGGAATACGGCTCTGAAGAACACCTTTCTTGTTTTTAAAGGGATCATCCCGAATAAGAGAAGTATTGTTCGTGTGGACAATGATTTTTTCATATCCTTATTCTTTCCAAAAGAACGTCCTCAAATCGTTCCTGAGAAGGCAAAATCTCCATCTCTATTCTCAACTGATAAATTTCTCGAAGGAAATCGGGAAAGTCAATCAATTTTATCCCGTCCTTTTCTGTCGTAAGAATGATCTGGGCTGATGATTCCGCAGCCGCCGTTCTGATTTTTATTACATCCTCTTGTGTATATACGTGATGATCAGGAAAATCAATGAAACCAACCAATGGATCACCAAGGAACTCAATCGTTCTTAGAAAAGAATCGGGCTTGGCTATACCGGCAAAAGCGAAAATTTTCTTTCCATGCAAACACTCGAGCGGATGAACATCTATGGGACTTCCTCCAAAAAGAGCTACAGGTTTTCGATAAGCCTCAAATATATGAGAACCTGATGGAATCCCCCCGAGATCCGGTCTCCCATCCCTGACCTCTTTTTTTTCCGTGCCGGTCACTATTACTATATCGGCCCTTCTCAATCCATTCCTGGGTTCGCGAAGTTCTCCTCTCGGAATCATGAATCCGTTACCAAAAGGTTTTTTATAATCAAGAAGAGCTATATCAACATCTCTGAAAAGGGAGCGGTGCTGAAATGCATCATCCAAAATCAGTACATCCACTCCAAAATGTTCGATAGCAAATTTTCCTGTCAGGTAGCGCTTCTTCCCCGTAACCACCGGAACACTCACGACGGATTTTGCAATTAATGCCGGCTCATCACCCGCCTTTGCGGGATGAATAAGCAAATTTTTTCCGTCGGATACGATATTAACGCGCCTTTTTTTCTTTCCTCCATACCCCCTGCTCAGGATCGCCGGCCTGTACCCTTTTCCCCTGAGAATGTCAGCAAGC
Source organism: Deltaproteobacteria bacterium (assembly GCA_011056835.1). Classification (GTDB taxonomy): domain Bacteria; phylum Desulfobacterota; class Syntrophia; order Syntrophales; family UBA6807; genus DSDU01. Next base: position 20,618 of record DSDU01000081.1, read on the forward strand.
AGGATGACCATGGGGGTTTTCCCCGTTCCTCCTACGGTAATATTCCCGACACTGATAACTTTGCATGCCAGTTTTCTTACCTTAAATATTCCGACGTCATACAACAAATTTCGTACTCCCGCAAAACCGCGGTAGAGGAAGGAAATCAGCAATAACGGGAATAACCAGGGGGACGTACTCTCACTTTGCAATATGCGAGAAATTGTATGTCGTATCTCAGGCATAATAAAAAATGATTCTTCCAATTGATGCCGTTTAAAAGTCGGAATCACACTCCATCATTATGAGGCGTTCCATTCAACTCGTCATTATTGTCCTCTTTAAATTGCATATTATACAATTTGAAGTATTCGCCCTGCCGTTTCAGAAGCGAATCATGCGTTCCTTCCTCAACGATCTCGCCGTTGACAAGAACGACAATACGATCGGCATTTGCAATAGTGGACAGACGATGGGCAATAACCAGTGTTGTCCGTCCCATCATGAGGTTTTCCAATGCTTCCTGGACTTCCTTTTCCGATTCCGTATCCAGAGAAGACGTGGCTTCATCAAGGATGAGGATCGGGGCATCCTTCAGAAGAGCACGAGCAATTGAAATTCGTTGCCGTTCACCGCCGGATAGTCTTGTTCCCTGCTCTCCGATAACAGAATCGTACCCTTTCGGCAGATTCATAATAAATCGATGCGCATTGGCTGATTTCGCCGCACGTATTATGTCTTCTTCCGTTTTTCTTATATCGCCGTAGGCAATATTGTTTTTGATGGTATCATTGAAAAGAATGGTTTGCTGCGTGACAATTGCTATTTGTGCCCGTAATGATTCAATCGTAACATCTTTTATGTCATGATCATCAATGAAAATATGTCCTTGTGTAACATCATAAAACCGGGGAATCAGATTAACGAGGGTCGTTTTACCGCCGCCGCTCATCCCCACGAACGCAATCACCTCATTGGATTTGATTTGAAGGTTGATGTCTTTTAGAACAAAATCATTATCATATCGAAAGGAAACATTTCGAATTTCAATCTTGTCCCTGATGCGCGGCAATTCCCTGGCATTCTCACTGTTCCTGATCTCCGGCACTCTATCGATAATATCGAAAACCCTTTCGGCTGCCGCAATACCTTGTTGAATCGTGTTATTAACGTTTGTTAACCGCTTCACCGGTTCATAAAGCATGATGAGCGCCGTAAGAAACGAGAAAAATGTTCCCGGCGTCGAGGTACCATTTATCACCTGATAACCTCCATAAAAAACAATGGCCGCGATGCCCAGACCACCAAGGAATTCCATAATCGGACTTGAAAGTGCCTTAATCGATACCGACTTCATATACAGGCGGAAAAGGGATTCATTTTCCTTTGAAAATCTTTTACCTTCATAGTCCTCCATACCAAAGGCCTTCACGATCCGTGTGCCGGTGATGGTCTCTTGAAGGAGACTGGAAAGGCTCCCCATCCTTACCTGCGTCTTCGTCGCAATCTTTCTCATCTTCCGGCCGAATTTGGTGATTGGATAAACGGTTAACGGAAAAACAAGCGCTGCAATGATGGCCAGTTTCCAATCTCTATAAAATATGACAAAAACAAGCCCGATAAGCGTAAAGCTGTCTTTAAAAAGGCTTACTATGGCTTCAGAGACTGCCGACTGAATCATTCGAACATCATTCGTAATGCGCGACATGAGTTCACCTGTCGGATTTACGGTGAAAAACGATAGAGGTTGTTTCTGAATGTGATTGTAAAGCTCACTTCGCAGGTCTGTTACCGCACGCTGACCGATAAAATTCATTAATACCGTCTGGCCGTAACTGCAGAGTCCCTTGATGAGGTACAGTGCAATGACGAGAATCGGTAAAAACTTCAGCATATCGGCATTTTTATTTAGAAATATCTCATCCAGAGCGGGTTTCACGAGAAATGCCAGGGATGATGTCGTGATACCTACGACCAGCATGCACAGCATGGCAAGCATAAATTTGGCAATGTGCGGTTTTGCTAATCGAAGCAAACGTCTATATATCAACATGGCAGTACCTACAGTAGTTCATATGCTAATTGAGCCGTCCGGGCAGCGGCCCCCGATGTGCCCAACCTGTCTTTTATGGATCGCAATTCCTGCCGGATACGTTTCAGCCGTACGTTATCGTTGAGAATGCCATATATTTCATGTGCCATTCCTTCCGGAGTAACTTCGTGCTGAATCAGTTCCGGAACAATTCTGCGCCCTGCAATAATGTTGACCAGCGCAATGTTGTCGACACCGATCAACAATTTCCCCAAATAATACGATATCTGAGAAACTTTATAGACCACGATCATCGGGGTCCCGATGAGAGCGGTCTCAAGGGTCGCCGTCCCCGATGCAACCACGGCAATATCGGATACAGCAATCACATCATACACATTGTTACGAATTATTCTGACTTCAACGGGATACCGGCCGACTATGTCAGCAACAAAAGTGTAATCCAGGGTATCCGCAAGAGGAAGAATGAACTGAACAGAAGAGAGCCTGTTTTTGAGAATGCACGCAGCTTCAAGCATATCCGGTAACAGACTGACGATTTCATTGCGTCGGCTTCCCGGCAGAATACCGACAGTCGTGGTCCCATTGGTCAATCCGAACTCTTTCAGGGCATCGTCACGCGAATATCGTTGTCTGACCACGTCCAACAGCGGATGTCCGACAAATGTCACATCAAGATCAACATTTTCATATACTGCCGGTTCAAACGGCAGAATAACAGCCATCCGGTCGACATATCGTGCTATCTGGTAAATCCGTTTTTTTCTCCATGCCCAGATCTGGGGACTGATGTAATAAAAAACCTTGATGCCCGATTGGTGTGCCGCTTTAGCCAGAGGAAGATTAAAGTCAGGATAATCGATGAGGATTGCCAGATCGGGACGATCTTCCACCAAAGACCGTTTTAATTTCCGACGCACATTGAGAATGAATCCAATCTTAGAGAGAACTTCGGTCAGACCGACAACCGCCATCTCTGAAGATTCCGCAATAATATCAACTCCCGCCGCACGGAGTTTTTCCCCACCTACTCCGTAAAAACGGAGCATCGGATCCAGGCGATTCATGGCTTTCACCACATGAGCACCATGAAGATCTCCAGATGCTTCCCCCGCGACGATCATGACCTTCTTATGCGTCGAATGCGGGCTATGCTGATCAGAATGCATGATTGATCACTTGATGGATTTGGTGGATTTCCTCTCTCATCAGCTCGGAGAATGTGGAAAGGAGAAGTACTTCCCTGGCCGGCTTATCACTTATTGAAAGATCGGCAGATGAAGGATGCCGGTGGGCAAATGCTTTTTGTTTATGAAGCGGTACGGGGTGATAGAGGGCTGAGATGATGTTCTTATCGTCCAATCTCTTCACAATATCGCCTCTCCTGTCGGATCGAAGGGTAAACTGATGATGCACATGCTTCGTCTCATGCTCTTCGGTGAATAGAACGACCCGGCCTTTTTGAACATTCGATACGACCTGTTGAGATCCACCATTAGAGTCATGTGGCAAGCCCCTGTCCCATGTTCATTTTTTCTACAATTTGAAGCGCCAGTTCAAGAGACTTTCGTCCCTCTTCTCCCGAAACAATCGGAGGGGTCCTCGTTGAAACAGCGTGGATGAAAGACCGTATTTCCCTTTCGAGAGGATCGTAATCCTCTACATCAACATTGTTCTGAAATATGCCGACCGATCCTTTATCGTTCTTCCTGCTCAATGACATCAGTTCCCGTTTCCCGCAGTCGACGGAATGGTACCCACTAAGGCCGAAAAATCGAATTTTCTGCATAACCTTGCCGGTTACCCTGCTGGCCGTTACGTTGGCGACACATCCGTTCCGGAATGTAATCCGTGCGTTGCTGATATCCACATTATCAGACAGAACCGATACACCAACCGCCTCAACATTTTTAAGGGGAGATTTGACAAAGCTAAGAATGATGTCAAGATCATGAATCATCAGATCGAGTATGACATCCACGTCTGTTCCCCTGGTGAAGAACGGATGAAGTCGGTGAGCTTCAATAAAGAGCGGTTCATCCATTACATTTTTCAGGGCAACGATTGCGGGGTTGAAACGTTCGATAAAACCGATCTGGAAAATCGCCCCGGTGGTTTTGGCAAGCGAAATGAGCCCGTCCGCTTCTTCGATGTTTACCGCTATGGGTTTCTCAAGCAGTACATCGACTCCGGCTGCAAGGAAATCTTTGGTCACGACATAATGATATTTGGTCGGCACGGCAATACTCACCGCATCAACCATTCCGACCAGATCGCGGTGATCATCGAAGGATTCACAACCATATGTTTCCGCTGCACGATCGGCCCGCTCTCTTGTGCTGTCGGCAACTCCGACGATCGCGCATTCGGCTAATTGCTCATACTTTTGGAGGTGATACGTTCCAAGGTGACCGATTCCGATCACCCCTACTCGTATCTTTTCATTACCGTTATGCATGTTTTAATAATCCGCTGTTATCGGCAGATGCCTCGCTTCGCGTTTTCTATAAATTCCACAAAATGTCTCACTTCAGGCAGATCCTCTACATCATCCCTGACCTTCCGGACAGCCGTTGAAAGGAGGAGTGACGATCTGAAGACTATCTTGTAGGCTTTTTTCAATGCACGCAGCACATCTTCTGTAAATCCCCGCCGTTTCAGACCAACAAGATTCAGTCCGTACGGCTTCGCCCGATTGCCTGAAACCGTTATATAAGGGGGTACATCCTGAACCACGGCGGATGCGCCGCCGATAAATGCATGGCATCCTATTCGTGAAAATTGGTGGATACCGGTTAAGCCGCCGATAATGGCAAAGTCCTCGACATGGATGTGCCCTGCCAGATTGGCGGCATTGGCCATAACGATGTTATTCCCCAGTTTACAGTTGTGTGCCACATGACAGTATGCCATGATTAAATTGTTGTTTCCGATGAAGGTCATGGCAATGTCTGCAGCGGTGGAACTATGGATGGTAACAAATTCACGTATCGTGTTGTTATTCCCAATAATAACCTTACACTGCTCTCCCCCGAATTTTAAATCCTGAGGAACCGCACCGATTGAAGTGAACTGGAATATACGGCAATTATCACCTATTTCGGTTCGGCCCTCGATCACGACATGAGGACCGATAACAGTATTCTTTCCGATTTTCACCTCGGGACCGATGACACTGTACGCCCCCACTTCAGCATCTTCCTGAAGTTCCGCCCCCGGTGAGACGACTGCTGTCGAATGAATGTTCATTGTATTGATCCTTCTTTCCGCACCTTCACGCCTTATTCTGCTTTTCAAGCGCTTCTATTTTTTCTTCAATATATTTCAGTGTTCGTCTCATATCCGGCAATTGACCAATACATGCCTGCGTTCTGAGCCATTTCTGGTGAGGCATATGAGGAGCTCCACTGACGATCTGACCGGATGAAACGTCCTCGTGAACACCGGATCGAGCCGCAATCATTACACCGTCACCAATCTCGATATGCCCCACAATTCCGGCCTGACCGCCGATAACGACGCTGTTTCCCAGTTTTGTGCTTCCCGAAATCCCCACCTGGGCAACAACGATTGAATTTTCACCAATAACGACATTATGGGCGATCTGAACGAGGTTATCGATTTTCGTGCCCCGTTTAATCCAGGTTTTGCCCAGTGTCCCTCGATCTATGGTTGTATTAGCTCCAATTTCCACGTCATCGTCAATTTGCACGATTCCCACCTGGGGGATTTTTCGATTTTCCCTTCCTGGATCGGTAAATCCGAACCCGTCACTCCCGACAACAACTCCGGCATGAATGATAACCCGCTTTCCGATTCTGCATTTCCGATAAACGGTTACGTTTGGATAAAGAATTGAATCTTCACCGATTTCCACATTGTTGCCGATACAAACACCCGGATAAAGAACCACTCCCTTTCCTATTCGCACGCCGCGCCCGACGTAGACACCAGGGTAACTGGTTGTATTTTCACCGAATTCAGTTCCTTCACCGACAAAAACTTGATCGCTGATACCGGGGGTCTCTTGATCTTCAGGATAAAACAGCCCCAACAGACGGGCAAAGGCCTTATAGGGATCTTGAACGACGACAAGGTTCTTCGTCGATTCTTTGATGGTCGGCGATACCAGAACAGCCGATGCCCCGGTATATTCAAGTTTATGCCTATACCTGGGATTTGCGATGAAGGTGATATCACCGTTCCCGGCTTCGTCGATGCCTCGCACATTATTGATCATAACCGTATCGTCACCGATTACCGCACCTTCGAGCAATCCGGCAATTTTCCTTAACTGAATTTCCATGTGGCCGTTCTCATCCCTTTTATTGTCGTGATCGGTTTATCCTGTTTCGGGTCATCTCCGTTTAAGAAAACCGGGGTGACCGTCAGCCCCTTCATTTCTTCCTTGATTTGTATTCCTTGTTGAATTCGAGAATCACTTGCTTGGTAATGTCCCGTGCCGGTGAATGATAGGCAATTCCTGCAGCGGCAATATCGAGTATCATGGTATACCCGTCCCGCTTGCCGATTGTATTCACAACCTTGAGCACTTCGGGAATCATCTTCCGTGAAAGCTCCTGGTCCATCCGCTGAATCTCTGCGTTTGAGTCCTCAACCAGCCGCTTGTAATCTCTGAATTGTTTCTCATATTCCAGTTCTTTTTCTCTCATGGCAGGCTCGGTCAGCACAAGTCTCTGTTTTTCCAGTTCTTCCTTCATTTTCTTCAACTCAGCTTCCCGGCTCTGTATGCTGTCCCTTTTTTTCTGGAACACCGTTTGGAATTCTACAGCAGCCTCCTTGCCATGATCCGACAGGAGAAGAATGTCCTTCATATTGATGAAAGCTATCTTCTCCTCGGCATAAGCACAGCTTCCAGCCAGCAAAAGTACAATAACACCGAAAATGGTTACTATTCGCTTCATTTTAATCCCCCTTGATGAGATTTCAATCTTTTTTCAGTCGGCTATACCAACTTTCATTTTAACCACCTGTTTTATTTACATTACATCATCATGCCGATGGTAAACTCCCATTTGTAGGGAGACTCACCGTCTTTTCTGTCAAGGACATAGCCCCATTCAAGCCGCAACGGACCGATCGGAGAATACCACCTGACACCGACTCCCGCCGTTTTTCTCATATCGTCAAGATAATAGCCGTTGTCCCAGGCGTTGCCAATGTCAAAAAATAAAACCCCTTTCATGCCGGCATCTTTGATGAGAGGAAAGATTAGTTCCGCACTGAAGGTAAGCATTGTGTTTCCGCCGATGACATCCCCCGTTTCCGGATCAATGGGACCGACATCTTCGAGTCCCCGCAACGATCGTATTCCACCAAGGACAAACCGCTCATAAATCGGCAACTTCTTGCCCTCATTAGCCTGCAGATACCCGATGCGTCCCCGCACCGCAAAAACATTATCCAGAGGAAGCGGAAAATACCATGAGGAATTGCCCGAATATTTCGTAAAACTGTTGTCCCCTTGAAATATGGTCCCGGTGTGGCGGATAGCCACACTGTTAAGCGATCCCTTTGACGGGAACATCCAGTCATTCGTCGAATCCCGCATCAACGTCACCGTTACACCACTGGTTGTTGTTTCTCCTTCCTGTTCCCTGATATATCGGGAAGCATAGTATTTAACGTTCATAACCTCATCCATGGTGTATTCATAACCGATGTACCCTTTAACATATTCAAAGAGGGGGTAGCCGAAGGTCATTCTCAATCCCTTTGTATCAAGGTCGTAGGAATCATATTCGCGCTTCATATTCCACGCATCGTATTTGCTCCAGAGGGGCCGGTCGAAGAGCCAGGGTTCGACAAATGACAATTCGTAATTCGTTGTCTTGGAACCGAGAAACGCATTGAGACTGAGGACCTGTCCTCTGCCGAAAAGGTTCTGTTGAGATACCTGCGCCATGACGATTGCTTTGTCGACTGCACTGTACCCGGCGCCGATACTGAAAAGACCTGTCGGCTTTTCCTTCACGTGAATCGTAACGTCGGTAAGATTTTCTTCGGTCCCTTTCTCCGTTTGAAAGTTAATCTCCTCAAAATAGCGGAGATTCATCAATCTCATGTAACTTTTTCTCAGGTTTTCCCCACTGTACAAATCACCCTCGTCAATGGCAAGTTCTCGCCTGATAACCTTGTCTCGCGTCTTCGTATTACCCACAACAGTGATTCTATTGAAGTATATTTTATCACCTTTCTCAATATGATAGACGACATCGACTTTTTCTTCCATTTCACGTGGGGTCGTTTCAGGAGTGACATTTGCATATGCATACCCTTCGTTTTTACACGCTTCAGTCAGGAAGTCGAGATCTTTCATGATGGAATCCCGATCGAAATAGTCTTTCTTGTTTATTTTCAGTTTTTCAATGAGTTCATCCCTGGAAACAGACAACGTATCGCCGGCAATCTCAACTGCACCTACCTTGAATTGTTTTCCTTCCGTTATGGAAATGGTAATATATATACCCTTTTCATCATGCCTGACCTCGGGTTCACCGACCCGGGCATTCATGTAGCCGTGATTCAGATAGAACACATTCAGTTTATTGACATCTTCTCTTAATTTATCCCGCTTAAGAACCCCAGAACCACTTATAAAGTGAAAGAATCCTCTCTCTGAAACATCCATGATTTTTTTCAGATCGCCATCGGTGAATGCCTTGTTTCCCTCAAATGCGATCTTCTCAATAAGGAGTTTCTTATGCTCCTCGATTATGAAAATAACGAGAACACCTCTCGTTCCCGCATCTTCCACCGTATGCTCAACGGTGGCGTTGAGATATCCCTTGTCATTGTACAGCGCCTTAATTTTTTCCACGTCGGATTTTACTTTATCAAGATTGAGAACCTGCCTGGTCTTGATAGTCAGAACACTGTTTATTTCTCTCTCATTAATATCATCATTCCCCTTAATTACGATCTCCGATATAAGTGGTTTTTCCTCAACAATGTACGTGAGAATCTTTCCCTCCGCACCCTCCGTTATGGTAACCTGAACATCGCTGAAATAGCCCATTTTGTAAATAGCCTTGATATCATCCGACAGGGTTCGACTCGATACAAGCTTACCTTTTTCGCTTTTTAAGACATTCAGAATTGCATTGTCCTCAATCTTTTTGTTTCCCGAAATGGCGATATCTTCTATTCCCAATTCCCGGAATTCGACTTTCACGATTTTTTCTGCGAGCGTTGCGGCGATCTTACCGATACTATCCACACCGGTTCCATAACCGAATATGCCGGTGACTACGTGTCGCTTCTTTACATCGTATGTCGAAACATCGGCGCTGATCATATTACCTAAACGCGTCAGGCTCCCGGTAATGATTATATCAGCACCGATCACATCACCTACGGTCCAGATTAATTCCTCGGAGACTTGTTTCCCATCAATAAGCGGCGAGAATGACTTTGTATCAATGACGTAAAAACGTCTTGTCTTCATCACTTCGTTTAATAAATTCTTTGATATCGATGCCTCAAGCGTCGATACGTCCGATTCACTGTAAACGTGAAAAGGAAAAATCGCGACGCGCTTGAGCTCTTCAGCATAAGAGTTGTGCATCCCGAAGTAAGAAAGGACGAGCGCAAGAATAAATATGGTTCGAATCGAACAGAAAAATTTCATCTTACAGATCGTAGGTCCTCCCGTCTCGCAGACCGATGATACGTGACATTCTTTTGGCAAGATCTATGTTGTGCGTAACAACCACGAGTGTTATCCTTTTTTTTCTATTCAACCCAATTAGAATATCCTGAATTTTTTCACCTGTTTCACTGTCAAGATTTCCTGTCGGTTCATCCGCCAACAGGATTTCGGGGTCCATGATGAGTGCTCGGGCCACGGACACCCGTTGCTGTTCCCCTCCTGAGAGTTCTCCGGGCTTGTGAGCGAATCTATCACCAAGCCCGACATCCGTCAAGATATTCACCGCCCTCCGGCGGGCTTCACTAATCGACATTCCCCGGATCAACGCGGGCATCATAGTATTTTCAAGGCAGGTAAACTCAGGTAAAAGATGATTTGCCTGGAACACGAAGCCGATTTTTTTATTCCTGAACTCGGCCTGCAGCTCCTCACTCCATGCAAAGACATCAACGCCGTCATAGTTGACAGAGCCTGATGTCGGGCGTTCGATGAGACCGAGAATATTGAGAAAGGTGCTTTTCCCGGCACCGGAAACACCGAGAATTGCGAGAGAATCTCCTCGGTCGATTTCAAGATTCAATCCGTTGAGAACCCCGATCGTATTTCCGTCCTTAATAAACGTTTTTGTCAAATTGCTGACCGATATCATTCGCCTCTGCCTACAACACGTTGTCTCTTTGTCTGTCATTCATATCTGAGCGCCTCTGCGGGATCGAGTTTTGATGCATTCCACGATGGATATATAGTGGCGAGAAAACATATGATCATGGCAATAATCATAACGACAAATACATCAACGAAATTGACCTTTGAGGGAAGCTCACTGAGATAATACACATCTCCCGGCAGGATTTTAAACCCGAAAAGGTTTTCAACAAATGATGTTATCGGTTCGATATGAAACGCCACCAGAAGACCTCCGATACATCCCAGAACAGTACCGATGGCTCCGATAATAAGTCCCTGCAACATGAAAATCTTCATGATGCTTTTCGATGTCGCTCCCATTGACTTTAAGATGGCAATATCCCGTGTTTTTTCCATAACGACCATGATTAACGCCGTTATAATGTTAAAGGCGGCAACAACAACGATCAAACTCAAAATAATAAACATGACACGCTTTTCCAATCGCAGAGCTGCAAAGAGATTTTTATTCATCTGCATCCAGTTTCTGGCCCAATAGGGATATCCCAATTCTTTTTCTATTTCCTCGGCAATTTCCCGGGCTTTATAGATATCCTGAACTCTTATTTCTATACCGGTTATATCATCGCCCATATTTAAAAAGTGCTGACATTCGGGAAGCGACAAGAATGCAAGTCCCGAATCGTATTCATAAAAACCCGAATCAAAAATTCCGACCACTTCAAACTTTTTTATTCGTGGAACCATCCCCATCGGCGTAGCGATACCCATAGGTGACAAGACATCAACGGTATCGGACACAAGCAGCCCGAGATTTTTGGATAATTCCTTACCGATGACAATTCCCGGCAACTCCTGATTTTCAGCGGTATCACGGGAAAGACTGCCGATGTCTCCATCCATCATCTTTCCCAGACTGAGAACATTGAGAGCGCTTTTGGCATCAATACCCCGCAGCACCACACCGGTTACGCGATCTTCTTTTTTCAACATGGCCTGTCCATAAACGAACGGCGTTGACGCAACAACGCCCTCCACCCGGTCAATCTTCTCCTTGACATGGCCATAGTCATTCATCTTCCCATGGTATTTCATGAGGACGATATGTGAACTGACACCCAGTATTTTATTCCGGAGATCGGTTTCAAACCCGTTCATGACGGCAAGAACAATAATCAATGCGGAGACACCGAGAAAAATTCCCGCAATCGAAATGAATGTGATGAGTGAAACAAATGCTTGTTTTCTCTTTGCCCTCAAATATCTCAGAGCTATAAAAAATTCATAGGACATCGTTTATAACCATTTCTCTCTATTCGAACTGCTTCCGGTAATCCATCAGGGAGGGGATGCTACATTAGCCGTATCGCTTCACAAAAAATATGCGATTTCGTATCGCCATTCATGAGATTACATTTTCGCTCTCATGTGGGGAAAGAGAATAACGTCCCGGATCGAAGGGGAATCCGTAAAGAGCATGACTAGTCGGTCAATACCGATCCCCTCCCCGGCTGTCGGTGGCATTGCATATTCCAAGGCTCGAATATAATCTTCGTCCATTTCATGAGCTTCAAGATCCCCCGCTTCCCGCTCCCTCAACTGCATGAGAAACCGTTCCCGCTGATCATAAGGATCGTTAAGCTCCGAAAAGGCATTGGCAATTTCCCTTCCTTGGATATACAGTTCAAATCGGTCGGTAAATCGGTCGTCTTCGTTGTTTTTTCGCGAGAGCGGTGAGACTTCGAGGGGATACTGCGTTACAAAAGTCGGCTGAATAAGCTTGTCTTCAACAATCGCTTCGAATATAGTCATAATAACCTTGCCCAGTGTTTCGTTGCCCAGTATTTCAAGGCCGATGTCACGGGCATATTTTATTGATCGTTCTCTGTCATCAAGAACAGGAGCATCCACTCCGGTATAGGCGACAATAGCATCTTTCACCGTCAGCTTTCGCCAGGGAGGGGTAAGATCGATCTCAGTTCCCTGGTATGAAAAAATGAAAGAACCGAAGAGGTCCCGGGCAATATCGGTCAACAATTCCTCAGTCATGCTCATGAGATGCTCATAGGTTGCGTACGCCATGTAGAATTCCATCATGGTAAATTCAGGATTATGGAGCGTCGAGACCCCTTCATTCCGAAAGTTTCGATTGAGTTCAAAGACCCGCTCAAGGCCCCCCACCACTAGGCGCTTCAGATAGAGCTCGGGAGCTATTCTCAAGTAAAGATCCATTCCGAGGGCATTGTGATATGTCTTGAACGGCTTTGCCATGGCGCCTCCCGCAATGGGATGCATCATCGGTGTCTCAACTTCAAGGAAATCATATTTGTACATAAAATCACGGATGAGGCGAATGATACGACTCCTTGTGTGAAACATTCCTCTCACCGAAGGATTAACGATCAAATCAAGATGTTTCTGTCGATATCTCGTTTCAATGTCGGTCAATCCATGCCATTTTTCAGGCAGAGGACGGAGTGCTTTTGATAAAAGACGAATAGAATCCGCCTGAACGGTGAGCTCACCCGTTTTTGTTTTGAAAACACGACCGGCAACTGAAATTATATCCCCGATATCAAACTTCTGAAAAAGCGAATAGCTCATGTCGCCGACGATATTTTTTTTTATGTAAGCTTGAATTCTTCCTTTTCGATCTTGGATGTTGACAAACGAAGCCTTGCCGAAATTTCTTATGGCCATAAGCCTCCCTGCCAGAGTAAATCTGTCTTCTATCTTTTCAAGGGCTTCATTATCCAAGCCTCCCAACCGGTTGAGGACATCCTCTGTCGTGGAAGTTACTTCAATATCATTCGGATAGAGATCGATTCCGTCAGCTTTCAGAGATTCGATTTTTTCTCGACGCGTCTTCAACAGTTCGCTTTCACTCATCTATCATTTCCCCATATAC
>DSDU01000121.1 GCA_011056835.1 Deltaproteobacteria bacterium
GCTCCGCATTCAAATTCAAAATGAGCTGCGAATGACGGGCTTGGCTGCTTCAGATAACGTGCAGAATATCAAAGATCAGTTCCCTTGCGGGTCATATGCAAAAACGTAACCGGAAATTACTGCACCAAGAGAAATCTTTTTCATTCTACAACCTCCTTTCTAATTGTGATTGTATTGATCGCTCCCTGAAGGGCGAAATAGCAATCGAACAAATGGACGGAGCATCAAACTGTCGTTATAACGGCAGATACCTCCATATCCGTATCGATTCACATAGCCGACATGCGGTTTATTAAGCAAATATTATGCCTCAAAATACAGTGCGCACGCATGTCGTATGGAATATGTGTGATAACGCACTGTAATATATGCATATATAATTACCTCAGCAGCGTTGTTTCTCCGGTAACACCGTCATGAAAGGATGATCATATCGACCACGAATTGTAAAGAATCTCGACGTATTTGCCCGGCGATAAATAATATTCAGCATAACTACTTGTAATTGATGCATTATCCTGGATTCCAAAACTGTAAAGAATTCCGACACTCTGCCGTGAAGGGGCATTTCCGCATCACGCTTCACAATGCAACCGTTCCCCGGTTCCGATCCAAAGCCGGGGGAAAGCCGCCGGCCCGGGAATGTGTTAAAAAGAGGAAGGAAGCGAAAGATGGCGGAAAGGTTTCTCGCCACCGGTTTCATATGACGGCATCCGGCGACATTTGAAGCTCTTAAGCCTATTACAATCTTGACAATGTGCGGCAATACGTCTTACAGTTAAGCAACATGACCGCCATGCAGGTGCGGATGATACGCATAAAAGCTTGAAGGAGGTTCACCGTGAGCGACACGAGGATCAATCTGACCGGGGGGAAGGCCGCCCTTGTCATTGCCGTCCTTATTCTCATTGCGGTCATCCAGTTTACTCGACTTCAGATGCCGGTCGATGAGGAGGCAAAGGATGCCGTTCGAATACTGTTCTCCATGGAATATGCCGGCGAAAGCGGTGAAGGGGGCGAGCGGGCCGAACCGGGGGCGCCGACATCGGAATCTTTTGAAAAACCAGTCAGGAATCGTCAAGGTCCTGATAATGTTTCGATTACCTCCTTCAAGGCGCGGAAATCCGGGAAGGATGTTATTGTCCGGGTGGAATTCGCCATTGATGGGAAAACGAAGGAGATCCGGTACTTTCACATGCAGTCATTTCCCGCAGGACAGCGGAAGATAAAAGGGGAAACGTCGGCTCTCTCGTACTATGCGACGTTCTGGTAGCGAGGAAAAGGGGGCGCGGATAGTTGCTAGTAGAAAAAACAGGGGACACCGGGTACGTGACGGTTTGACATGAACTTTTTTCTTTTCATTACCGCCATCGGGGTTATTATTCTGATTGCTGTTTACGGGCGGCGGGCCTTCGTGCAATATCGACGGGACCGGTTGATTGCGGAACCATTTCCCGGAGAATGGGAAGAAATACTTTTCAGAAACGTTTCACTTTACCGTCATATTCCCGCTTCACTGAAGGATCAGCTTCACGCAAACATGAAAATCTTTCTTGGTGAAAAACACTTCGAAGGATGCGGGGGACTTGAGATGACCGATGAGATCAAGATCACCATCGCCGCCCAGGCCTGCATGCTTCTGCTGAACCGGAAAAACAGAAACTACCCGGGACTCTCGACGATTCTCGTTTACCCGGAGGCATACGTGGCGCCGGAAAGCATTCCCCTCGACGACATGATCTATGTGGAACACGAGTCGGTACGAGCCGGGGAGTCATGGGTTCAGGGAACGGTGATTCTTGCGTGGGATCATGTCCTGCGGGGGGCACGGAACAGACGGGACGGATACAATGTGGTCCTCCATGAATTCGCCCATCAGCTCGACCATGAAGATGGCACCATCGACGGCGCACCCGATCTCGGGACACGGTCGGACTATGAACGATGGGCCTGTGTTCTGAGCCGCCGTTACGAGCAGCTGCAACATGATGTGGACAATCGGAGAACACCTGCTCTTGATGAGTACGGCGCGACGGATCCTGCGGAATTTTTCGCTGTTGCCACGGAAACCTTCTTCGAAAAACCGACGCATCTGAAACAGCATGAACCGGATCTCTATGAAGAACTCAAGAACTACTATAAAGTCGATCCCGCCGAGTGGGATTGAGAAGTACGGGTAGTGAGAACCCGACATTACCGTCCCGGAACGTCATAGTGCAGGTTCATGCCGTACCACATGGGGGCGGTGCGCAATGCAAAGGAGCCGAACGATGAGCAGCCGGTATGTACCGAAAGTCTCAAGGAGATCATTTCTCGCCGCATCGGCGGGACTTGCGGCATCGGGGCTCGGCCTGCCCAGGGTATCTTATGGGCTGCAGCCCCGAGGACTCGCGTCGATCATTGACCTTACCCTCTGCGACGGATGTCCCGGCAAGGATATGCCCGCCTGCGTCGCCGCCTGCAGAAATCTGTATCAGAAGACGGTACCCGACCCGGTCGATCCGATTCCCAGGCTTTACCCCCGGGGAATGATCGAAGACTGGTCGAAGAAAAAACAGATTTATGATCGGTTGACGCCCTACAACTTTATCTTTGTCGAAACGGCGGAGGTGGAGTACCGAGGGAACAAATCGACCCTCTTCATACCGAGACGGTGCATGCACTGCGACAATCCGGCATGTGCCACCATCTGCCCCTTTGCGGCAAATCACAAGATGAAAAATGGTGCGGTTGTCATCAACGATAATCTCTGCGTCGGCGGCGCCAAATGCCGTGCCGTCTGTCCGTGGGCCATACCGCAGCGTCAGTCAGGCGTCGGCGTCTACCTTTACGTTATGCCCACACTTGCCGGAAACGGCGTCATGTACAAATGCAATCTTTGCCATGATCTGCTGATGGAAGACAAGATTCCGGCATGCATGGATGCCTGTCCCGCGGGAGCGATGGTAATCGGCCCCCGTGAAGAAATTCTTGCCGATGCCCGGGGTCGGGCAGAGCATATCAACGGCTTTATCTACGGAATCGGAGAAAACGGCGGAACGTCAACAATATATATATCGCCGGTTCCTTTCGATATCATTGACAAGGCTATCCCGCAGGGGCCGGGATTGCCTCATTTCAAGCCTGCGAAGCGGCGTATGGCGGAGGCTTCGGTACTGGAGACCCTGGTCATGGGGTCGCCCCTTGTCGGTATTGCCGCCGGCGTAGCGGGAGCTTTTTCAATCCTGTCTCGACGGAAGGGCAATGAGGGAGGGACGGAGTAAGATGTCGGAACGCATTCTTGAAGATAAAGGCCTGGTGGTCAGGCACAGCGTCCTCGAACTGTTCGAACACTGGGCGATCGCCCTGTCGGGACTCATCCTGATCCTTACCGGGCTTTTCCAAATGCCTATCGCGAACAGATACTATATCAATGAACTGCCCGGGCTGGCCTGGTCTGCTGACTACATCGTTTCATTGAAAGTCCATTATGGCGCCTCCATCGTATTCGTTGCCATGAGCTTTTTTCATGTCTTCTACCACGGTATTCTGGGAGACCGCGGGATGCTGCCCCGTAAGGGTGACATGAAACAGTCGATCGAGGTTGTCAAGACGTTCTTCGGCAAGGGTGAAGAACCTCCGTTTCACAAATATCTTCCGGAACAGCGGCTTGCCTACCTCGGCATGGCGGTCATCATCGGAGGACTCATCATTTCGGGACTGATGAAAACCTATAAAAACCTTATCGATCCTCAGATGTCGGAGGCATTGACACTCCTGGCTACATGGGCGCATAATATTTTTTTTGTTCTGTTCATCATTGCATTCATCGGCCATATGGCCGCCATCATCCTGAAACCGAACCGCCCGATGGTACGGGGAATTTTTACCGGTCGGGTCCGGCTTGACTATGCACGGCGCAGGCATCCCCTGTGGATTTCAGAGATCGTGGACCATCCGGTAACGGCAGAGGATCAACCTGAATCGGAGGCGGACACCATCGTCGAGACGGCGGATCCGGAGGAGCATGAAATAACGGAGGAGGAGGCTTCTGAGGATAAGGAAAAAGAGGAACCACGGCAGTAGATGGTAACGGGGGGCTGTTGCTTACATCCATTTTTGCTTGCACAACAACTCCCCACACGGATCAGGGACAGGCGGCAGCTCCATGAACCTGGTCATCGTAATGGAAACCGGGCGATTGCCAGGGAAGGTTTCCCCGATTTTGTCTGGATGTAGAGCAGGTCATCATCGCTGTGACAGATCCGGAGCCGTACGTTCTTCACGCCATCCTTCCGGATATAGCCTTCCGATAACAATCCCTTGATGTTCAAGACATAGGTACCTATGAATTCCGCCGGTGCGGCGCTTTTCCGTCTCCAGAACAGGTGGAGATACAGTGGGTCGTTATCGGTGGGAATGGCGATGTGATAGTGGTGATCAGTGTCGTCGTTGCCGGTCCAGCGACGGTGTTTCTGCAACAGCGACGCCTGGTCGATTCGACTCACCAGATGTCTGAATTGTAGCAGGGGATAAATGTCTTTTTTCATTCCTGGGCTGACCTCAACCATAGGAGGTTATGGGAACAGCATGATGCCGGCCGGTGCAGTTGGTGACTGTATGGTTAACAATGCACGAAAGCGACCGCGTATCAAATGCTTACAAGACTTCACATAATTATCCATGGATTGTTCCCCCGGTCAAGTCATTTTTCTCCAGGCATTTGAGAAACTCCGTCCGGCAGGTATGCCTTGATCATTTGTCGATCATTGCACCGATGGGAAGATTGACACCCCGGAATTCGGAAAGTTCCACTATTCGGGTTTGCCTCATCACCCGGACCTCGGCTCATCAACTGATTGAGAAAAGCATATTGCTTACTCCCATGAAAACACGATACAATAATGCGTCCTCCGGTCCTCAGGTCGAGAGGATAAATTCTCTTGACAGCTACTGAGAGATTGACTAGAATCCCAGTTTTTTATGGGAGGGAATGGGATGAGTAAAATACCGATAACCAGAGGCGGGTTCGAGAAATTACAGAAGGACTTGGAATACCTGAAAAATGTTTCAGTTCCTGAGAATTCACGGGAGATAGAAATAGCCCGGGGTCACGGGGACATATCGGAAAATGCCGAATATGAGGCAGCGAAGGAACGACAGGCATTTATACAGGGAAAGATTCAGGAACTCAGCAATAATCTTGCCTCAGCGGTTATCATTGATCCCAGGGACCTGACGGATGAGAAAGTTGTATTCGGAACGACCGTCACCTTCGAAGATATCAATACTGGTGATGTAACATCCTACATTCTTGTGGGTCCCCTCGAATCAGACCTGAACCAAAATAAAATCTCCGTCACCTCACCCATTGGAAAGGCTCTTATCGGAAAAGTCATCGGCGACCAGGTCGAGGTGAAAACACCCGGAGGAATCAGAGAGCTGGAGATTATCGATATTTCCATAGAGATCTGAAATCGATGGAGGAAATCTTCAAAAAATCCATTCACAGCCCCTCTACTTTTACGACAAGCTCCTGCAGCATTTAGTGTTGAGAATCAAAAAAGACCGGCTGTCGGTAATCATACCGACAGCCGGTTTCTCTGTACGTTTCGTTATCATAGATCAAGACATTATCGCTGTCCCTGTGGAGCGCCGAATCCGGGGTACTTGCCGTAACCGCTGCCGAAGCCGCCATGACGACCGTTTACTCTCCCATATTTCCGTGCCGACAGTTGCTCCTGCTGTTCCGATGTGAGGATGCCCCTCATGTCAAGACGGTGGACGGTGCGTTTTTCACTCATTTGATCACGAAGTTTGCTGATTTCTTTCTGCTTTGCCAGAATTGCTTTCCTGTCGGGAGTCTTCTGGGCCCAGAGTGCCCTCAACTCAGTTTTCTTAGTATACAGCTCTGACCTGAGCGGTGTCATTTCCTTCAAATGACTCTCCCTGACGGACTCGACCTTCGACTTCTGCTCATCCGTCAGGTTAAGGCCGTATGTGTGCGGTCCATAGCGGTAAACATCCATGCCTCGTCTCTGGCCTCGATCATAATCATGGCCGACACACGGGCCCTGTGTCCATCCATGATTCCATACGGGACCCCTTCCGAATGCCGGAATAGCGAATGCGGCAATCAAGAGAACAATTCCCAAACCTACTGCTGACTTTTTCATTGTACATCCTCCTTATGAAGTATCTTTGTTTCGTTTTATATTGTAAATAGCAACAGGCGTGCCAGAAACGTAATATTTTTACAAATCCCCGAAACAACAAACTATTCTCTGTTGTCCGAACAGGACATACCTAATATCTTTGTCATACATACACAAACAATGTATACTATATATCCACTTTTGGTATTCAGGTGGATACATTATATCCAGGCATTACTTCGTTCGGATGGCGGTTCGATAGCCTGGGTACTGATGGATGGCGTTCCGGGGCATAACGGGTAATCCGGCATTCATTTTGCTATAAAATGAAAAGACATTAAGGTGGATATAACAAAATGAAAAAAACATGGGTAACCCTCCCACCGTGGATCATCATCGGGGCGGTTTTCATTCTGGCGCCGATTTTTATTTTCTGGACTTTTCAGAACATCAGCAAACAGAAAGAAAATTCAACCAAACTGCTCCTGGAAAAAGGCGCCGCCCTCATCAGATCGGTGGAGGCAGGAACGAGAACAGGAATGTTCGGGACGCAATGGGGCGACAGCAGGGTTCAACGTCTCCTCGCGGAAACATCCCGGCATCCGGATATCAAATATCTTATGATCACCGATGAAACGGGGAAGATTCTTGCCCATAGTGATTATGACGACTCGGAAGAACTCCATGGCGAAGGCCTCGATATGGAAGCCATTTCGCAGACGAAAACAGTCCGATGGCGGCAGATTAAGGATTCAAGGGGAGACGACTTGTTTGAGGTTTACCGTCAATTCTCGCCGATGCGGAGACCCCCTCCGCAGCGATTCAGAGACATGATGCCCCACGATCGGAATCATGCGCCAATGATCATGAGAGAAGATGAAGCGTCCCACCGGCTCATTATTTTTGTCGGTCTCGATATGGAAACGGTCATGGCGGCGGAAAAAGAAGACATTCGCCATACGGTTGTCATGGCGATCATTCTTCTTCTCATCGGCTTTGCAGGCATTCTCTCACTTTTCATGGCACAGGGATACCGGTCTGCCCGGATATCCCTGTCACGGATCAAGGCCTTTTCCGACAATCTGGTGGAACACATGCCCATCGGTCTGGTATCGGTCAGCGCCGAGGGTACGATAACATCCCTTAATCAGACCGCAGAGTCGATCCTCCGGCTCGTCGTCGGCAAAACGGTAGGGCAGAACGGTTTGTCCGTCCTGCCTCGACAGATGTACGAAATGCTTACCACTGTCAAAGAAAGCGGAGGCACCATCGGCAGGGAAATCGATTATCCCCTGGCGGAGGGGAAGAGCATTCCCCTTGATGTTCTCGCAACGGAACTCAAGGATGAAGATGGCGTGTTCCTCGGGTATGTTATTCTGTTCAAAGATCTCACCGAAATCGACCGCCTGAGAAATGAAATCGAGCGGAGCCGGCGCCTGGCCTCACTGGGAAGGATGGCGGCGGGGATCGCCCATGAAATCCGCAACCCCCTCAGCTCGATCAAGGGCTTTGCCACCTACTTCAGAGAAAGATACCGTGACATTCCTGAAGATCGGAAGACAGCGGATATTATTATCGGTGAAGTGGATCGTCTGAACAGAGTCATCGGTCAGCTCCTCGAATTTGCCCGTCCCATGAATATTCAATTGAAGCCAACAGCACTTCAGGGATTTCTGCAGCATTCCGTCAAAATGATCAAGCAGCAGGCAGGGGAAAGGAACATCACCATCAAGACGGATTTCCCGTCGCTGATCGGAGAAATTTTCCTTGACGCTGACAGAATGAGTCAGGTTCTTTATAATTTGTATCTGAATGCCTTCGATGCGATGGATGAAGGCGGCACTCTTTCCGTCGGCCTTTCCTCGGCCGACGGTGGTACGGCGACCATTACGATTGCAGATACGGGAACAGGTATCGGTGCCGAAGACATGGGCAGAATCTTTGACCCGTACTTCACCACAAAGCCGTCGGGCACCGGCCTGGGGCTCGCCATCGTTCATCGAATCATGGAAGCCCATAACGGGGAAATTCATGTCGACAGTACACCGGGACAGGGAACGACGATATCACTGATTTTCCGCAATCAGGCGAGGTAAACAGAGAGGCAGATGATCCATGGAGCAGAAAGACATCATCCTTGTTGTCGACGATGATCATGTCCACCGGACAATGCTTCGAACCCTCCTGTCGGGATGGGGATATGACATCATCGAAGCCGATGACGGTGACACCGCCGTCGAAATGGTGCGGGAACGGCCTTTCGATCTCATCTTAATGGATATCCGGATGATACGCGTTTCCGGGCTTGAAGCACTGGGGATCATCAGGGACATCAATCCGTCCATTCCCATCATTCTCATGACTGCGTATTCATCGGTGGAAACCGCCGTGGAAGGTTTAAAGAAAGGTGCCTACGACTATCTGACGAAGCCGCTCGACTTCGATGAACTGCGACTCGCCATGGAACGGGCCATGGATCACACCAAACTGCGGGAGGAGAATCGCCTCCTGCGGGCAAGTCTCGACACACACTTTGACCGCAGCAATATCGTGGGCCGGAGTTCCGCCATGGAAAAACTGCTCGGGTTAGTGGCACAGGTATCCGAAGCAGATGCGACAGTATTAATTACCGGAGAATCGGGTACGGGGAAGGAACTGATCGCGGGAGCGATCCACTTTAACAGTCCGAGAAAGGATAGACCCTTTATCAAGATCAATTGTGCCGCCATAACGGAAAGCCTTCTCGAAGCAGAGCTTTTCGGTCATGAGAAAGGATCATTTACCGGTGCCGATCGGACGAAAGAAGGAAAGTTCCGCCAGGCCGACGGGGGCAGTCTGTTTCTTGATGAGGTAAGTGAAATGTCTCAGGCCATGCAGGTCAAGCTCTTACGGGTGCTTCAGGAAAGGGAGATTACCCGAGTGGGCGGCGACGAGGTCATCACCGTGGATGTCCGTGTCATTGCCGCGACCAATAAAAATCTCCTTGAAGCGGTCACTGCAGGACATTTCCGAGAGGATCTTTTTTACCGTCTGAATGTGATCACCCTTCAGGTTCCTCCGCTCAGGGAACGTCAGGAAGATATCGCCCTCTTGGCACTGCATTTCCTGACGGTATTTGCAGAAAAAAACAATAAGGCAATAAAGGGCTTTACACCCCGGGCAATGGATCGTCTGTTGAAATATGAATGGCCCGGGAATATCCGGGAACTCATGAATGTCATCGAACGGTCTGTTGTGCTCTCACGGTCCGAATACCTTGATGAAGACGCACTCTCGCTGACTGAAAGGCATGAAGCCACGTCAAATGATGTCACGGCAGGCACCCTTCCCCTCGAAGAAGTGGAAAAAGCCACCATCATAAAGACACTGAAAGCAACAGGGGGCAACAAGAGCGAAACGGCGCGGCGGCTCGGTATAACGAGGAGAACCCTCCATCAGAAACTCCGGAAATATGGAATGATGTAACATCAAGCCGTCGAAACAGTTACCGCGGCATGAAATTCGAGAATGGAAAATCGTGGCATGGGTATCGTATATCGTCGTTTGGTTATCATGATTCGGCTCCCACGCCCCGAACCTCTAACACGCTACCCCCCGGTTCCGAGGCCCTAAGCCCATCTCAGCCTTTGAATATTGGATTTGATGTGCCGTTCGGGTTTTGTCATTGGTCATTTTAAGCGGTATTGTTCCTTGTTTGCCCGTTCGTTCCGTGATATATGCTCACGATATGCATCAAGTCTGATGGTATCCCGGGGAAAGAAATGACTGGAACATTTGTAAACAGCGGCGCCATTATCGTGGGAAGCGCCGTCGGAATCATGGCGGGCAGACACCTGTCGGAAGGGATAAAATCCATTATCATGAATGCCCTGGGGCTCTCGGTTGTTATCCTCGGTGTAAAAATGGCCCTGGAAGGAACGAATCTCATCGCTGCAATCGGGTGTGTCCTGCTCGGCGCAATTGCCGGCGAAATCATGCGAATCGAGACATGGATCGAATCCCTCGGCGTATGGTTGAAAAATCGATTCCGCTCCGATTCATCAACCTTTGTGGAAGGATTCGTGACCGCGTCCGTTCTTTATCTGACGGGAGTCCTTGTCATCATCGGTCCCATTCAGGATGGAACCGTGGGAGACACGAGCATCCTCTATATCAAATCTTTGCTGGATGGTTTCGCATCGATGGCACTGGCATCCATGCTTGGAATCGGCGTTGCATTTTCCGCCCTGCCCGTTCTGATTGTTCAGGGGACAATCACCATCATGGCATCATCGCTGCTCTTTTTGAAAGAACCGCACATTCTGAATGCCATTACGGCTACCGGAGGCATTCTCATTCTGGGAATAGGAGTCAATCTTCTCGATCTTAAGAAGATTCCCATCGGCAACTTTATCCCCGCCATTCTCTTTGCCATTCTCTGGGCGCTCTGTGCCTGACAGACCGCACCCAATACCCTCCACACCGCTCACACCCGGCATCCGCCCTTTGCCACAGTAAAACGGTATCTGTTGATGAAGACTTCACAATGGTATGTGCCGGGAAATTCGATCCGGAAGTACGGAAATCGGGAAATAGTAGTTCGTTATCAGCTATGGAGAATAAGAGTTCATGCCGTTTCACGGGCACCAACTACTGAGGACGGAAAAGATCACCGAGTGGTTGAGCCGTCAGCCGACAAGTTGATTCTGAACCGCGTACAGAGTTATTTCGGCATTGTTCTTCATCTTCATTTTTTCAAGTATGTGCGTTCGATAGGTGCTGATTGTTTTAACGCTGAGGCACAGTTCCCGTCCTATTTCCGTAACGGTTTTCCCAGATGCGATGAGGAGCATGACCTGGTACTCCCGGTCGGACAGGAGTTCATGCGGCGGTTTGGCCGCATCGATATCAAGATAATAGGTCAATTTTTCTGCAAGAGAGGAACTGATATACCTGCCCCCCTTTGAAATCTTTCGGATTGCCGCTATAAGCTCGTGAGGGGCACTGGCCTTTGTAAGATAGCCCGATGCACCCGCCCTGAATGCACGAACTGCATATTGTTCCTCGGGATAGATACTGACGATCAAAACGGGAAGTTTTGGATATTCGTTTCTCAATTCCTTCAGAATTTCAAGACCGCTCCGGCCGGGCATGGAAATATCCAGCAGGATAACATCGTATTTATTGTTTCTAATCAGATTCAAGACTTCCTGACCGTTTCCCGCCTCATCAGCCACCAGCATGTCCGTTGTTTCCGACAGGACCTGTTTGAAGCCTTCTCGCACGATAGGATGATCGTCCGCAATCAATATCTTTATTTTTGACATTGTGTGTCCTCTTTCCCGTGGAATGGAATACTTACTTTAACTGTTGTCCCCTGATCCTTTTTGCCTAAGATATGGACATTTCCTCCCCAGTGGTAGGCCCTTTCGCTGATTCCGATTAATCCGTATGAATCAGGCTTGGACAACTGGTCTTTCGTTATGCCTTTCCCGTTATCTTTTACAATCAGTTCAAGTCCGCCGTTTCTGTTCTTCAGGCTGATAGTGACCGCCGTTGCTCCGGCATGTCGAGAAACGTTGGTCAGCGTCTCCTGAAAAATACGGAAGATCGCCGTCGACAAATCGGGATGAATCTCAAAATCTTCGGGGCTGAAGGTAACCTTGCATTCGATTCCGGTCCTTTTTTCGAATTCTCCTGCCTGCCACCCCATGGCTGCGGCAAGGCCGAGATGATCCAGCATGCCCGGTCTAAGATCCATGTATATCTTCTTAAGGGTACGAATGGTCATATCAACAAGCGCGGCCATGGAGTCCGTTTTTTCCCTGAGGTACATGTTATCAGGCGGTATCTTCTTGTTCAGCATGACGATGTCCATATGCAGGGCTGTCAGGAGTTGACCGAGTTCATCGTGAAGTTCGCGGGCGATACGGGATCGCTCTTCTTCTCGGGCGGATTCCAGGTGTGCCGAGAGATTGCGCAGCTGCTCCCGCGATTTTTCCAGTTCGTATTTCGACTGTTTGCTTTCTGTAATATCTTCATACGTGATAACGATGTTCCGATGCTTTAGACTGTCGCCGATCCGAGAGGCGCTGATGAGGCACTCAATCTCTTTTCCGTCTTTGCGCCTGCAGTGGAATTCGTCACTGAAGGTTCGCCGCCGTTTCAGCGTTGAATAGAGGCGCCTTGCTATTTCCCCGCCGTCGGTTTCATTACGATAAAGAACGACCACGCTTTGACCTATCAACTCACTGGCCTTCCATCCGAACACCGATTCCACGCCGTCATTGGCAAAAATGATTCGTCGCTCCTGCAGACCGATGACGGCATGGGGAATTGCCTCAAGAAAAGAGGTTTCGAGAGCCTTCAGTTCGGCGACCTTTTTCTGTGCTTCCATGAGTTCGGTTATATCCATCGAATTGCCCAGAATCGCCCGCGCACCTTCATACGGAATGAGTGTTACCGCCTCCATGATCCAGCGGATTTTTCCGTGTTTCGTAATCACTCTGAACTCATAGGGAGAGTAACTGTTGTCTCTCAGCATTCTCATAGCATTTTCTCTGACTTTTGCTCTGTCATCAGGATGTACGAGGCTTATCGATTCCTTTCCTACGAGTTCTCGCTGGCTGTACCCGGCATACTTTGCCGCATGTCGATTCACGAACAGAAACTTTCCGTCCTTCACAACGTAGAGGCCGGCAACGGAACTTCGCGCCATTGTCTTATATGCCTCTTCCGCATGCTTGCGGTCCGTAATATCCTCATAGGTAATAACAACCGTTTTTTCTTTCTTGTTTTCACCGACCCGGGATGCCCTGATCATACATTCCACATCACTGCCGTCCTTCCGTCGACAGGTCGATTCAGCCATAAATTGTTTCCCCCGCTCGAGAGCAAAACGCAATCGCATGGAGGTTTCATCACTTTCCTGGGCGGAACGGCAAAATATGTAGGGCGTTTTACCGATAACCTCATCAGGGTTCCATCCCAGAATGGTCTGGACTCCTTCGTTGGCAAAGATGATGCGCTCCTTATACAGTCCGATGACCGCATTGGGAATGGCTTCCAGAAGTGATGCTTCCAGTGCCTCCATTTTGGCCAAACGATTGCGCGCCTCAATCTGCTCGGTGATGTCGAGTGAAATACCGAGGACGGCCCGCCCGCCGTCGTATTCGATGGGTGCGACCGTTTCCATCATCCAGCGGGGATTTCCATCAGCCTCGGTGGTCCTGAACTCATAAGGTGATGATCGCTCACCTCTCAGCATTCTGATGGCATTCTCCCGCACCCATTCACGATCTTCCGAATGGACGAAATTCATTGAATTAATGCCGAGCAACTGTTCCTTGCTGTATCCCCAGTATTTTGCAGCATGATCATTCACAAATCTGAAAGTTCCGTTCTGGACGACATAAAATCCGGCCCGGAGGCCTTCGTCGAGGATTTTATAGAGTCGTTCCTGAAAGACACTGGTGATTCGTGTTTGCTTCACTTCACCGATCTGTCGGCGAAGCGCCTGCACTTCTTCAAGAAGTTGCTGGAGCAATCGTTTGTTCTCTTCCATAGACAGCATCTCCGGGGCGTTCATGGCCTTAACCAATCCATCGCCTCCCTCGTGTTATGCGAGGGATATACGCTCTGTGCGCTCAAAGGGGAAACACTGTTCCCATTTCAGCATCCGTCTATTAGTATCAACCAATGAATTTGTCAATCCTTTCCTGCCCCGAAGCTCAGGGGAAGCTGTTCGGAATCCAGGCCCCTGTGTCCATATTTCACAGGATAAACAGGGCATCGGTAAATATAGCGAATCTTCCGCCTTAACCTGTTCCACATTGAACTTTATCGGCAGGGATGGTAGAAGCACATGTATATCAATCATCGGGGAGGTCAAAGAAATGCTGAAGGAGATATTTACGGCGATTGACACGTACATTCGTCCCTTATCACAGCCTGTAGCGGTGAAGGTTCTGGAAAGTGAAGAAAACATCTCAAAAGCACGCTTTCCAACGGAGGCGTTCGGACACCGGATGGCCATCTGTCAGGGCATAGCCCTGGTAAGGAGATTCGGCTGGAAAATAGCTTTTCACGAACGTGACTGGGGGTGCCCCGTCGGCATGTCACTGTTTGGTTTTGGAGAAGAGCGGACCCCCGAAATGGAAGCGGAAATTGCCTGTCCGCTCTACACGGGAACTCATGAGGCAGGTATTGCTTTGCAGAGAGCGATGCCTCAGTTCTCATCAGATGCAGCCCGGACGGTGGTCCTGGCTGGGTTGAGTCGTGTCGATTTCGAACCGGATGTCATCATCATCTATGGGATGCCTTTTCAAATTGCCCGTTGCATTCAAGGGGCCCAGTGGGAGGATGGGAAACCACTCATATCGGAATTTTCCGGCAGGGCGAATTGCGCTTATGAGATCATCACACCAATGCAAACCGGCATGTGCAGGATCATTATCCCGGGAGGGGGCGAAAAGGCTTTTGCGGGAACCCAGGACTGCGAAATGAGTTTTGCCATACCCCACAATAAGTTCGAAAGTTTCACCCAAGGTCTTGAAGCAACCCATAAAGCAGGAGCGAATCGCATTCCCACGCCGCTTCTCAGCATCACCGCGGAACCGATGATGCCCCCGCAATATGATAATCTCGCAAAATCTCTCGGCATCAAGGAAAAATGAGGACCGCACTGACGGGGGAAACCGCAGTCCCTGCAGTTTCATAGAATCACTAATTGATCATGCTGCCATCAGTGAGAGGGAAGATGCGAGCTTATAAAACCCGGTGAGTCCGAATGAAGGAAACGAACCATGTTCCACCGGTGTCGAATGTGGGCTTGGAACACAGGCCGCCGCCAAGTATCTGAAATCATACTCTCTTTACAAGCCAAGTTCTTCGAATTCGAAATCGACCTTTTTTTCATCCTGCCAGGGATACATGACCCGCGAGTGAGACGTGGCAACAAGGGCATCAACAAGTGTTTGAACAATCATGCCAAGGTCCCTGGTTCGAATATCGCACTCATCGAATTGACCGTCGGCGATTCGCTTTTCAATAATAACGCGCACAACTTTTTCGATTCTTTCCCGCGTTGGATTACTGAGAGTACGGGATGCCGCCTCAGCCGCGTCAACGATCATCAGAACAGCGGCCTCAATGGTTTCGGGTTTCGGGCCGGGGTACCGGTATGTAGCCTTGTGAGTCAGTGAACCCTGCCGGGCCTTTGCTTTTTCATAAAAGAATTCGACGATCTGGGTGCCGTGGTGCTGGCTGATCATATCGATGACGACCGCGGGCAGTCCGATGGCACGACCGACCTCTATTCCTTTTTCAACGTGGCCGATAATGAACCGGGCACTTTCCATGGGATCCATGTCATCGTGATCGTTTTGACCGCCCAGTTGATTTTCCACGTAGAGGTTCGATTTCTGAATTTTGCCGATGTCGTGATAATATGCCCCCACTCTCAGAAGCAGCGTATCCGCGCCAATGGCATCACCCACCGCCTGAACAAGGGATGCAACGATCATCGTGTGTTGGTAGGTTCCCGGTGCCTTGACCAGCAGGTCCCGCATAATGGGATGCTGCAGGTCGATAAAGCGTCTCAGCTTAAAAGAGGGTGTCGTGTACCACATTAACGTAAAAACCGGCAAAAGCACCAGGGATACAGGTCCCGCCAGAAGTCCTCCCAGAAAGGCCCAGCCGCCATGAATCAGCGCAGCCGTCTCGAAGACATCACCGGTGATCGTTACCCCTGCATTCATTCCCGCGCCTGCCGGGGACATGAACGTATTCCAATTGCCGGACAGTACCATCACAAAGGTAATGTTGATCAACCCGACAACTACCGACGGCAGCACTACATGGCTTGGTTTCCGAATTCTTGCCGCCAGGAATGCCGCCCCCAGGCCGCCCACTGCAAAGAAGAGAACTATGGTAAGAGACTGTCCGACGGCAAAACCGACCAGAACGGATGCAAGCAGGGTCGTTCCCACCGTCGTTACAACATCCTGATTTAACAGCAGCAGTGTCAGAGGCAACAGGGAAAACGGGAGTGCGTAATAAGGAAACGGAGTAAACAGCAGACAGGCCTTCATGATTACCAGCGTTATGATCAAGAGGAAGAAGAGGTAAGGGCCTGCAATTCTTTTCTGTTGGTGTTTGCCGAAAACGGTTGCGAGAAAGACGGTATAAAAGATTATCGACAGAACGACAACCAGGAAAATCCAGGGAATAATCCGATACAGTTCATCTATTCGCGTTTTCCGGTATTCTTCGAGGAGAAACGTATCCTTTTCATTCAGGACCGTGCCGAATGGTATGAGAACATCGTCCGGCTGATAGGAAACAATAACCGACGGATAGCGGGCGATAATCTCTTCAATACGTCTGCTGTTTCCCGGCTGGTCATAGGTAAGGTTCGGTGCCAGTGTGTGATGAAAGAGTGCAGTGACGGTATTCAGAAGATTCTTATCTACCTGCCACAGGAGTTGAGGTGCCTTTTCATCCAGTGCGAGGTGTGCTTCCTCGATAGTGATGAGCCTGTCTGCGGGAAATATCTGCGTGCTGGTCGAACCAGGGTAGAAGATTTCTATGGTCTTTTTGCCTTTTATCGATGCAGTGTCGTCAACGATTCTGTTCTGCAGGATTGATTCCTCGATAGTCATCATGACTTCCAGGAGGTTATCCAGCTTATGGTATTTGTACAGGCGTTCCGCTTCCTGCCGTTCTAAGCGGACATCAAACTCGCGATTCAAGTATCCCCAGAGCGAAGCGGCTCCTGCCCGCTTCTCTTCTTTGAAAGCGGGGATCATGTCCTGCAGTGCCCGGATCTTTTTCTTTGCCGATTCCAGGACCTCATTAGAGTAATTATAGAGCGGGACGTATTCGGCAAGGGCCTGTTTTCTTTTTGCCCCGAGAGCCTTTTCCTGGTCATAGTCGAAAGACTGTCCCGTTCGTATCGTTATCAATGCGACCTGCCCGACCTGGGGTGGCCGAAGCAAGAGATAAATGTCTTCAACGCAGAATGCAAAGACAGTCAACATAATGAGCAAAAGTGTAACAAACAGCTTTAAGGAGTTACTTTGGGTCATTTAGTAGCCTCACCGCATCACTTTTCAACCGTTTTTCAAACATACCCGCTGATGCCACTCCTTCCATGCCGATGGTCTGTTCTTCCTGAAATACGTTACATGATTGTGATCTTTGTCAGTGAAGAAAACGCCCGTTCAGTTGTACTCGATAGGTCCGGGATTTCAATGGGCAGATCTGATGAAATGGCGGTTTGTACAACAACGGCACATCGTGTGACATGTTAAAGGAAGAGGTGACTCCTGTACGGATTTTTTCTACTCTCGCCCGCATTTTATGCCGTGTATTTACCGGGGCGAGTAATCGGTAACCACCTCGCTTTATATATCAAAGTGTCCGTAAAGATACAATCATATAATGTTTGTTATTGAATGGTGTTTTGTCGGTTTTTCCGGCAGAAGAAGACTGTTCAACAGGAGGAGACGGATATCTTAAACGTCCGGTGGCTACGCAGAGGCCTTAAGCTTTTATCGAAAGCCCCTGAAGCGACATCGGAGAGCATCAACAGTGCTTCTTGCGTGTCAGGGGCCGATCATTTCATCCTATATCAGGGCAGGGTTGAGAGTTTCTGATAGTCGATAGCCGCGGCGTAATTTTTTAAATCCTCCTGGTTGACGCTGTTTCCTTCTATAAGAATAAGCGTGCGATTTCCCACAACGATCGTGATGGTTCCGCTGTTGTTTCGGGAATTAAATTTGATGATGGCTTTCTGCCCCTTGATTTTTTCCAGCTTCCCCCCGTCGGCGGTGGCAAACATGGGATTGCTGAACATCATCATCATACCCTGCAGCATGGGAGAATCAGTTGTGAATTTAACGGTCACGGAGCTATTGTCCCGCTGGTATCGCCGTTCTGCATTGATTCCGCCACCCATGATGGCTGCATTGATTGTCTCGGATGATGCTTCATCGGCAGTCCATCCCGGCAGAGGTTTCGGCAACAGTTCCTGCAGTTGCACGCCCTTTTTCTGACCGAGCAACTGGAGTGCATAACTTAGTGATTCCGATGCGGCGGCATAGTCATTGTTTTTATACTGGGTTAATGCTTCGTTGATTGAGTCCGTGATTTCATCGGCAGAGACGGCGCCGGGAAAAGCCACGAGTCCGACAACCATGGCCGATGCCAGAGCGATTTTCATGATTCTTTTTTTCATGTGTATTCTCCTTTTAATATATAAATTCCTATGATTTCATAAATAATATCTGTAATCAAAGTCAATTACAGCAGTCCGAGCCCTTATGCAAGTCAAAAAATATTTATTCTCTTGTGTTTCGCCGTATCGTTGCTTAGAATAGCGCTTCAAACCGAACTCAGTCGGTGAATTTTGTAAGGGTCACTATCTGTTGTATTCTGATTCATTCCTGTTCGGCTGGTTTCCAGACGACAAATGCCTGGAGGAACACAGCTGAGTCATGTTCTATGATCGATAAGATGAAGGGATTGTGAAACTGGACAAACTTTCGTCAGGATTCAGCATATTAAAAGAACATTTTCCCGATTATGAAGATCGGCCGGAGCAGTGGGAGATGGCACGGGAAATATTCCGCTGTCTCACCGATGGAAAGAATCTGCTTATTGAGGCCGGTACCGGTGTCGGAAAGTCCTTTGCCTATCTTATCCCGGCGGTGTTTGCCGAAAAAAAGACCATCGTATCGACCTCCTCGCTGGCGTTACAGGATCAGCTGGTAACAAAGGATCTGGTGTTCCTGAAAACAGCGTTCCCCGGAAAATTTTCCTTTGGCGTGCTGAAAGGAAGGAATAACTATCTCTGCCTTAAGAAACATACGGAATATAACGGTACAGGGAAAACCTATGCACGGTTTCGTTCGTGGGTGGCAAAAACCGCTACGGGTGAGAAAAGCGAGCTTTCATTCATTCCTCCATTCTGGCCGGATGTGTCCGGCGATTCCAAGGACTGCAGCGGCAGACTGTGCTCATACTTCGGGACCTGCTTCTATTACAACCATTATCGGCGACTCATCAAGAAGGATATTCTCGTCGTCAACCACCATCTTCTCATCTATGATCTTCTTTCGGAGTTTAATATCCTTCCGTTTCACGACTGTCTGATCATTGATGAAGCGTCGGATATAGAGGAAATCATTTCCACGGCGTTCGGATCCAGTCTGAGCTATTCACGAACCGTATGGCTTCTCTATCGGCTCCGGGGACTGAAAATTGTTGTCGATCATCTTTTCCCGGAGGTGGAATCATTCTTTAAAACAACGACTATGACTGCACAGGCTGTTTCTCCGATTCCCGGTCATATCACGGAACGATTGCGTAACTTCAGGGACAAGCTTGCCCTGGGGGAGACATGTGTGACATTGGAAAAACTCAGGAAGTCGACGAGCGATGAGGAACTGAAGGCTCGGACGGAAGCGACGGCGGGGTATATCCAGTCCTTCGAAGCCGATATGGATGATTTTATCGCCCAGGATGATGCCGAACGGGTCTATTATAGTTCATCCAGCGGTTCCATGATGGAACTGAGAAGTCGCCTTGTCGAATCTCAGGATGCATTCAGGCAGTTGACCGGTGCCTACGGCAGTATCATTATGACATCGGCGACACTGACTTCGGGAGGAAATTTTTCCTTTATCAGACAGCGGCTCGGAATCGAAGACTTCGACGAACGGATCATCGGATCACCTTTCGATTACCGGAATAAATCACTTCTGTATGTCGATACGACACTGCCTCCGCCGAACAAGGGAAACGACGATGCCTTTCAGGAGCAGAGTCTCGGGGTTATCGAAGGCCTGATCGATGCTTCCCAGGGCAGGGCCCTCGTTTTATTTACATCGTACCGACACCTGAATTATGTTGTGGAAAACACTACCGTATCGTATTTCTTCAGGTCACAGGGAGATATGCCGCCGGCAAAGCTGATTCAGTGGTTCCGAGACACCCCGCAATCAGTTCTTTTTGCAACGGCCACTTTCTGGCAGGGTGTTGATATCAAGGGTGATGATCTGAGTCTGGTCATCATCTGCCGGCTTCCTTTCAGTTCACCAGGAGATCCCGTATATCAGGAGCGGTGCAAGAGACTTGGTGGTCGGTGGTTTTACGATCTTGCCTTGCCGTCGGCGATCCTGACCCTGCGACAGGGGTTCGGGAGGCTCGTCAGGGGGCACAGCGATTACGGTGTG
The DNA here is from genome assembly GCA_011056835.1 of Deltaproteobacteria bacterium. Classification (GTDB taxonomy): domain Bacteria; phylum Desulfobacterota; class Syntrophia; order Syntrophales; family UBA6807; genus DSDU01. Next base: position 20,351 of record DSDU01000121.1, read on the forward strand.
GTTGCCATCCTCGATTCGCGGGCGGCAAAAAGCTCGTACGGGAAAACGATTCTGTCCTCACTGCCGGAGGTTCCCGTTACCCATGAAATCGAGGATGTGAAACGATTTTTTGATGCCATTCCGAAGCCTCTGGCCGCGAAGAAAACGTCTGCACCGGATCGTGCGGATACGGGGACCGGGAGACAAGGCGCGCGTCGTACAGGCGGAAAGCATAAAAGTGTGCTTGATGCAAGCATGATTCCTGAATTAATTCAGGCGACGAAAAGCGGGAACGGGAACGAACGGAGAATGGCGGCATCCGCCCTGGGAAAACTCGGGCGAAACACACCTGCTATTTATGAGGCGGTGGAAGCCTTGGAAGAACTGTTGGTCGATGAGAAGCCCAAGGTTCGGCAGTACGCCTTGAAGTCGCTGGAAAAGATAGGCAAGGTAAACAAAAGCATTATGAAGCTCATCGTTAATGATCCCGATGAAAAGGAATATAATATTGCCATCGCAAGACGGCTGCTTGATAAGACCCCGTGAAAGATCTCTATAGTGACCCCGATTGAAATGGATTCGATGAAAATGAATTTGAGCAATGCCCATTGAGCATTAACTGAAAGACGGGTGGTGAAACTACATGGGACTAATCAATCTTCTGATCAAAGATCCGCTGGCATTCGTCTTAATTGCAGTGCCGCTCTTGTATTCAGTGATCTTACATGAGATGGCCCACGGGTGGGTTGCCTATAAAATGGGAGATCCCACTGCCAAACTGATGGGCAGATTGAGTCTCAGCCCGCTGAAACATCTCGATCCGGTGGGAACGCTGATGCTGTTTTTTGTCGGTTTCGGCTGGGCCCGTCCCGTCCCGGTCAATTTTGCCTATATCGGTAAAAGCCGGGCGGCACAGATACTGGTTTCTTCAGCGGGAATTATTGTCAACATGTCCCTGGCCTTTATTGCCCTCTTCCTGTTGCAGGCACTCACGTTGCCGTCCCGGGGCATCGTTTGGACGATGCTGTACTACATGGCCCAGATCAATATTATTCTGGCGGCGTTCAATCTGATTCCGATTCCGCCTCTCGACGGGTCCAAGATTCTGATGGGGTTTGTGTCCGACCGTTTTCAGTCCGCCCTGTTGCGGCTTGAGCCATACGGCTTTTTCATTATTATCGGGCTCCTCTTTTTCGGTGTTCTGAATCCTCTTATCGATTTCTTTCGCTGGATCATTCTGTCGATCATCGGGCTACTGCTCTTCAGGTAGAAAGACTGTTGTGTCTTCTTTCTCTTCGGTTATTCAGAACCGCGGGCTTTATCCGAATTCCTTCAGCAGCAGTTCTCTCAGTGTGATCTTTTCCAGTTTGCCCGTGACAGTTTTAGGAAGACTCTCAAAAAACCGTACATATTTAGGTGCCTTGTAGGCTGCCAGATTATCGCGGCAGAACCTGATCAGATCGTTTTCGGTCAGATAATGCCCTCCCTTTAATGCGATGCAGGCAACCACCTCCTCACCTTTTACCAGGTCAGGAACGCCCACGACCTGGGCCTCCGCAACGGCGGGGTGCGTGTACAGGAGGTCCTCGATTTCCTTGGGGAAGATTTTAAAGGCAGCCCGGGCAATCATGTCCTTTTTCCGGTCTTTAACGTAACAGTAGCCGTCATCGTCAAAAGAAACCAGATCACCCGTATGGAGCCAGCCGTTACGGAGGGTCAGAGCGGTTTCCTCAGGCTTATTCAGATATCCCATCATGACATTAGGTCCCCTGATTACCAGTTCGCCTATTTCTCCCGGCGCTACCGGGTTATCATTTTCATCAAACGCAGCCACTTCAATCTCGGGTACAATGGGAATGCCGCATGAATTTGCCTTCTGTACGCCCTTCCCGGGCAGCGGATTCATGAAGACAACCGGTGCCGCTTCCGTCAGGCCGTAACCTTCGCTCAGCGGGGTGAATTTTTCATTCCATGCCTTAAGAATCGGCTCCGGCGTTACCGCCGCGCCGGTAACACAATACCGCAGGTTGATCCTGCGGGCATACTCATCGACCCGGGGGTGATTAAGAAGGGCATAATAAATGGTGGCTACACAATGGCACGCCGTCGCCTTATGCACGGCCATCGCATCCAGAAAGGCTTCCGGATCAAAGCGCTTTAGCCAGACAACGGTTCCTCCCACAATGAACAGTTCACCGATGACGTGGGTAAGTGCGTAGGAATGAAACAGTGGGAGGGCGCAGACTGAAATATCGCGATAGGTCGTTTCTGCCCAATCGGCACAATGCCGTGCATTCGACCATAGATTCAGGTGAGTCAGCATCACCCCCTTCGGTTCGCCGGTCGTTCCTGATGTATACAGGATTGCAGCGAGATCATCGGGTTTCACTGTTATCGCATCAAAGTCTGTTCCTTGGCTGTTCGACCAGTTTTCATAACCCATCAGGTCTTCGCCGTCATCGCCACCGACCACAATCAGCTTCTCCACGGTATGTTCCATATTTTGAAGGACAAGGCGTGGAACGTTGACGACATCCCGGGAGGTGACCATAATCTTCGGTGCGCAATCCCTGACGACATAGCTCAGTTCCTTTTCCTTCCACATAACATTCAGTGGATTTACCACCGCCCCCATTTTAAGCGTTCCGAAGTACCAGAAAAAATATTCCGGACAATTCGGCAGGAACAGAGAAATCCGATCCCCTTGCTTCACGCCGAGTTCGATGAGTCCGTTTGCAACCTGGTTAGTCTTCTCATTCAGCTCATGATACGTCCACTGCTCATGATCGAAAATCAAGGCGACTTTATCCGGGTGGGCGTGTACTGAGTTTTCCACACACTGCGCAACATTAATTCCTCTCATGTTTCCCCTCCTCTTGATTGAAATAAAAAAGGCCGTGGAAAATCCACGGCCTTTGGATGAAAAAAACCGTGGGCAGTCAGCCTGGTCTGCCCACGGTCGTGCATGTCGGTTCAGTTCACAAGCACAGCGGGCAGACCCTGAAAAAAAGAAGAAAAAGCTAAAGAATCCGTCTGCTGTGATGTGTTGTGTTCCAGTCATGTATTGGTAAAATCCCGTTTTCCACTTTTCTAAGGAAGTTACGAGCCAAAGTCAAGGAGAAAGATGCTGCAGACTGGCAATACCTTTCCGTAATAGTTGGAGAGGAAATACGGCACAAAGCCCGCTGTTCGGAAAGCAACGAGCTTCTCCTCAATAGTGAGAATCCCGACAGGGCACTCCTTCGAGGGTCCTAGGATTCAAGTGTTTTCTTGTATTGTTCTTTTTATGGAAATCCTTTATTGGTATTTCGCTCGAATCCTTGAAACCCTGGCCCCTTGAATCCTAAAAAAGCAACTTTTTCGGAGATGAAGCTCTTTTGCTGAATAATTTACACCGATACGATTCTATACTGAAAAAGTATGAGGAAATTTATGAAAGAACGTGCTATAAGGGGCGTACCGAGATGCAGTGAACTGAAAAGTGATCATACGCATTAATAAAACTTTGTTTTGAATATTCCGGATGTTTGCCCGGCTCATGGTAGTCGGGCCTTTTTGTTGCGACAGATACGCTCATACGTGCGGTACGGGTCACCTGTTGGCAGACAACAGGGGGCAGGCAACACAGAGGATTCGTCAAAACGCGCGAAGGAGCATTATCATGACAAACGAGTTTACTCAATTAAACCTGAAACCGCAGTTGGTGCAGGCATTGACCGATCTTTGCCACACTATCCCGACTCCGATCCAGTCAAGTATCATTCCGGTGATGCTCAGCGGCAAAGATGTTATCGGTCAGGCACAGACGGGAACCGGTAAAACCGCAGCATTTTCATTGCCGATTCTCCAAAATCTTGCACAGGGGCACAAACGGGTTCAGGCTCTTCTACTGGCCCCCACGCGGGAACTTGCCATACAGACGGCCGATGCCCTGTGTCAGTATGGCCGTCATGGCGATGTCCGTGTCCTGGCGGTCTACGGGGGGCAGCCCTACAGCAGTCAAATGGGTCATCTCAAAAAAGGCGTTGATGTTGTCGTCGGAACGCCCGGCCGTGTGCTTGACTTGATTCGGCAGAAAGCCCTTGATCTCAGCAGGATTTCAACGGTGGTTCTCGATGAAGCTGATGAAATGCTCAGCATGGGTTTCATAGAAGATATAGAAACCATTTTCAAGGAAACCCCGGCAATTCGGCAGACCGCTCTTTTCTGCGCAACCTTGCCCGAGGGGGTCCGTCGCCTTGCCGACCGCTACATGCGGAATCCCCAGGCCTTCACCATGGGGGGCAAAAAGCTTACGGCAGCAGCGATTGAACAGCGGTACTATCTGGTCAATGAAGTTGATAAGTTAGCCGCGCTTACCCGCCTGTTTGAGGTTGAACCCATCACCAGCGCACTGATTTTTGCCCGCACGCGGCTTGCCACCGCCGGATTGGCAAATGAACTGACCGCCCGCGGTTTCCCCGCCGAGGCACTGAACGGGGACATGAGCCAGGATGCCCGCATACAGGCATTGAACCGTTTCCGGCACAATCAGAGCAGGGTGCTGGTGGCAACTGATGTCGCCGCACGGGGACTGGACATTGACGATATTTCTCATGTATTTAACTATGATATGCCTCAGGGTGCAGAAGTATATGTTCATCGCGTCGGGCGGACGGGCCGGGCCGGAAAAACAGGTATCGCGCTTTCCTTGGTCACGCCGGGAGAACGATGGAGCCTGGGGAAAATTGAATCGTATACCAGGCAAAAGGTTGCCCGGTCGTTTCTCCCAACGGCAGAAGAGATTCAGTCCCACCGCGAGGCGAGCCTGATGGAACAGATGATGGTATGGCTCAATCGTGGCCGTTGCCAGCGGGAACGGGAGATTGTGACGGAACTTGTGGAGGCGGGAAGCGATCCGATTGCCATTGCCGCAGCGGCGTTGAAACTTGCCCGTGCGGAAGAGAAACAACGCCCCATTGACCCGATGAGTGACGTGCAGGAGTGGCGCCCGGAGAAATCCGAAAAAATTGCGAAACGGAGAATCAGGAGGAACGGCGGGAATGACCGGAGCAGTGACTCCTTTGAAAAGGGGATGATACGAATCACGCTTGGTGTTGGCACGGCAGATGGTATTCGTCCCAACCAGGTGATGGGCTCACTCTCCCGCCATGCCGATATCCCGGGACATGCTATCGGCAAGATCAAAATTCAGAAACAATATACCTTTGTCGATATCCCGGAGAAATTTGCGGGACAGGTGCTGGCTAAAGCGGGAACCTACCGCATTGGCAGACGGAATATCGCCGTTGAACGTGCATAATAATATCATTGGAGGGCGGGGTATTGAGATGCTGTTAAAAAACGGCCATCTGCAGCGTTCAGCCTTCCGGGGAACGAGTTGTTCTCGTTTTTCTCTCGACAAACGGAACCGGTGGTACCATATCTCCCGATCACTCGTTTACATCACCTTTAAGACCGATTGCATCGGCGACCTCCCGCATGCCCATAATGGTATCTTCGATGAGTTCACTCACGTCCAGCCCGAGCATGTCGGCACCTTTCTGAATAATAGACCGGTCAACGCCGGCGGCGAAGGTAGGTGTTTTCCATTTTTTCTTGACCGACTTCACTGTCATATCCATGACACTCTTCGACGGACGTATCAGGGCATTTGCAGAAACAAGTCCTGTCAGTTCGTCGATGGCATATAACGTCTTCTCAAGGACCGTGTGAGGTTCCACCTCGGAACAGATACCCCAGCCGTGGGAAACAACGGCGCGGACATACTCTTCGGGCCAGTTTTCTTTTTCCAGTATTTCCCGTGTCTTTGTGCAGTGCTGATCGGGATGCCGCTCATAATCCAGATCGTGAACCAGGCCGATGACACCCCATTTCTCCTCGTCTTCGCCGCGTTTTCTCGCGATATAGCGCATGACGCCCTCCACGGCGTACGCATGCTTTCGCAGACTGTCTGTCTCGTTGTAGTCGTGCAGCAGCTTCAATGCGTCGTTTCTGGTGGGATTTGATTTTTTCATGTTGTATCTCCTCTCGGTTTATGTTCGATACAGCACGGCGCCGAAAAAGCCGTCCGTGCCGTGACGATGCGGGTATGTTCTGAAAAAACCATCCGGTGTTACCATGTCACGATCGATTGTTTTCGGCGGTTCCGCCAGCATGTAATCGCTGTGCCGGGCAAGAAAGTTCCGTATTACCGCTTCATTTTCTTCCGGTTCGGTGGAACATGTGCTGTAAACGATGATACCCCCTCGTTTCGGATAATTTGCAGCCGCATGTAATATGCTTTTCTGCATGATCGCTCCCTTTCTCAGGCCTGCTTCGCTGAGACGCCATTTGATTTCGGGGTGACGTCGTACCGTCCCCAGGCCTGAGCAGGGGGCATCCACAAGAACCCGATCGAATAGCCCATGATAGTCGTTGCCAAGGTCGCGTGTTGCGTCTTTTGTGGATGTTTCGATGATGGTCACTCCCATTCGTTCGGAAAGCCTCTCTGCGGCTGTCCTTTTTCGGGGGTTGACATCGACGGCAATAATCCTGCCTCGGTTCTTCATGAGCTCGCCCAGATGCGTTGATTTGATTCCCGTTCCCGAACATACATCCAGGATGATTTCTTCCCGATGAGGATTTACGATGTGCGATATCAGTTGTGAGGCTTCATCTTGGACCTGCACAAATCCCTGCCGGAAAAGCGGCATGCGGGCAATCGGGATGGACGGAGCAGTCAGTAATATTCCACTTGTGGCATATTTGGCGGCCGTCGCATTGCTTCCTTCGACCAGCAGCTGTTCCAGAATGTCATCACGGCTTCCTTTCAGTATGTTGCATCTGAGGGTGATCGGCGGTGTTCCATTATTGCCGGTGCAGAGAGCCTTTGTTTCCTCGAAGCCGAACCGGTCAAGCCATCGTGCCACCATCCATTCAGGATGTGAGTGGATGATTGAGAGATACTGCAACGGATCGTGGTTTTCATCGGGAAATCGAAAGGCGTTCTTGTTTCGAAGAGCCTTTCTGAGGATTGCGTTAACCAGACTGCCACTGCCGGAGAAGTTCCGTTTTGCCAGTTTTACCGCCTCATCGACGGCAGCGAAAGCGGGAATTCGATCCATATAGATGAGCTGATAGAGGGCGACTCGCAGGATATTGTTAACACCGGTTCGCAGTGATGCCGGTTTCCCCCGGTAGAGTGATCGGATTATCCAGTCAAGGTGATTTTTCATCCGAAGGCTTCCATAGACGAGCTGGGTGAGGAGCCGCCGGTCCTGAAGAGTGACAAGGACATCCTTCGAGAGATAGGTATCGAGCAGAGGTTCGGCAAAGGCGTTCGTCTGTTCTATGCGGTTCAATATGGTGACGGCGATGCCGCGAGCAGTCTTTTCCATCAGTATTTTTACCTGCTTGTTCCAATAATCATATTTTCTTTGTTTATAGTTCCTTTTGAGGAGGAATGCAACACAGTCAGTCGTACCGAAGGAAACGCCGTGACACGTGAAGCGTCGGGAAATCAAATATTGATTGCATCAGTTTTCTATGATAGCGTTCCATAAAATTGTCGGTGAAAGGTGCTCGGAATGACACGTGAGCATCGTCAGTCAGAAGCATGGAAAACGAAGCCGACCGATCGATTTATTCTCCGGTGGATTAAATGTCATCTTTCCTCCGCCATCACTCCTCGTCTCGTCACCTGTCCATGGTTGCGACCTTGGATGATTACCGTCATGTCGGCATTGCTTGGCGTGATGGGCGGGGTGGTCTATGCGCTGGGTTGTGCATGGTCCGCGGGCGCGATAGCTGCCATGTCACAGGTTCTTGACGGCGTTGACGGTCAGTATGCCCGATTGACTGGGACAGAAAGCCGTGCCGGGGCGTTTTCAGATTCGGTTCTGGATCGCTTTACCGATGGTGCCATGGTGATCGGCATGGTACTCTATCTGGTAAGAATGACAGATCTCATGCCGTTGTGGATTCTTCTCATTCTCGGTTCGCTTGCCCTTATCGGAAGCAACGGGATCAGTTATTCCACGGCGCGGGCGGAAACGCTTGATATAGACCTCGGAAAGCCAACACTGGCAAGCAAGGGAACACGATCAACCGTGATGATTCTTTGCGCCCTCGGTACGATATTCTGGCCGAAATTACCGGTTGCGGCACTTATCTATCTGGCCGTTCATCCGAATGCGGTCATTGTCATGCGGCTGATTCGTGCCTACAGATTCTATGGATCGGAGCGGGCATAACGGCACTGTGGAGGAAAGCCGAGGGCAACCGATAACGACAGGGAGTTGAAAGTGATAGAGACAGGGGTGATCCACGGACGTTTCCAGATTCTTCATAACGATCACATGAAGTATCTTTTAGCCGGCAAAGCACGGTGCCGGCATCTTGTCGTGGGTATCACCAATCCCGATCCGACCCTGACCAGGGATGATCCGGTGAACATCGACCGAAGTCATTTTATCGCGAACCCACTTACATACTACGAACGATATGTCATGATTCGACGAGCATTCGGAGAAGTCGGTATTGATCAGTCTGAATATTCTGTTGTGCCCTTTCCCGTTAATTTTCCTGAACTCTACCGATACTATGTTCCGCTCGATGCCACTTTTTTTGTAACAATCTATGATGAATGGGGAAGGAAGAAACTCGAGATGTTCACTGCTGCAGGATTGAAAACGGAAATCCTCTGGGAAAAGCCGATCGAGGAAAAAGGGTTGACCGGGGAAGAAATCCGGCGGCGGATCGTGTCGGGGATCGCTTGGAAACATCTGATCCCGCCGAGCACCCATATGCTGCTGCGGCAGTGTGGTGTGTTGAAGCGATTACGGGATCTGTACATATCACAGAAACAATAAGACCACTGACGGTTTTCAGAGGGGGCGGCAATGGTTGATGATCGTTACGGTGATCTCAGACTGACGGGTTATTACCCCGGTGTTGTGGGGAAGATTACAGAGCTTCACGCTGTGTATTATCACCGGAACTGGGGTTTTGATGTATCGTTTGAGGCGCAGGTTGGAAAGGAATTATCTGAATTTGTGAGGGATTTCAAGATGGAGAGAGACGGGTTATGGATTGCCCGAATATCCGACGCTTTTGCCGGGGCTGTCGCCATCGATGGTCATCGGGCAGATGACGACGGTTTACGTCTCCGATGGTTTATTGTTGAACCGGCATTTCAGGGATCGGGAATCGGCCGGATATTGCTTCGGACAGCCCTTACATTTTGTAAAGAAAGAGGATATGGAAGAATCTATCTATGGACGTTTCAGGGGCTCCATGCCGCACGCTCCTTATACGAGAGGCATGGTTTTATTCTGACCGAGGTAAACGCCGTGGATCAATGGGGACAAACAATTACCGAACAGAAATACGAGCTGATGCTTGGGAAATGAGGAGTACGAGTTATGCAGGATCCGCATCTGGGAAGATTGATTCATCGAAAAACAAATGAATACGGCGACCTCATCGCCGTAAGGTATAAAGAAGGTGATGCGTGGCAGGAACTGACATATCGTGCCTTCGGTGGGAAAATAGATGCACTCGCAAGGTCGCTCATTGCGTATGGCGTGAATGAAGGTGATATGGTCGGAATCTTCTCGGAGAACCGGCCGGAATGGGCTATAACCGATTTCGCCACACTCAGTGTCAGAGCGGTATCGGTTCCCATCTATGCAACGAATACGGCACAGCAGGCGGAATACATCGTATCCGATGCCCGGCTGGGAATCGTTTTTGTCGGTGACCAGAACCAATACGACAAAATCAAAAGCTTTTCCGGTACCCATGAACATTTAAGATACATTGTTGCCTTTGACAGCACTGTAAAGCTTCGAGATGACGATTCATTGTATTTCAGTGACTTGCTGAAACGGGGTGGAGACGATTCCTATAAAGAAATCATGGAACAGAGACTGAATGCGGGTTCGCCGGATGATGTGGCGACGATCATTTATACATCGGGGACGACGGGAGATCCGAAAGGCGTGATGTTGACCCATGCTAATTTCTGCCACCAGATAGACGCCGTCGATGCCAACTTCAACGTGGGACCGAAAGATCGTTCTCTGTGCTTCCTTCCGCTGAGCCATGCATACGAACGGGCATGGTCCTATGTTGTTTTCAAAAATGGAGCGCAGAACAATTATCTCGCCGATCCCAAACGGATCATAGAGTATATGCAGGACGTCAGACCGACGGCCATGGTAAGCGTGCCCCGACTCTATGAAAAGATCTATTCTACTGTGTTTGACCGACTGGAAAAGGCATCACCATTCAGAAAGAAGCTGTTCAAGTGGGCTGTGGTCATTGGAAGTGATTATAGATATGCGGTACGGAACAACGAGGCGGGGGTTGTTCTGAGTGCAAAACATTGGCTTGCCGATCGGCTTGTGTTGGGAAAAATACGGGATATCGTCGGTGGTCCCAAGAATTTCTTCTCGGCCGGCGGCGCCGCGCTATCAAAGGACATCGAGGAATTCTTCTTTGCAGCGGGACTTCTTGTCTGCGAGGGGTACGGACTGACGGAATCGTCTCCCATGATTACATATAATTGTCCCAGTGCGTTCAAGTTCGGTACCGTAGGTAAGCCGGTGCCGCTGTGTGAGGTGAAGATCGGAGAAAACGGAGAAATTCTGGCTCGAGGCCCCAACATTATGAAGGGGTATTACAATAAACCGGAAGACACGGCGGCGACAATTGTCGACGGGTGGCTGAAAACAGGCGATGTAGGAATTATCGATGAGGATGGATTTGTTAAAATTACCGATAGAATCAAGGATCTCATCATAACGTCGGGAGGGAAGAATATTGCGCCCCAGCGTATCGAAACGTTGGTAGGGCGAGATCACTATATTGAACAGATTGAAGCGATCGGAGACGGGAGAAAGTATGTCAGCGCCCTGATCGTTCCCGCCTTTGCGGCGCTGGAAACATATGCCCGGGACCAGGGAATTGCCTTTGCATCACGGGAAGAACTGGTGCAAAAACAGGAAATCATCGACTTTTACAGAAAACGGATAGAAGATCAGTCAGGTGAGCTTGCAGGGTATGAAAAAATCAAGGCCTTTACGCTGCTCCCCAATGAATTCACCCAGGAAGGGGGTGAACTGACGCCGACAATGAAAATCAAGCGCAAAGTCGTTGTGGAGAAGTATCGTGATATCATCGATGCCATGTATGCCCATGATTAAGATGTTCCGGCAATAGAAACATTGCACTTTTGTCGATGGCACCGGTTCGGCGGGTCGCCAGCCCGTGAATTTATTTCGGGCGTTAACCCGTGGGATCTTCGTTAGCCGATGTCTTTTCGACTGTGAATAGAGACATCGCGTCGACAACGAGTAAAAAATGCTTGATATTTTTATAATAATTGGTATTAGTACTGTATAACCTTTCGTATAGCGGCAATGTGACAGAGAAAGGAACGTGGTGAGATGGTCACTATCCGTCTCGAGGATACATACACGGGCTCGTTACTGCCCGCCGTGAAGCAGATCACCGAGGTGCTTCCGCCGGCCTTCGACGGACAATCGCCGGTTCGCCGGTATGCCCTCTCGTCAAGCGCCGCACCACATGGCATACCCAGCCGGATCAGCCGGACGGAGACACACGGATATCTCATGTATTACGACAGGACGTCCGCCGCCGCGTCGGCAAGCCGTACCATCGGCCACCGAATGTACATTGAAAAAGGTACGTATGTCGATACCTGGGCGTAAACCTTACTACTAAAAACCTTACACTGAGTTTTATTTCTGCGGCTTCCCGACCTTTATCCTATTCTTTTGTCGTCACTCTGGTTTTCGAGAAGACAAAACAGGATTGACGAATCCCGCCGTGGTCATTGTGCTTTTTTTCAGGGGGTTGCTATGAATAGAGAATTTCAGAAATATGGACGAACTTGATGTCGGAATGGGAGTGATTTCTGATAAAGTTCCCGATGGCCCGTACCGTAACTCCATATGGGTGTCCGATACCAATGGCGTATCCGTATTGTCGTGCGCACCACATGAGTCTGTGAAGTTGGAGGAGGATGGTAGTTTCGTCATGTGAATTGTCAAGGAAGATGTTTCTGCGAGCCGTCGTCATATTGAGTTGTCGAGCTGTTCTGTATGCCTTTGAATGATTTGATGTGAGACTGTCAATGAAGAAGAGGTCTTTTTTTTTGATAACTCTTAATGTTTCGGTGATTTCACCTTGGCACTCTGTGAACCGTGAACCCATATGATTGTTTACACCGATTGCGTAGGGCACATCGGAAACATTATCTTCAATTATTCTGCCGATGGTCATTACCTCATCACCTACATAAAGCGCGCCGGGACCAGGGTCAAGATGCAGGTTGTATGGTTCCATTGGTTGGTGAAGCATGATTTCGTGGCCGTCGTTCCAAATTTCTTTTGCTAGAAAATAGGAATATCTGAGCCGGGGCAAGACTGAAAAAGTTATGGGGATATCCAGTTTCAGGAATCGATGAACCGGTGAGAGACTGTTTCCAATATCGTCGATAATCAGAGCAACGAGGGGACTGGAGGGAATCTCTATCCGGAGTTTTTCAAAGGCATATGCCTTGGGGAAAACGCCTATATTCAGGAAACATCCGGCCATCAGAAGGGCGCTTTTGCTTATAAAGCTTCGTCGATCCATGGGAGCGTCTTTTCTCGTTGAAGTTGATGCAGCGTATCTCCCCTTTGTGAGGTAGCCCGTAAAATAAACATGTTACGACCCTATACAATATATTGTGGTTTTAGTCAAGGATTAATACAATATATTGATTTTTAATTTTTAATCTGTCTGTTCGGGTATCAAGAGCGTCATCAAAAAAAATCAATACGTTAATATGATCTAGAGTTTAGAGTCTCCACGTAAAAAATGGTTAAAATTTATAAAAAATACTTGACTTTGCCGCGCATTCGCGCGGCCCATTTATCAATGGGCCTCCAGAAGAAAATTTTCTTTTGGAGGTA
>DSDU01000125.1 GCA_011056835.1 Deltaproteobacteria bacterium
CATTGATAAATGGGCCGCGCGAATGCGCGGCAAAGTCAAGTATTTTTTATAAATTTTAACCATTATTTTACGGGGAGACTCTAAACTCTAGTTAATTAAACAAATCGCTCAAAAAACGCCACATCGACACCGTAACACCCCGCTCGGTAGAGATTTCCGCCCCTGCCGGCTTCTTCATTCTCTCCACCATATCTCTCCGCAGGCACTGCATATCATACCCGTCATATCCATTGCCGTATATCAGCATACAATTAATCATTGACAGGGAACATTATCTTTTGTATCTGTCCCCGTGAGATGATATAAATACTGCTGTGTCTATTTGTCTCCCGTTTCTATGTAACCTACTATAAAATAAGACAATAACGATTATAAATCATATAACCAATGTATTTTAATGTCTTCTTAGGAGTCGCCGGGGGTCTTGGCCTTTTTCTCGTCGGAATTCATCTTTTGAGCGACTCATTGAAAACACTTTCACTGGGGTTGCTCAAGGATCTTCTCGAAAGGATAACCTCCAACAGGGTCAAATCTGCGCTCGTCGGTGTTGCCGTCACCTCCATTATACAGAGTTCAAGCGCCACATCGGTTCTGCTCATCGGTTTTCTCAATGCCGGGATCATTTCGCTTACAGCGGCGCTCCCTGTCATTTTCGGCGCTAATATCGGTACAACCATAACAGCGCAGTTGATAGCCTTCAAGTTGACGAAGGCAGCCCTGCTGTTTGTATTCGCCGGCGCGATGCTCTACCTTTTTGCCAAGAAGACGAAAAATAAAAACAAAGGGCTCGCACTGTTCGGCTTCGGCATACTGTTCCTCGGCCTTTCCACAATGAGTACCGCGGTCAAGCCGCTGGCGGAAAATCAAACAATCATAGATTTCTTTATACACTTTGGACGGCAACCACTTCTGGGAATTCTGACAGGTATGATTGTAACGGTTATTCTTCAGAGCAGCAGCACGACCATCGGCATGGTCATCGCCTTCGCATCCGTAGGATTACTTGATCTCCCGTCATCGGTGTATCTGGTTCTTGGCGACAATATCGGCACCTGCGTTACGGCAATTATCGCCAGCATCGGGGGGAAACTGGTCAGCCGGAGACTTGCCCTCGGTCATGCCCTCTTCAATATCACGGGAACATTAATTGTTCTTCCGTTGATACCTGTATATATCCACTACATGCCCATGCTCTCCACAGATATCGCCCGGCAGATCGCCAATACCCACACCATATTCAATGTCGTCAATACCATCATTTTGCTGCCGTTCATCCCGCTGTTTATTAAACTCCTGAACAAGCTGGTTCCGGGAGAGGATTACGAAAAAAGGGAGCACGGTATCTTGATCGAAATTTGATGGTGACGCCCAGCATGGCAATCAAGGCCGTCATAAAAGAGTTGTCGGCCATGCTGAACATCTGTCATGAGATGCTGGACAAGGCCCGGAAATGTGCCCTCGATTACAATCACAAACTCAGAAATGAAATCTCCATCGACGAAGAATCGGTGGATGAGATGCAGAAGAACATTACGAATTATCTCGTTGAAATCACCCAGGAAGAACTGGCGGATAAACAGCGGCGCCTGGTTCCGGCCATCCTTCACAGCGTCAACGACATAGAAAAAGTGGGGGATTACTGTGAAGATATCGTCATACTTGCCCAGCGGGCGTATGAATATAATCTCTCTTTTTCATCCGAAGCCAAGGCTGAGTTGAGTAAGCTCTTTGATAAGACGGAAGCCTTGATGAGACACACCCAGAAAGCCCTCGACAGGAATGACCAACATGCCGCACGGATTACATTAAATATTGAACGGGAAATCGATGAACTGATCAATCAATACAAACTGAATCATATCACCCGTCTCGAGGCACGGATCTGTGTCAGCGAGTCGGGACTGATCTTTTCCGACATGCTTACCAACATCGAGCGCCTCAATGACCATCTCTGCAATATCACGAAGGGCATCCTCCACATCGGGAAGCGGTAACGGTCATCCACGGCATCTCTCTATGGTATTTTCACGATCTTTTCCGTGACGATGCCGTTCGTAGACTCACGGACCTCACATGACATCATCGGAGAACTTGTACCCTACACCCCGTACGGTCAGAATATAGAGAGGATTTGATGTATCTTTTTCAATGTGCGTTCTGAGACGCTTTATATGGACATCTACGGTTCGTGGTTCCACAAATGCCGTATCCGCCCAGACATGATCGAGGATCTGATCCCGCGTGTAAACCCGGCCCGGACGCCGTAAAAGATACTGGAGTATCTTGAATTCCGTGGGGCTCAAATCAACTTTTTTGCCGTCAACGGTGACCAGGTGAGAGTTAAAATCGATGCGGAGACCGCGAAATTCAAACGTGTCTTTCTCCGACTGCAGAACCGATGCTTCAAACCGACGGAGAACCGCCTTTACCCTGGCAAGCAGTTCCCTGACACTGAACGGCTTGGTAATATAATCATCCGCTCCAACCTCGAGACCTAGAATTTTATCAACCTCGTCACCTTTTGCAGTAACCATGATAATCGGGAGATTCGATGTTGCAGAATTTTTGCGAATAAGCTTGCACACCTCCATGCCCTGAATGCCGGGAAGCATAAGATCAAGGATGACAAGATCCGGATTTTTTGAATGAACGAGCCCCAATGCTGCTTCACCGTTATAGGCCTTCAGCACTTTGTACCCTTCCTTTTCAAGATTATAGGAAATGAGATCAACCAGATCCTTTTCATCATCGACAACCAGTACTTTGGCGGGCATTCTTTCCTTTTTTCCATTTCTTGAAGGATTCGGTGATCCCTCTCAGGATTCTTCAACCGATTTGAAAATCGGGAAGGACAGCGATACTATAGTTCCCACACCAAGCCGACTATCTATATCCATTGCACCGTTGTGCGCCTTCATAAGGTGCTTGACAATCGAAAGTCCCAAGCCTGTTCCGCCCAGTTCCCGGGACCGCGTCTTGTCAACACGATAGAAACGTTCACCCAATCGAGGAATTTCATCCTTCGGTATACCAATACCCGTATCCGCAATATTAACCATGACATGATTGTTATCCTCATGCAGACGGGCCGTCACGGAGATTTTTTCCGACTCAGGAGTAAATTTAACCGCATTATCAAGAACATTCAATAAAATCTGATTCAATTTGTCTCTATCGGCATTAACCGGCGGCAAATCCTCCGGTATGTCTTTCGTCAGAACTATCCGTTTTTCCTGAGCCCGTGGATTGATCATGGCAAGCACACTTTCCACTACCCCTCCGAGTGCGACACTTTCAAAAAATAGAGGCGTTTCACCCAATTCAATATTGGATATCGCCAAGAGGTCATCGACCAGTCGATTCAGTCGTTCCGAATGCTTACGGATGGTCTGAAGAAATTTTCGAGCTGTATCCTCTTCTGAGATCGCCCCTTCCTGCAGGGTCTCAATAAATCCGAGAATCGCCTTAAGCGGTGTCTTTATTTCATGAGTCACATTTGCAACAAAGTCAACTCTCATTTTCTCCAGCTTTTTAAGTCGTGTTACATCATGAAACACCATCATCGTCTTTTCTTCACCCTTCGGCAACCCGAGAATCGACGAAACTGATACATCAAGAATCATATTCCGTGCACCTCCCAGAATGATCTCTTCGGCGACGGGCAGACCCGTTTCCTTATATTTATCGATTGCATTCTCCAGTTCGATATTTCTGAACGCTTCGAGAGGGGTCCGCCCGATAATATCACGCCTTCTGATTCCGAATATCGCCTTGAAGGAATTATTCAATGCTTCGATTCGTCCCTGATTGTCGAGAACCAGCACACCGTCGGTCATACTGGAGAAAGCAGCCTCCAGTTTTCCCTTTTCCTCATTGGCGAAATTAACCTTTTCCTGCAGTTCCGTAACGATATAATTAATGTTGCGGGCCAGACGTCCCATTTCATCACTGGAATTGATGAGAAGCATTCCCGAAATGTCTCCGTCTTTCAATTTCCTCGTAAACTGTTCCATCTCCTGAATAGGAGACACCAGCCGCGCAGAAAAAATAAATGCAATGATGAAGGAAATCACGCCCACAAGAGCGAATGACTGAAAAATCAACATATTGAATGCACCAACGGTTTTTCTTATCTCGTAAAGGGGTCGCGCCAGGCGCACATACCCCCTGATGTCGGTATTTTCCACCATCGGCAAGGCGACATACAAGGTATCAATGCCAAGCGTATGACTGTAACGGATTGCCGATCCTTTCCCTTTAACCCGTGCCTCCTGTACTTCGGTGCGATTAAGGTGATTATCCATTTCCAAGGCGGGCGCTTCCGAATCGAAAAATACATTCCCGGCGGCATCGATGAGGGTTATCCGCGCATCGGCCAGATTCGCAAGGTTTGCCAGCTTCGATTCGATCTCCTCCTTTGAGTAAGTAAGATTGATCATTTCCGCATAGACCGTCAGATCGGATTCGATTTTGTCCATCAGCTTTGTTTTTATCTGACCGGTAACCTGAAACACGACTGTTGCCATCGCCAGGAGTATAATGATAATATATGTTACGAAAATCTTATAAAACAAGTTACCTTTCATGAGGCATTCCTTCCGGTGTTCTACACAATGTCACGTTTCTCTTTATTTAGTCTTCTCCATCTTATCACGGTGGCGCACGTTCCGACCTGTCACCAGATAAATGATCATGACGGCGATACTCGTGGCGTGATCCGAAATCCGTTCCAGGTTTTTGGCAATCTGCATGATGAGAAGGGCCCGGTGAATCGTCCGGGGATCTTCCATCATAAAGGTAAGAAGTTCTCTGAAGATCTGGTCGTTCAGACTATCCACTATCTCATCCGCCTTGATGACCTCTTCAGCCAAATCACAATCTTCTCTCACCAGGGCGTCGAGGCTCTTTTTAATCATCTGCTGGGCCGTGTCGGACATGCGCGGCAGATCGATATATGGCTTGAGTTGCGGTTCTTCATTCAGTGCTATCGCCTTTTCGGCGATATTGGCGGCCATATCGCCGATTCTCTCCAGATGGGCATTGATTTTGATGGCGGTGGTTATGAACCGTAAATCCTTGGCAACCGGCTGCCTCAGCGCAATAACGTCAAGACATTTCCGTTCAATTTCCTCATCGAGCCGGTCAATCTGCATGTCAGAATCAATAACATTCCTCCCGAGATCGGAATCCCGCTCCAGGAGACACGTCATTGCTCTCTGTATCGCCTGTTCCGCAAGGGCCCCTGCAAATAATAGATTCTCCTTGATAGATTGGAGCGCTCTGTCATAGACGCTGCTTGTGTGAGCCTTTTCTGCCATTTTCCCATCCTTTCATGTCAGCCGAATCGTCCGGTAATATATTCTTCCGTCTGCTTCTCGTCAGGCTTGGTAAAGAGTTTCTCTGTCGGATTAAACTCAATAAGTTTTCCAAGATAAAAGAACCCGGTGTAGTCGGATACCCGTGCAGCCTGCTGCATGTTATGAGTAACGATGATGATCGTATAGTTCCTTTTCAGTTCCGCAATTAATTCCTCTATTTTCGCCGTCGAGATAGGATCGAGCGCCGATGTCGGCTCATCCATCAACAGGACATCCGGTCTCATCGCCAGCGCCCGGGCAATACAGAGACGCTGTTGCTGCCCGCCTGAAAGCGTCATGGCCGATCGATTCAGGATATCTTTCACTTCCTCCCAGAGTGATGCCTGTTCAAGGCTTTGCTGCACAAGAGTCTCCTGAGCATCTTTGCTGCGGACGCCATTAAGTTTCGGCCCGTAGGTAATATTATCAAAAATCGTTTTGGGAAAGGGATTGGGCTTCTGAAATACCATCCCTATTCTTCGTCGGATATCAACAGGATCGATGCCGGTATCGTAAATATTTGTTCCTTCGAAAATAACTTCTCCCTCGACACGCGTCCCATCAATGAGATCATTCATCCTGTTGAGGAGTCTGAGCAATGTGGACTTCCCGCAACCTGAAGGACCGATCAGGGCGGTCACTTTATTCTTCTCGAAATCCATGGTAACGTCAATCAACGCCTTGAACGTGCCATAGAAAAAATTCACTTGCTTTGTCTGTATAATACTATCATTAGTTCGCATGGTTACCATCTTTTTTTCTTTCTGATATAGCTGCGTATTATTATGGCAATCAAATCAACTCCCAGCACGAGAGCAACCAGGACAAGCACCGTTCCATATTGAAGTGGTCTCGTTTCCTCAATATATGTCCCCGCTGTTGCCAGCACATACACATGATACGGCAGCGCCATGACCTCATCAAATATCGATGAGGGCAGTTTGGCCGTAAAAAAGGCCGCGGCGGTAAACATGATCGGAGCCGTTTCTCCCGCGGCACGGCCGATGCCGAGAATCGATCCGGTCAGAATACCCGGCAGGGCGTTCGGCAGGACAATGCGCAGTATTGTCTGCCACTTTGAAACACCAAGTCCCAGCGATGCCTCCCGGAATGTCTGAGGGACCGATTTCAGCGCTTCTTCCGAAGCGCCGATGATCGTCGGCAGAATCAGAAACCCCAGCGTCAATGCACCCGACAATATACATGACCCGAACTGAAGAAACACCACAAAAAGTCCCAGACCGAACAGCCCGAACACGATGGACGGGACCCCGGCGAGACAATTGACACCGACACGGATTATTCTGATAACAGGTCCCTGCTTCGCGTATTCGCTTAAGTATATGGCGGACGCAACACCGAGCGGCAGGGCGATAATAATGGCCCCGGCAGTCAGATAGAAGGTACCGAGAATCGCCGGCATGATGCCCCCCTTGGTCATCGATTCCCGGGGGTGCTCACTGAGAAATTCCCAGCTGATGGCGCCGATGCCGTTCACCAGGATATAAACGAGGAACGCACCGATGGCCGCGGCAATTGAGAACGCCGCCAGCCGGACGATCGCAAAGAATGCATGTTGTTTGAAGTAACGCCATCTCATAGCGTGGCAGACCCCACCTCTTTGAATTTATGTGATACGTAGTCGGCAATCAGATTGAAAGAAAGTGTTAAACCGAACAGAATAATACCCGTCGCGAAAAGAGCATGGTAATGGTCGCTCCGGAAGGGAGCTTCCCCCATTTCCGCGGCAATACTTGCGGGCATGGGCCGGACCGAGTCGAAAATACTTTCCGGTATCGCCGCGGCACCACCAGCCACCATGAGTACAACCATCGTTTCACCGATAGCACGGGCCATACCAAGAATAACCGCTGTCGATATTCCCGAAAGAGCCGCCGGCACGATGACCCTGGCAATCGTCTCGAAGCGTGTCGCCCCCAGAGCATACGACGCCTCCTTGAATTCCTGCGGCACGGAATACAGCGCATCCTCTGATATACTGGCTATGGTGGGTACCGCCATGAGGGCGAGCAGCATCGAAGCATTGACAATATTCAACCCTGTGGGGATATCGAAGGTCGCCTGCAGCCACGGGGCCATGACGGCCATGCCGAAAAAGCCGAGCACCACCGACGGCAGTCCGGCAAGGAGTTCGACGACCGGTTTGAATACCTCCTTGATCAATGGCGGCGCAATTTCGGCAATATACACGGCAGACAGGACTCCAAGGGGTATGGCGATCACCGATGCGCAGAGGGTTACAATAAATGAACCGACGATGAGGGACCAGATGCCGAATGACGGCGGATCATAGGTGGGATACCACTCAATGCCGAAAATGAAATCCTTGATTGAAACGACCTTAAAGACCGGAATTCCTTCAATGAAGAGAAAAATGACAATAAGAGCGAGAATAACAATAGAAACGAGGGCAATAAATAAGAAAATATTTTTTATAATCGTCTCTTTGATTTTTCGCTTCATGTAACGACCTCAGTCTGTTATTTCGTCGGCTGCCGGGGGTGCCGTACACCTCATGTGGTGCGGGCATCCTGTGCCGGCAGCCGGAACGAAACGATATCTGATCAGTCTAAAACAGTGGAATGAATCCCTCTTTAGTTACGATCTCCTGGCCTTCTCTGCTCACGATAAAGTTGATAAAGGACGAGACGGTTCCTGTCGGCCATCCGTTGGTAAACATGAACAGCGGCCGGGCCACAGGATACACGCCGGATAAGGCCGTCTCAACCGACGCCTCAACGCCGCCGACGGTAAGCGCCTTTACAGTCTTATTCAAATAGCCGAAGCCGATATATCCAATGGCATATCTGTTCTTTGAAACCGCCTGAATGACGGCGCCATTTGATGCCTGCAACTGTGCCCGGGGAAAGACCTTCGCCTTGTGGAGAACCTTTTCTTCCCAGACCTCGTAGGTGCCGGAGCTCGTGTCACGGGATACCACCACGATCTGAAGATCCTGACCGCCCACTTCTTTCCAGTTTCTGATCTTGCCCTGATAAATAAGGCTCAACTGTTCGATCGTGAGGTCGCCGACCGGATTTTCGGAATGCACGATCGGCACGATGGCATCGATGGCTACACGGTGCGGAACAGGGTATACGCCCTTTGCCGTAGACATCTCGATTTCCTTGTCTTTGACGAACCGTGATGAGGTGGCAATGTCCGTCGATTTATCGACAAGGGCTTTGATACCGTTGCCGGAACCGCCGCCGGAAATTGAAATATTGATGTCGGGATGAAGCTTCATATAGGCTTCAGCCGCTCCCTGCGCCACGGGAAGCACCGTCGTCGAACCCTTGATAACGATTGTTTCACCGGTACGAGCCGTCCCCACTCCTGCAGTCGCAAGGCAGATAACGGCAACCAAAAAAATGTTCATAATCCTTCTCATCGTGGTTCCTCCTTGTCATGAGTTTTTTGATTATGTTTGTGATTTGAGGAAACCCTACACGACAAATGTTACAATTGTATGACGACTTTATTAAGAATCAAAGAAATCGCAACAATATGAATACGTTCCCTTGTAACAGATATATGACATGTATATTACGGTTTGATGACAATCCGATGAAGAAACGATGAAGAGTTCATGAGAGATTTACAGACTGTTCGCAAATCTCCCCCTGTCATTCCAATGGTAGCGGGAATCTAATGTTTACAAGCAGTTATAGATTTCGAGGCACGGTGAGAATGAAAAAATATTTGCTATGGAAATCTCTTTTCATATCGTCAGGAATAGGGCAGCAATATCACCGGACAGGTACCGTAAATCACACCGCTCTTGCAGCATAGCGTGTGCGAGCACTTTCACGGGCGATTCGGATCCGACGGCATCGATGAAAAAGATATGAACTGTCGCGTTGTTTCTTTATATCATTACGCCACGAATGATTCAATCCTTACACCGCTGCACCTCCGGATTGACGCATCCACACCGTAACTGCTTTTTATAACAATCGATTCCGGACAGCCAGCCAGTCGAGCACTCCCGGGGTCTTCTTCCATGTATCGACATTTGCGGCGGCATAAACGAGGGCTTCACTCTCGTCCCCGATGCCGACATATTCGGGCAGTCGTCTCGAAATCTTTTTTGTGCCGAGGAGATATGACGGAACATGTGGATTTGCGTCAACAGCCTTCTCCAGGAGTGTAACGGAACCCTCGCTGTCCCCCTCCCGTCTGAAGGATACGAGCGCTTTCGTATACAGCCAGTACGTATCATCATCACCGGCATAGTCGCTCAGGAGATCCCACAGCTCATCGTATCGATCGAGTTCAAGCAGACACGACATGCAGATATATCGAATGCCCTGATTATCATCGGGATTCAGGCGGAGCATGTCTTTATAATGGAGGATGGCTTCCTCATGTTCTCCCTTGTCCCAGAGGCATTGAGCAAGACCTTCACGGGCACGCATGTAAGGACGTGCCTCCAGAATGACCCAGAAGTAGCCGACATCGTCAGCAAAGGCGCTCTTTCCGAGGACCCGCTCGCCCGCGTCGACGCCTTTCTTATACAACTCCATCGCATCATCGAGGGATGCCGCCGATTCTTCCGCCAGGAGAACATAGGCATCGGCACAGTCCGGTGAAATCCCGAGAGCTTCCCGGGCCAATTGCACCCGCTGCTTTCTACCGGCTGATTCCCAGGCACGGTAGATAATCTCCTGTGCCTCATACAGAGCGGTTTCATCGACCTCATCGAACGTACCGGACATCACTCGGTCCACGGCCCGCCTGCTTATAAAAGGAGCAATATCAATAATATTGCCTCCCTCCTTGGGAAATATTTTTTCTTTGATACTGCTCGTTTTTTTCTTTTTGCTCATCCTTGTCCTCTTCTCAGCCCTATGAACAGCGGCCTTTACGAGGATTTACCCGGTTCACGGACCGCCGAGTTATCTTTCAGAGGTCTTGTAGCTTTATATGTTTCTGTGGTTCAGGTCAAATGAATTCGAAAGAAATGCCGGAAAACAAAAAAATAAGGCATGACGCTTGGTCAGGACTTATTTTTTCTGACTCCCTGTGTGCAACCCTCTTCATAACCGGTCTCTTTCTTCCGCAGTTAACCGAAAACCCTCAATATCAATGGGTTAACAAATATCAGGCCGCTCCCGGTGAGGCGGAAGCGGCGTTGAATCACATTTCCTCTGAGGTTCATTACACCTTCAGACGCGCCACAAAGAACTCGTAAGCGTAGTAGTCCGAGTAACTTCGGTGTATTGCGGGCTCTTGCGCGAGTTGGTCAAGCACGGTAAGCGCTTCGCCGTCCGCATATTTTTGTCGCAGTTCCTCAATACGAATCTCCATTGGGGTGTAGAAATCATCCCACCAGGCATCGTCCGGCAAGGTGAAGTGACCGATGAGCGAAAAGCCGCTTCTTTCGATTGCAGCCTGGATGTCTGGAACCCTTCCCATGGTCGGGTAATCATTCTCGAAGCTCGCCTTCACTTCGGGCGGTGGATTCTCCTTGCGCCAGACGGCATCCGTGAAAGCGAGGTAGCCACCAGGACACAACAGCTTGTGGCAGACGCGCAGGGCACTCTCGATGCCGATATTGTAAAGTGCGCCCTCGGACCAGACGAGGTCGAAGCTTCCGGGCGGTTGCCCAAGGTTGGATAGGTCGCCGACCACCGGAGAGATTCGTTGGGATAGCCCATGTTCGGCAATCGTCGCGTGCAGCCGCTCAATGCTCGGAGCATGGCTGTCCACGGCGACGATGTTTCCTGATGTAAGCTCGGCGAGTTGCAGTGTCTGCCCACCAACGCCGCAACCAAGGTCTATTATAGCGGGCGAAGGCGGTAGGTCACGACAGAGGGCGAGTGCCTTGGCAGCGGATGCTCGGTTGCCCGGCCCCTGCCGGGGTAAGCTCTCGTAGAGCTCGAAAAAGATCTCCCAGAAGCGCGGCGTCGGTTCAATCATGTCTTATCCCATCACCCATATTTTATCTAACGATCATACGTAACCGAAGATTGTACGGTGTCAGGTTCCCCCTCCTCAGCAACCGGCTCGGCTTTCAGACAATCAACATTTCCTGCGCCAACAGACCGATGTCATTGTTAGAATCATCTATTGCCATAGGTCAGCTTCTCTTTGCTCTTTTTTTTCGCTTGACCGCCAAAAGCGAAAATGCGTCTTTCAGAACATTCTCAATGTCGATTGTAAGAAGCTGCCATTTCCCATCATCATATGTCTTGGCCTTGCCGTATTCCTTCTTTGTATATGATGACAGACTGCCCCTCTTTTGTATCTGAGAGACCAACCGTGTTTCTTTCCACCGAAAAGCCATTCCGGGCCAAAGACATTTGGGTAAACCTGTTCGATCCATTCTATGGTACACTTTCAGTATTGATGGGCTTCTGTGCCAATCCAATCCGCGATTTCTGAATCGCTTGGACGATTGTCAATAAGACCCCACGCCAGCACGCCGGTAAAGTCGGCACCGAAAGACAGCTCGCCAATACGCAGTCCGACTTCGTAATGGCGAATGGCATCCTGGGGATGGTGATCAAAGACGAAATTGCCCAGATGTGTATGGGCATCGAGACAGCGCAGGTCCTCCTGGCACAGCTCCATCAAAATCATGATCGCCTCTGCCCACTGGCCGGCGTCTTTGAGATCGTTGGACCGGGTGATGGGGTCATTGAAAGGGTCGTCAAGGTCCTCGCCGGGCAGCACCTGCTCCATTTCGAACATGGGGCGGGGACCGTGAGCGATGATCGGCAGGGCCCATACGTCGATGGGTTCTTCATCTTCTCCCCATTACTCCTCCTTGGGGTCCCACATGCCCATCTCTTCAAGCCCCAGTGGCACGAGATCGAGGGCCTTCACGTCGATCCGGGTCGACTGAATCTCGCCGGAGAGATACGGATGACCGCCGTAACGCCACTGCTTTTGGGGCGTTACCGTGACGATGGCGCCAGGAACCACCTCCCAGAGGCGGCTCGCGCGCAGGATAATGATCCGGTCGCTTCCCAGCAAACGGCACCGGGCGGCCCGCTCCTTGACCGATAGGGCGACCAATTCGACCGGTTTGCTCAGGTCGATGTCATCGTCTGTTGCTTTGTGTTGCCGCATTTATTCTTCCTTCCAGATGCCGGCCTTCACTAAGCGTTGAATCAGCGCCTTGCGCCGCAGGTGGCCGGCTATGAATTTTTTCAATTCGTTTTGGAATTGCTTTTTGGTCGCAAACAGGTCATGGGCTTCGGCGATGTCGACAAGTATGCGGCATGCTTCGTCATACCCCCGCGCCGATCCGCACTCGACGGGTTCTTTAACCAAAGCCCAGACCTTGGGAAAATCGCTGGACAGATTCTTCAGATACGCCTTGCGTTTCTCACGTCGATTAATCTCCCGTTGTTTTCGGTCCCGTTTTTGCTTTTCCAGCCGAATTTGTCGTGCCTTTTCGGCGTTCTGCCGCAATTCTCCCACCGTACGCCGGGGTGCATCCATATCGCCCGTCTGTGAGCCGCGCCGCCATGATGCGAACCGGTTCCTGATGGACCGTCCGGCCTGCTGCCCCTTGCCCTCCAGCAGTTGTTTCAGGGTCGAATTGACTTCTTCTCTTGGCAGGGCATCGATCCACCTATCCATTTCACGTGGCGAAATTTCCGCCTTCGGAGCAGACGGGCTGCCCATGCCGGCACCGGCCAGCAGGTCCGGGTCCACCTCAAAAAATTCGGCCAGCGCCTGCTGGCTCGCCGTCAGGTTTCCCAATCAGCTCACGCATAGCGGCTCCATCTCATCGTCATCCATCATCTCCCCGGCTGCGGCCAGCAGCCAGCCGATGTACAGGCTGCGCAGGTCCCCGCGCAGCAGTTCATCCCGCACCGGAGCCAGACGCGCCATCCTGCCGCGGCCGTCCTCTATGCCGAAGCGGTCGTAGTTTTCCGACTCCTCCAAACTCCAGGTAATGATCCAATGAGTCTTGGTGGCCTTGATATCCAACAGGTAAGGCACGGCCGCAGCTTTGGCCGTCTCTTTGGTCAATGCTTCGATGGGCAGGCGCACCATGAATGTGGCCGTCATCCAGTTGGCCACATAGATATGGGCATCGAAATAGCGCTGCATCAGTTTTTCGGGATCGCCCTTGAAATCGCCCCAGTTGTATTCGTTGGTGAAGCTCACCGGCGTAATCGTGGCTCGTGTCGAGAGCGCCCGCAGTTCGGCCATCTCATCCGTTGTCAAAGGCCGGTCAATGGCCAGAAACTCGTAATACTGATATTCGCTCATGGTTTCAGTTCATCTTTTATCCGCCGGTATTGATCAGGTTCAATCATCTTTGTTCACCTTGCCGCCATCTTCCAGAAAGCGTTTCAGCTCGACATCGTCAGCCAATGTTTCTTCGTGGGCTCCCTCGTCGAGGCTTTGCTGGTGGAAGATCTCGTATTGCTCCAGAGCCAGTTGGTCGGCCACGGCTTTGCCGACCTTGCCGGGATGTTTACGGATTTTGTTGATGGGTGAATCTTTATACATTTTTCCCTGGGACTAGTGAGATCAAGGCGTCTCAGCCTAAGCATTTGAAAGACCCGATACTGCTTCCTGTATTACTAATGATGATTTCTGTTTTATCGCTCTTAAACCTAGCACATTGAGAAGTAGAGAAACTTAGGAAATTATAACAAGGGTAACAAGGATAAACGAAAGGGGTTACCCTGCATTAGGTAACCCCTTGTTATTTCTGGCTCCCCGGCGCGGACTCGAACCACGGACCCGCTGGTTAACAGCCAGCTGCTCTACCTGCTGAGCTACCGGGGAATATTCTCTTCTGCGCAACTCCCTCAGGATGTGCTGGCTAGTACCGATCCATCGGGGCTCTGTCAGAATTCTTGCGGATAGTCTCCGACAAGCAAGCGCTTGTAACAGAATCCGAGGTTATTTACAATGTTTTTTTACAGATTGTCATCTGCAGCTCACACAGGTTGTCAGTTTCTCGAACGGCACCCCCGTCGTCCTGCTGATATAACGAAGTTGGTCTTCTGGGGCAAAATATCGTCCACACTCTTCGCAGGGCACCATCTTGAACACTTTGTTCCAAATAATTCGCTTATCGTCTTCCGCTTCCATCTTCACAAAGCCCGTCGGACAGATATATGCACATGAACCGCAACCGATGCATGTAGTTGGATTAAAATCAATCTTCGGTTCGTCCAGATCACGGCCGGGACCCCGATCCAGAAATGTGAGGGCGCTGACGCCGACGATTTCACGGCAGGTTCGCACGCACAATCCACAGAGGATGCAATCGTGATCTTCTCCTTTTTCATCGTAAACATCGACTCCCAGCTTCTCGGCAATTTCTCGCACCGCCTCGGTATCAGGATATTTATAATAAAGCAATTCAGCGGCGAGCTTTCTGCTCTCACGAACCTGGTCAGTATCCGTTTTAATCTCCATTCCCTTTTCGACCACGGTGTTGCAGGAAGTAGCGACGTGCCACGTGCCGTTGACTTTTACCTCAACCGCGCAGAGACGGCAGGCTCCGAATGGGCTGAGATCTTCATGATAACAGAGTGTCGGGATATCCAATCTCAGCTCTCGGGCATTTTCCAATATCGTCGTACCTTCTTTTGCCTTCACCTTCCGCCCGTTTATTACTATATCAATCATTCCATTCCCCTTGCTAAAATGAATTTCAAATATTATTCGGATATGTTATTGCCAGACGACAACCCGGTAACATCGAAGACATCGCTGGGCCTCTTTCATTGCATCGGCCGCAGCAAAAGCACCTTCAACTTCAGAGAAACTCTTAATTCGCTTCTTGCTGTCAAGGAGATCGACTTTCCCCGCCGCTTTCTTTCCGACAAAAGCATCTCCCCGATGCTTTCCGACCTCGACCCCTTTAAATGAAATACCTTTTTCCGGTTTAGCATTCTGAAGATAGGCATCGATGCTTTTTGCGACTTCATTTCCGGCATTCAATGCCTCAATCAGGGTTGCCGGACCGGTTACACAGTCACCCCCGGCGAAGACACCCTCAACAGATGTCTTATACGTTACCGCATCGACCTCTACTGTGCCCCAAGGTGTAGTTGAAAGCTTCTTCTTGGCCTTCACAACAGGAAGTTCGGGGCTCTGGCCAATCGCGCAGATTACCATATCCGCTTCAATGGTATGTTCCGATCCTTTGACCGGTACCGGCCGTTTTCTTCCGCTTTCGTCGGGCTTTCCCAGTTTCATTTTAACACAACCAAGACACTCTAACCGCCCTTCCGAAGCGACGATTTCCAGAGGAGCAGTAAGATACATTATTTTAACACCTTCGGCCTCAGCTCCCTCGATTTCCTCTTCCCGTGCGGGCATTTCGGCGCGGGATCGACGATAAACGATTTCAACATCCTTAAATCCAAGCCTGACGCAGCTTCGGGCACAATCGAGCGCCACGTTACCACCGCCGATGATGAGTACCTTTTTCTTCGGCTCGATCTTCTTTCCGAGATTGATATCTCTGAGGAATTCCACACCGTCGACAAATCCTTCACATCCGGCATCCTCACCCCTAGCTCCCATGGGATTTCCCTTGTGGGCGCCGACTGCAAGAAAAACAGCATCATAGCCTTCTTTTTTCAGACGATCTACATCGAGGGTTTCCATTTTCGTATTGAGTTTGAGTTCAACTCCCATTCTCTTGATCAGATCGATTTCATGGCTGAGGATATCAGCAGGCAACCGATATCCGGGGATACCGACGGCGGCCATGCCACCGGCCTGGGGAAACGTTTCGAATATCGTCACGCCATATCCCATAACACGAAGGTTATACGCTGCAGCAAGTCCCGCAGGCCCTGATCCGATAACGGCAACATTTTCCTTTTTTGCCGTCCTGGGGCCGCCCAACGACCCGCCGCCTTCTTGAAGATCAAAATCTGCGGCCGCTCGTTTCAGCAATCTGATCGAAAGGGGTTCATCAATATAGTTCCTGACACAGGCCTGCTCACAGGGGTGGGTACATACCCGCCCGACAACGCCGGGAAGAATACACTTTTCTCTGATAAGATTGAGCGACTCTGCAAATCTTCTGTTTTTAATCAGTTCGATATATCCCGGTATATCAAGGCTCGCCGGACATGCCTCTATGCATGGTGCGGTAACGGCTGACCGATAACCCGCAGCATCGATTTTCCGCCCACCCTTGATCACATCGAGAAAATCCTTCTTGTAATATTTTACGGCATCGGAAACCGGAAAGAGGGCTGACTGTCCGAAGGCACATTTCGCATTTGCTGAAACTTCATTGGCAATTCTTTCGATTTCCGCAAGTGCACCTTGATCTCCCAGTCCTTCCGTCATCAGCTCAAACATGTCGATGATCTTATCAATACCAATCATGCAAACGGAGCATTCACCACATGATATTTTTCTCGCTTCTTTCAGATAATTCAGGGTCAGGGAAACAACATCCGCCTTTGGATTCATAACGACGAGGCCGTTCCATCCCATCAAGGCATCCGCTTTCCCCGGCAGTTCAGGAAAATTCACGCCGGCCGATTTCAACGCCTTTGACGCCTTACCCTTTCTGTTATCTATTATCTTCCCGTTCCAACTGCTAAATGCAACTTTATCCATTCTCAAGCCACCCTATTCTGTGTATTATGAAGATGTGGAAATTTAATCAAATAACCCCCACTCATATTGCAAATCCGACCAGGCATGCAGGCCGTTGATCTTGTCCTGCAACTTGTTGTATTCCTGGTATACCCTGTCTTGAATTATCTCTATCTGATCCGGCGTCAGATGACGGTATCGGCCTTGAGGCTTCATATAATCTTCAATGGGGCGTAATTGATCGACTTCAACAGTCATTCTGTACTTTCCGTCTTCCACTTCATACAGAGGGAATATTCCCGTTTCAACAACCAGCCGACCGAGCTTAATGGTCATCTCGGAGGGACTTCTCCAGCCGGTGGGACAGACAGTAAAGCAGTGAATATATGACGGTCCCTTTACTTTCATGGCTTTTTTCACCTTGTTGATGAAATCCAGGGGATAACTGGGGCATGCCGTCGCCACATAGGACACTCCGTGGGCGACCATAATCTCCGGCACGTTCTTTTTCCAGGTTTTCTGACCGGAGCTTACCTTTCCTGCCGGTGATGTCGTCGTGGATGCCCCCATAGGGGTACCGCTTGATCGCTGGATTCCCGTATTCATATAGGCTTCATTATCAAGACAGACGAAAAGCATGTCATGGCCTCGTTCCATGGCACCCGAGAGGGCCTGCAGACCGATGTCCATCGTGCCGCCGTCTCCCGCGACGCCGACAACCTTCACATCTCGATCCGCTATCTTTCCTTTTCTCCGCAAGGCCTTCAGTCCCGCCTCGACACCGGATCCCACTGCCGCCGCATTTTCAAAGGCCACATGAATCCACGGCACTTCCCATGCAGTTGATGGATACATACTTGATATGATCTCCATACAACCCGTGGCATTCGCGATGACCACATCCGGGCCCAACGCCTTGCACATCAGACGAAGCCCAAGGACTTCTCCACACCCCTGACAAGCCCGATGACCGGAACATAAATACTCTTTCTTATCAACTAACCTCGGGGCATATAAATCGAAATTTTCTATAATATTCATTATCCCCTCACTCCATAAAATTCGTAGTCTTTAATGATTCCTTTTTCACCGGATTTTACGGCATCTTCAACCATTGCAACGAAGTCTGACACGGCCATATCACGCCCACCGAGGCCGATGATCTGATTATAGATCAACGGACGTTCTTTTTCACCGTACAGCGCCGCTCTCACCTCGCTTGCAACGGGCCCTCCGGGACCACCAAAGGAAACCGCACGGTCCGTCACGACCAGAATCTTGGCCTTTTTCACCGCCTGTTTCAATTCTTCAAAGGGGAACGGTCTCCAGAGTCTCAGCTTAACCAATCCCGCGGATATCCCCTTCTTTCGCAATTCGTTAATGCCAATCTCCGCCGTCTCGCCCATGGAACCCATGGTCAAAAGAATTACGTCCGCATCATCGGCACAATATGTTTCAACGGGTCGGTAACGACGTCCGAACATTTTCTCCCATTCATCCCAGATGCCCAAAATAATCTTCTTCGAATTTTTCAGGGCCTCATCTTTTGCCTTCATAACCTCCGGGAAAATATCAGACATGGCAAAGGTCCCCATTGATACAGGCTTATCGGGATGAAGCGTCGCATAGGGTTTTCTCGGTGGCAGAAATTTATTGACCAGTTTCTGATCGGGGAATTCAATCGGTTCAACCATGTGGGTCAACTGGAAACCGTCGATATTTACGCAACAGGGCAGCATCACGTCGGGATGCTCCGCAATTTTAAATGACTGGATGGTCAGATCCACCGTTTCCTGGCCATTTTCCGTAAACATGGCGATCCACCCGTTATCTCTCTGAGGCATAATATCAGAATGATCGTTGAGGATATTCAGCGGTCCCGATACCGCACGATTGGCGATTCCCATAACGACGGGAAGCCTCATGGCCGATACAATGGGAAGAATTTCATGCATGAGCATCAGTCCCTGAGAACTGGTGGCCGTATAAACGCGGGCACCCGTTCCCGAAGCACCGGCAACACAGCTGATTGCGGAGTGCTCCGATTCGACCGTTACAAACTCCGCGTCGGTTCTTCCGTCGGCGACAATCTCCGAAAGATGTTCCGCAATGTGTGACTGGGGAGTGATCGGATAGACAGCCGCCACGTCGATATCACACATCCCGACAGCTTCAGCCGCCGCGATCGCTACTTCCATACCAACACGTTTAGCCATTCTTAACCCTCCTCAATCATCGTTATGGCACCGGGCCAGCATTCGTGAGCGCAGATTCCGCACCCTTTGCAGTAATCCAAATCCGCCCTGAATGTTCCGTCTTCCTGTTGTGTGACACATCCTTCCGGACAGAATATGTAACAGATACCGCATTTTATACATTTCGAATCGTCCCATATCGGACGTTGCGCCTTCCAGCTTCCTGTGTGATATTCTCGTGCATTCGCCGGCGCAAACACAATGCAACCGGGATTTACTTCATGCCACGCTTCAGGCCATTTTTTCTTCTTCATAGGACAACCTCAAAGTTATTTAAGCTGCTGTAGATAGATTTAACTCGTCATGCGCCCGTTTGAGCGCTTTCATGTTCCTCGGAGCCAACCTTCCGAATCTCTCTTTCAGTGGAGCGTTCAACGATTCGACTTTCACAGGGTTTACCGCCTTTATGACGGCCCCGAGCATCGTCGTGTTCGTAATGGGAACGCCCAGCTCTTCTCGTGCAATATGGGTGGCATCAACCGTAGCAATCGTCCCTTTGAATTTTGTTCTCTCTCTCACATCTTCAGGGGACAGCACGGTGTTGACAATCAGGGTACCGCCCTCTTTAAGACCTTCGGTGACATTTACCAGGGCTACAAGACTCGGATCAAGAACGACAACGACATCCGGCTTGTAAATACCGGATCGTACTTTTATCTGCTTATCATCAACTCTGTTGAATGCCGCAACGGGGGCGCCCCGTCTCTCGGGACCGAAACTGGGGAAACCCTGGGCATACTTACCTTCTTCAATAGCGGCAAGCGCCAGCATCTCAACGGATGTAACGGCACCCTGACCACCTCTTCCATGCCAACGTATCTCAATCATCAGGCGATTCTCCCTTTATATCATTTATTTACGCTGGAATTGCACCGTAAAGTTAGGTTAGTAATACATTTAATTTCCAGTGTCAATAAATTATTTCTGAAAATATGCGGTTATTTCAGCTTTCCGCAACGATCGCAATCAATAATATCAGACTTTTTCATGACTGCTCTCCATATCACCGACGATACCTGGCGGCTGCATCTTCATAGAGATCCCCGCCCCGGACATCATTGACGACCACCAATGGAAATTTCACAACTTCCAGGTGCATCATTGCCTCCGGACCGAGATCCGCATAGGCGACCACTTCAGCTTTTCGCACACATCCCGCCAGCAGTGCTGCAACACCCCCCATAGCACCGAAATAAATGGCTTTATAGCGTTTCATGCTATCCCTGACTTCTGCCGACCGCTTACCCTTACCGATCATGCCTCTCAGACCACGCTCGATGAGCATCGGCGTATATCGATCCATGCGACTGCTCGTTGTCGGACCGATCGAACCAATGACCTGTCCGGGCCGGGCCGGGGTGGGAGCTGCATAGAATAATGTTGCTCCCGCAAGGGTGACCGGCAGTGGGTCACCTGCAAGGACGGCGTCACTTAATCTCCGATGTGCAGTATCTCGTCCCGTTATCACATCCCCGGTCAGGAGGACTATATCACCAACGGTGAGAGCTTCGCATATTTCATCAGTGAGGGGTGTATGAATATTAATAGGTTTGTTCATTGCATTATTTCGATCCCGCAGTCCTTAAATCACCGCTTCCTTATGCCGTGTCGCATGACATTGTATGTTGATCGCTACGGGGAGACTCGCTATATGACAGGGCATCATTTCGATATGCACCGCCAATGCGGTAATGAATCCCCCATATCCGTGCGGTCCGATACCGAGCTTATTGATTTCCCCAAGGATTTCTCTTTCAAGCCGCTGCAGACGGGGATCGTTACGATGGGATTCTCCCAACGGCCTCAGGAGCGCTTTCTTTGCCAGAATAGCGGATTGCTCCATCGATCCACCGATGCCGACACCCACGATCACGGGAGGGCAGGGGTTCGGACCCGCATCGGCAACGCTTTCCACAACGGCCGCCCGTACGCCCTCGGTACCCGCAGCCGGCAGGAGCATGAAACACCTGCTCATGTTTTCGCTTCCCCCGCCTTTCGGCATGGCAACGATTTTAATTTTATCTCCTCTAACAATTTCAGAATGAATGATTGCGGGGGTGTTATCACCCGTGTTCCGACGCGAAAGGGGATCACAGACGGATTTTCTGAAGTACCCGTCCCGGTATGCCTGACGAACGCCTTTCTGGATTGCATCCGTGAAATTTCCGCCGATAATACGAACATCCTGCCCCATTTCAACAAAAAGGACCGCCAGACCCGTATCCTGACAGAGCGGTACTGACATTTCACGGGCAATTCGGGCATTTTCTTGTATTTTCTCAAGTCCATAACGTCCGATTTCCGACGCTTCACGGGAAACCGCGGCGTTGAGACAGCGCAACACATCATCCCCTAACTCGGTATTCGCCTCGAGAAAAAGCCGTCGCACCGTTTCAATTATGGCTTTACAAGAGATTTCCCTCACCGAGCACATAGATGTTATATCCTAAAAATCACGACGAAATTCCATGGCCTTTGCCATGGTCATCTTGTCCGTATATTTCAGATCACCCCCGACGGGAATACCGAGGGCAATTCTCGACACCTTTACCGGTTTATCCTTGAGCAGTCTGGCGATCAGCAGTGCCGTCGACTCACCCTGCACGCTCGGGTTCGTTGCGATAATGACTTCGCTCACACCTTCCCGTGATATTCTATCGAGCAATTCCTGAAGTCTCAGACTATCCGGCCCGATGCCATCAATGGGAGAAAGGGTTCCATGAAGGACATGATAGGTCCCGGTGAAACTGCCGCTCTCTTCGATCGACACCAGCGAATCCGGATCGGAAACAACACAAACAAGCTCCCGATCCCGGGTCGTGTCTCTGCAGATTTCACACAAATCACCGTCCGTCAGATTAAAACAGAGGGAACAGAGGCGTATCTTCTGTTTGACCTCAAGGATGCTGTCGGCAAGTCGTTTTGCATCATCCTCAGATGTGGTCAGGATGTGGATGGCCAATCGCGTTGCCGTTTTCTCCCCGATACCGGGGAATCTGCTCAACTCTTGAATCAACCGCCGTATCGGCGGCGCATAACCTGTCATCGCACAAGAGTCCTTATGTTAATCCGGGAATATTCATGTTGAGACCGCCGGTGATTTTCGACATTTCAGATGCCGACATCTCCTGGGCTTTACGAATCCCCTCGTTTACTGCTGCGACAATCAGGTCCTGAAGCATTTCTATATCTTCCGGATCAACGACTTCTTTCTCGATTTTCAGCGACACGACCTCAAATTTTCCATTAACGACAGCGGTCACCATTCCACCACCTGCCGTGGCATCCACTGTTTTGGTCGCCAGTTCCTCCTGGACTCGCATCATCTGTTCCTGCATTTTCTGGGCCTGCTTCATAAGTTTCTGAAAATTGGCCACGTTCCCTACCTCCTCACCGTTACTAACCCGCTCAACAGGGAAACCGGTCACCGGTCCTTATCGCGGGTAATCACTTCGCATAACTCGGCACCTTCAAACACATCCATAACCTTCTGGACCAAAGGATGATTCAGGGCTTCGTTTTTAACATCGTTCGTTCCTTTGGCTTGCGGAATGCCATTCGGTGAAACCGCATCATCATTGACCGAGTTACGCGGTAATACTTCTATGGTAATTGATACTTCATCATTAAAATATTCTTTCGACAGCTCGGTCAGACGTGCCAACCGGCTGTTTTCCGTAATGTCATCAAAAAAAATATACCCCTCGGGAAATCCAACCCTCAAACATTTGCTGTCGAATGAGAGGAAGGTTCCCGATCTGATTTTTGAGTGGAGTATGGGATCTTTCTTTTTGATAAAAATTCTATAATTGTCCCAGAGGTTCGGATCTCCATCGATCGATCCCTCAGGTCCGGACTCGTAGGTTTTATGAACGGGTTCCGGCAGAATGTGGTTCGGCGGCGTGCTCCGTCGCTCCGGCGTCAGACCCGATAGAAGTCTTTTTTCAAGGTGTTCTATTTTCGAAATAATTTCATCAAGGGGAACGATAGGCTCGAGGTACGCCATCTTCACGGCCATGCATTCAAGCGTCAAACGGGGGTCGAGACTTCGCTTTACATTCTCTTCCTCAGTCATGAGAATGTCAAGGAGGCGCTGATGAGTTTCTCGCGTTGCTTTAGCTGCCTGACCTTTTAATCGATCAATTTCATCACCGGGCAAATCTTCGAGAAAACTTCCTCCATCGGTGATTTTAATGAGGAGCAGGTTTCTAAAGTGATGAAGGAGTATCTGAAAAAACTGCTTCATGTCCACGCCGGAATAATAGCCCTCATCAATCACCTTGAGACAACGACCGGCATCTCTTTCGAGGATAGCGTCGGAAATATCAAAGAGGAAGCGCCGGTCTTTCAGCCCGAGCAGTTCTTCAATATCATCATCTTTAATATCCGTTCCACCATATGATATCACCTGATCAAAAACACTCTGGGCATCCCTGATACTGCCTTCCCCACTCTGGGCAATCCACAGCAACCCCTTATCGCTGATCGTGATTCCATCCGATGCGGCAATCTTCCCGAGGTTCTCGGCAATCTGCCTGATTGAAACCCGCTTGAAATCAAAGTGTTGGCATCGTGAGAGAATCGTTGCAGGCACTTTGTAAATTTCCGTTGTGGCGAACATAAAAATGACGTGTGGCGGAGGCTCTTCCAACGTTTTGAGAAGCGCATTGAAGGCCTCTTTCGTCAGCATGTGGACTTCATCGATAATGTATATTTTATAACGGGATGTTATCGGAGAGAATTTGATATTTTCTCTCAACTCTCGTATCTCATCAATCCCCCGGTTGGAGGCGCCGTCGATTTCTCGAACATCCAACGATACGCCCTCGGTAATTTCCCTGCAATTGCTGCAGACATTGCAGGGGATCTCCCCCGGCCCCTCCTTACAGTTAATCGCTTTCGAAAGGATTCGGGCAACGGACGTTTTTCCGACACCACGAGGACCGCTGAATATGAAAGCGTGGGCAATTCGATTATACTTAATGGCATTTTTGAGGGTTCTCACGACATGATCCTGTCCCACCACATCTTCGAAAATCTGTGGCCGCCATTTTCGGGCTAGAACAAGATATTCCATTCAAGACTCCCGGGGATACCATGTGATCATCGCGAACAGAAATGCACGATGAATAAAGATAGCCAGGTTTCCCCGCAGCACACAGAGGTCATTGCTGCCGCTGCTTCCTTCCGGACCTGACGGGGTTCACAACCCTCTGTTGCACGGGACCCGGCTATCAATTCGAACTTGAGAATATATGGCGGAGAGAGGGGGATTCGAACCCCCGGTGCACCTTTTTGGGTACACACACGATTTCCAGTCGTGCTCCTTCGGCCATCTCGGACATCTCTCCGGATTTTCCGTCCCGTTTAAGGAACTTTTAATTTTCTATTTGGCGGAGAGGGTGGGATTCGAACCCACGTGAGGGCTTTTGACCCCCAAGTCGATTTCGAGTCGACCCCGTTACGACCACTTCGGTACCTCTCCATTATCGCTCCATGGCGGAATGACCTCTCACGATAACCTCTTTTTTCTAAAAAATCCACTTAAAATTTCACTGCATGCTTCGCGCAGGACACCACCGGTTATATCAACGGAATGATTCAGTCTTTCGTCACTGAGGATCGCATAGAGGGATTCGACACCCCCTCCTTTCCGATCAGATGCACCAAAGACAAGCCGATCAATTCGGGCGTGCAGTATTGCACCGGCGCACATAATACACGGTTCAAGCGTTACATAGAGTGTTGTGCCGCTCAGTCGGTAATTACCGATAACTCCTGCAGCCTTTCGAATCGCCACCATTTCCGCATGAGCGGACGGATCATTCGTGGTTATGGAACCGTTGTGAGCCCGTGCAATGACTTCATCGCCACGAACGACAACAGCACCAACGGGAATCTCACCCTCGTCGAGCGCGGAGATGGCTTCCTCAAGGGCAATGCTCATAAATCGAATATCTTGTCGATGCATACCATTTCACCACCCGATCACCAGATAGTACAATTCCAGGCAAGAATCAATGATGAATGAGGGGGGTCATGGAAATCAAACCATGTACGGGGTTGAGCAGACTGCTCCCGACACTCGGTTCGAGAACTTGATTCTCTGAGCGTTTCACAAAATGCTGACCTTCACAGGATATGTGATCTCTTTCATCGAAAAATCGTCGTTTCATGATAGGCATCCGTTAGAATTAATTATTGCTTTATCTTATACCCTTGGATTATTAT
Organism: Deltaproteobacteria bacterium; assembly: GCA_011056835.1. Classification (GTDB taxonomy): domain Bacteria; phylum Desulfobacterota; class Syntrophia; order Syntrophales; family UBA6807; genus DSDU01. The sequence goes on from DSDU01000125.1 coordinate 25,412, forward strand.
GGCGCAACATGGTGAGCCTATGATTCACAGACAACTTCTCATAACCGCAATCGTTATTTCACTGGTCGGTCATATTGCGATTATTGCCCTGTCCGGCATGATTGTTATGAACAGTACCTTACCGGCGGAAAATCCCTTTACGGTGCATCTGGAAAGTCAAACCAGTACCATCGGGATAAAGCCTCCAATCAATCACCCTCCGACACAACTCTCCGATCCCCCTTCCATGGAAAAACAAGGCAAGGGTGAAGATATCGTTGAACTGGGAGATAAGCAAACCAAATACTACTCGTACCTTAAACATCTGAAACGAAAAATTGAACAACACTGGACGTATCCCGGCGATGCATATATAAAAAAAGAAAAAGGGGCATCCGTTATCCGTTTCTCTATAACCGAATCGGGCAACCTTGCCGATTTATTCATTGTCGGATCATCAGGATATGAATCGCTTGATGGAGAGGCCCTTCGCGTGATCCGTTCGTCCTGCCCTTTCAACCCTCTGCCGGCTCAATTCAACCTGTCAAAGCTTCATGTGATTGCCCGGTTTCAATATACGCTGGCCGATTGATTATACCGATCAGGCAACATCATCACTTGTAACTGGTTAACGAGGATCGTATCAGCGATACGAACCCTGAACCGATACATCGGAATGTCAGTCTTTCCCTGATTTCCCTCAGGAAAAGAGAAGGAGTAACGGTCCCATAATCCCTTGCGCTTTTTATGTTTCTTAACTATTGTAGCTTTCATCATTCACTTATACGTGCATAGTCTCAACGGGACTATTAATGCCGATGACGAACGAAAAGAAAATTTTAGCCGTTACCTGCGTGGCACACTTTCTGTGTCACTTTTATGAACTCATCTTTCCCGCTCTCGCGATACCACTGATGCTCTCGCTGAAGATGGATCTCGCCGATGTTCTGAAATTGAGCTTTCTCATGTATCTTCTCTATGGAGTCGGCGCACTTCCCTGGGGAATGATATCCGATCGATTCGGCAACCGACGCAGTCTGATCATCTTTTTCCTGGGATGCGGTATCGGAGCCTTCATGACCGCGCTGTCACACTCGGAGATATCTCTGATGATGTCGTTGGCCGTCATCGGCTTCTTTGCAAGCATATACCACTCAGCAGGCATGGGCCTCATATCGCTGGGAGTTAAAAACAGGGGAATGGCGCTGGGAATCAACGGTGTCGCCGGCAATGCCGGCCTTGTCAGCGCACCCTTTGCGGCAGGACTTCTGAACTGGCTGGTGGGCTGGGAGATGGCCTATCTTCTTATCGGCACGTTCAGTATTATCTGGGGCATTATCCTGCTTTTTACATCAATCGATGAAACACCGCTCCCGGAATACGCTGAACCCATGAAATCAACATCGAACACAAACAATACCTATGTCCGATATTTTGCCATTATGTGCATCATCATGACCATTGCCGGTTTTTCCTATCGGGCCAACAGCGTCGTTCTGCCGGCATACCTCGAATTCAAGGCGTCATTTCTCTGGAATTTTTTTCAGCGTATCGATCTGTCAAACCTGCCGGGCACGAAGACCCTGGCGGCGACACTGCTGGCATCGTCGATTTATTGCATCGGTATCTTTGGACAGCTCGCCGGCGGCAGGGTAGCCGATAGATATGACCTTCGATGGATGTATCTGACGTTTCACACCCTGAGTCTCCCCTTTGTCATCCTGATGGCAATCGTCGATGAACAGCTCCTGGTCATATCGGCTTCCATGTATGTCTTCTTTTCTCTCGGCATGCAGCCTATCGAAAACAGCATGGTTGCCAAGTTCACGCCCAGTAAGTGGAGAAGTACCGGCTATGGTATCAAGTTCATTCTTGTATTCGGAATCAGTTCCGTCACCGTCTATCTTGTAGGCTGGATTAAATCTCTGTGGAGCCTGGAAGCGGTATATTTCTTCGCCGGCGGTGCTGTAATACTTCTTGTCATCATCATCGTGTTCCTGATCTTTATCTCACGGGGAATCCCTTGCAGAAATTGAATTGAAGCACTGCCGCACTGCTCTGTCCGGTCAGTATGCGCATTGTACCTTTTCTCTCGTTACATCTTGACACACTATCATATTTTCCCTATAGTTCAGCCTTGTAATTTTGTTGCCTTGTTGGTGAAAGTTCCCTGAAATGAAACACTGAACGTATAATTTGAGTATGTAAGGAGTGACATATGAAAAAATCATTCTTGATCGTGGGGCTGATCGCAATCTGGCTTTTTAACCCGGTAGTAACACACGCTGTAGAACCGACCGGACGTGAAGTCATGGAAAAGCAGAAAGAATTTCACAAAGTGCAGACCGAAATCGGCGATGAGGTAATGCTTCTTATCGACAAGGAAGGTGGCAGAGAGAAGCGGCAGGTGAAAAGATATGCAAAAGAAGTCGGCAATGACATCCATCACTATCTTGTCGTCTTCCTTTCACCAGCAGATATCAGAGGTACGGCGCTGCTTACCTGGGAACAGAAAGAACGGGAAAACGACCAGTGGCTCTATCTGCCCGCACAGAAAAAAATGCAGCGTATTGCCAAGGGTAGCAAGAAGAATTACTTCATGGGAACGGACTTCACTTACGAAGATATGGAGCCGGAAGATCTCGACAGCTTCACGTACACTATTCTCCGAACAGAGAAGCTTGAACAGGACGATGCCGTCTCCGAATGTTACGTCATTGAATCGGTTCCCGCCAACGATGAAAAAAGGAAGGAAAGCGGTTACTCCAAACGAATCATGTGGATTGAAAATAAATATCTGTATACCTTGAAGGTTGAATTCTATGACCGTCGCGGCAGGCTGCAAAAAGTTCAGACCAATCATGCAATGGAAAATGTTTCTGGAACGATATGGCGCGCCAAGAAAACCCTCATGTCTCACCTGGAAAGAGAACACAAAACGCTGACCAGCATTACGGCCCGACAGATCAATACCGATGTGGACAATTCCGTTTTTACGGAACGATATATTCTTACCGGCAAGCACACGCAATAGACAGGGGAACACAAGTGTCGAGGTTACGGGGTTGCCATTTCTTCATGAAACACCGTTGATTATTTCATACAAAGCTGACTTTTCGAAGGTTATGGGCCGATGCGCAAAATTCTGCTGTGGAGCCAGTCTCACCCCTGGATCGTAATAACCATCGTTGCATTTGCAACCATACTGAGCCTGTACAGTGCCCGGAACCTTCGCGTCGACGCATCGACGGAAGGCATGATGATTCAGGGAGACCCTGCTCAGGACTACTACCGTGAAACGCTCAAGAAATTCGGTACCGACAATATTACCGTTATTTTCATAGAGGACAAAGACCTCTTTTCCCCTGAAAAGCTGAAGTTTATTGATGAGCTTGCTTTCAGGTTCGAAGAACTGCACGGCGTCAGTAAAGTTGAAAGCCTCTATTCCGTTACCAATTTCAAGGGGGCGGAGGGCGGTCTTGAGACCAACCCCTTAATGGATTGGCCGCCGGAAACACCGGAGGAAGTAGAGCAAATAAAAGAGGACGCCCTGCGTAGCCCGATCCTGCGGGACAGCTTGATTTCTAAGAACGCGACGGCCACGGCGATAAACCTCTTCATCGAGGGCGATGCCGGTGATCCCGAATTCAACGTTAAGTTTTCCAGAAAAGTCGATGAGATCATCAAACCGTTCGAAGAACGTTTTGACTCAATCTTTCAAATCGGCCTTTCATATACCCGTCGATTGATCACCGACAACATCATGGGCGACACCATCAAGCTCGTCCCCCTGGCGGCGTTCGTTCTCCTGCTCACATTGGTCATTTCCATGCGTTCCGCCAGCGGCGCACTGTTGCCGATGCTCACGGCGGGAACCAGCATTATCTGGACAGCCGGTTTCATGTCATACAGTAATATCCCTCTCAATGTCCTCACAGTCATTGTGCCGGCACTGATCATTGTCATCGGCTCAACGGAAGACATTCATATTCTTTCCGAATATCTTGAGGGCATCGAAGAAACAGGGGGAAACAAGAACGAGGCTATAAAAATTATGTCAGGCAAGGTCGGAACTGCGGTCCTCCTGACATCGATGACGACCTTTATCGGCTTCCTCTCCATCACTCTGAATCAGATAACCCTGTTGAAGCAGTTCGGCATCGCCGCCGCTTTCGGCCTTCTTGTCAATCCACTGGCAACATGTATGCTGGCACCCGTCTATCTTCACTTCTTCGGCTCCACAAAAGTCAAAACGGCGAAAATACATGAATCCGGCGTGATGCATCGGTTTTTTGATACAGCGGCTACCATCATCCTCAGAATTATCCGTAACAAACGGATGGTTCTCACGTGTTTCCTCGGAGGTGCCGCCCTCATCGGATTGTTCACCTTCAGTGTCAAGGTCGACAACGACCTTCTCGGGTATTTCAAGGAAAATTCTCCGATGAGAAATCGAAGTCAGATTCTTCATGACAATCTTTCAGGAGCACAGACTTTCTTTATCAGGATCAGCAGTGGATTTCCTGGTACGTTCAAACAGCCGGAGAATCTGAAACAAATCGAAGCTATTCAACGTTACATCGCCGACAACGGCATGTTTGATAAAACGCAGTCTCTTGTCGACAATATTTCCCTGATACACCGGGAAATGAACGGCGGAAAGAATGAATATTATAAAACACCGGACACGGCGGACCTTATCGCACAATACCTGCTCTTTCTCCACCGTGATGAAATATCCCGGTACGTCACGTCAGACTACGGTGAAGCGAATATCCTTGTACGACACAATATCAGTTCGTCATATGAACTGAAGGAAGCTCTCAGTGAGTTGAAACGACATATAAATGCGACCCTCAACCCTCATTTCATCTGGGGGTTCACCGGTGAAAATATCCTCATCAACGCGGCCGCCGACAGCATGGCCGAGGGGCAGGCCAAGTCCCTATCGCTCGTCTTAGTCCTCATTTTCGTCATCATGTCCATACTTTTTGTCAATGTTAAAGCGGGAGCACTTTCGCTTATACCAAACCTTTTTCCGATCGTCCTGAATTTCGGCATTATGGGCATCTTCGGCATCCCTTTGAATACAGGCACCGCCATGGTCGCCGCGATCGCCATCGGTATCGCCGTGGACGACACAATCCATCTGATGAGCCGATATAATACGGAAATGCGACTTCTCCAAAGTCAGGACAAAGCGGTTGACGTGTGCATTCATGCCGAAGTCAGGCCGGTGATTTCCACATCGGTCGCCCTTGCCCTGGGATTTGCCGTCCTGGGATTTTCCAACTTTGTACCGGTTATCAGTTTCGGCCTGCTGTCATCAATCGTTATGATTTTCGCCATTATTGGAGATCTGTTCATAACCCCCATTCTCCTTTCATCGACACAACTCATGACACTCTGGGATGTTCTGGGGCTTCAACTGCAGCAGGCCGTCATTAAAAACGCTGAGCTGTTCAGGGATCTCAGACCGTGGCAAATGAAACGAATAGTTCTGCTCGGACGGGTTTTCTCCAAGCAAGCAGGTGAACTGGCTGTCGTTCAGGGAGAGGAAGGAGCCAGCATGTATCTCCTACTCGAAGGAAGGGGGGAGGTTGTGACAAAGGACAAGAAAACGGGAAGAGATGTCGTTCTAACCGAACTGAATCCCGGAGATGTCTTCGGCGAAATTGCCCTGGTAGAACCGGGACCACGATCCGCCGATGTGCGGGCAATCGAACCACTCCGATATCTTGAAATCGACTGGAACGGATTAAGAAGAATACAGCGGATATACCCGCGCATTGCCAGCCGCCTGTTCCTGAATTTATCAAGAATTCTAGGAATCCGCCTGGCAAAAACAGATAAGCTTTTATTTGAATCATAACGTTGAGCTGCCCAAGGTTATTGAGCGCCGTATCTTCTGTTTTGAGACAAATCAGTAGTGCAGGTCGGAATTTTGGTCAGACAATCCCGGGGATATTTTTCCGGCGTGTTACCGTTTATCTTTTAGTAGTTTTGTAATAATGCACCGGAATTTATGAGCCGTTGTGCAAGACCGCTTTACCAAGTGAAAGGATTGATGCATATGAAGTGGACACAGTACATCATCACCGTGGTTGCCGTTCTTTGTCTGTCATTTGGGGGAACTTCGTTTGTCGTCGCAGACGATATGGATCTTCTCAATGATCTGGATCAGGAAATAGCCACTGAAAAGCGTGGGGGCACGGGGAGTGATCTGGATCTTCTCGATGAGCTGGACACGGCACGCACCGAAAAAAAAGAAGATGCATACAAGTATGTTACCATGATCGGAACAAACCTTGAGGGAAGTATCAGGCTTCGCGGCCACGTTTTTTTTCGCGATCCCGTTGATCGCGAAAAAGTGGATAAGCGGAATCCCATCGGCGAGGCTCTTCTCCGGTTCAACACATGGACGGGAAATGACAAGTTGAGACTGAACCTTGCAGGATGGATCGAGACGGGCACACAGAAAGACACCTATGACGGCATCTTCCGATGGCCCCAGGACAAGGATCGCCAAAGACATTATCTTGAATTGAATGAAGTGTATCTTTCCCTCTTCCAGGATTCGTATGATGTAACAGTCGGGAAAAAAATCTTTCAAAATGGTATTTCGACGCTCTTTTCACCGGCCGACCGATATCGTCTCACCGATTCCAACGACCCCCTGGATCCGAAAGACCTCGGCATATGGCAGACACGGGTGGATTACTTTTGGAACAAATACACGTTTACGGCAGCCATTTTCCCAATATATTCTCCGGCGAAACAGCCGAGCCACCGTTCCCGCTGGTCCGACACGACGGGAGACTATGACATTTATGAACGAGACACAACAAACAAAGAGGTTGACGAATACTTCCCCTCCATGTCGATCGATAATGTAAGTTACTTTGCCCGCATCAAGACGACACTTGCCGGATGGGACCTTTTCATATCGGGATACCATGGCTTAAATCCCTATTATGTCTTGCGGGAAGAGCAGCGTGGGAGCACGACCTACCTGATCAAGGAAAATATAAAAGTAGGAAATTACGCAGCAGGATTTTCCACGGCTTATAAGAAATGGGAATTCCACGGCGAAACCCTTTTCAATTTCAGCTATGACGGAAAGGACGATCATTACTTCACATTCGTCGGAGGGTTCACCTATACTATGGACACATGGGCACGAAGAATATTCATGGAAAAAATCGATATAACGATCGAATACGCCAATGAGGTCATCACCAAGGAACAGTCCGCCGATGAATACGTTGAGAGTTCCCGCAAGAGCAGGCTTGGAAGAAATGATATCTTCACGCGAATTAACTTTAAATACGACGAGGATTTAAGTTTTCTGTACGTTTCGGATTTCGAGTTTGATCCGTCGGGACGATACAACAAAATTCAGTCGGAATATAAAATCAGACCGGGGCTCTTGTGGACAATGGCTTTCGAATTCTTCAACGGAAAGGACGAAAGCTACTACGGTCGTTGGGCACGAAACGATCGATTCATTACATCACTCAAATACAGCTTTTAATTTTACAAACCGTATGTCCTTCAATAAGGGGGTGATCGGAAGATCCCCCCCTTTTTATTTGTGCCCATACAATCAAAGGATATGCGATCACGTAAAAGGTTGCTGAAGGAAATTGAGATCACATTGCTGGTCAGATCACACGGGTCCAACAGTCATTATTGCTTTTTTATCAGACAATATTACCTAAAATCCATTAATTAGAGC
>DSDU01000023.1 GCA_011056835.1 Deltaproteobacteria bacterium
CCGGAGATTCCCAGATAGTAATACTTTCTATTCCCGGTTCATCCCCGCGTGTGCGGGGAACATTTCGGGAGGATGGAATAGTCGAGGCATCTGATAGGTTCATCCCCGCGTGTGCGGGGAACATGTTCAAAGACTTTCAAAGCGTGATTCATTCTTTCGGTTCATCCCCGCGTGTGCGGGGAACATGTATAGACCGCCCCGGCGATGGCCAGAAGATCCGGTTCATCCCCGCGTGTGCGGGGAACATACTTCTTGTATTTACTTGATTCTATTCGGTTTTCAAAGATCGAAAAAACCTACCAGCCATATGAGAACTCCCGGTTCCGTTTATTCTCATAAGGTTTCACTTGATTCCGGCATGAACGAAACCAGTTTTATCCCGTCCATCTCGACGGGAATGCGACGATTTGCCCCAAGCGTCAGAAAATCAAATCCCGATTCGGTGTTGGTCGCCCACACCATGACGGCATTGCCTTCGTTAATTCCTATTTCTACCTGTTCCCAAATCATTTCACGGACACGTCGGGATACTTTTCCCACATAAACACCAGCCCGAATTTCAAGCAACCACAGTGCCAGGCGTCCCCTTAAACGGGGTGGCGCATTTTCAACCACGATGACCAGCATCTCCAATGCCCTCCTTGTTGGGTATCGCAATCTCCACAGCTTCATCATGGGCAGTCGGTCTCGCTATTTCACCTGCAGCCAAAACTTCTTCTATTGTCGGAATGATTCGGCGGAGCAACCGTGATTGCCTGAACACATCACGACAGGCGAGCCGTACGTCCCGTTCCGGATTAGCGGGTTTTTTAAAGGCGATTCTGAATGCAATGGGAACGACCGTCTCGAATTTGAAGATATCGGCAATATCATAAACAAAGGACTGAGGCTTGCCCGTGTGAATAAATCCCACAGCAGGTGCATATCCCGCTGCGAGGATAGCCGCCTCGCAGATGCCGTAAAGACAGGCAGTGGCGGAGCTTAAACACCGGTTAGGTACATCGCCGCTTCCCCACTCCGTGTGGTCATAGTTGCGGCTCTTCCATTGCACCTTGTACTGCCGTGCCAGAAGTTCATACATTTTTCGAACCCTTGCCCCTTCAATCCCGCGAAGTTGCTGTATGCTTCTCTTCGCCGGAGGCTCTTCCTTAAAGCGGAGGGCATACATCTTTCTGACAACCTTCAGTCGGGCCGTATCATCCAGGGCTAGTTTTGCCTGATAGAGCAGACGGTCAGACCGTGCTCCGCCGGGCTGCCCCGACGCATAAAGCCTGACTCCGGCATCGCCGATCCAGACGAGAAGACAACCGACACGGGACGCTAACGTAACGGCGGCATGTGAAACCCGCGTTCCCGGTTCCAACATCAGACAGGCGACACCACCGACCGGGATGTGAGTACGAATGCCTGTTTTATCGACAACGACGAACGCACCGTCCAGCACATCGAGATTACCCTTTTCCACATAAACAACTGATATGCGGTCCTTGATGGGAATCGGTTTAAGAGGGGGAAGGATGGGTTCCATTGTTCAATCCTCTGGAAGTAAGTGCTTAAATCTAAAGAACGGCACTATCGTGGTGCCACAATCACTGCATCAAATACACCCAAACCTAATACAAGCGGATTGTAAGGATCTCCCGCTCAGATTATCTTTCAGCCTCACATATTTTTACCCTTCTCTGACCACGTTCGCGTTTGTCGATTGCGAAATCGATTGGCATGTCCATTAAAGTGTCCGTGCCTTGCTCAAAAGAAACAACTTCTTTCTGGTATGTAAAATAATCTAAAGCTTTACCACCAAGTAGTTCATTGCAAACCTCGTTCATGGTGGAAAATATTCCCGCAAAAACGGGAGCACTCGGTATACAGCTTTTCCTCCCCAGCCAAACACCCCAATCAGGATCGGACAGCTTATTTTCAAGATCGTCGGCGATTTCTGAATCAACTTCAAGCAAAACAATAAAATCTGCATCACAAAGATACTGTCGATACGTCACCACAGCATTATCATTTTTTTTCCCTGAAGCTGTTTTAGTGTTTTCAACTGTATGGAAATCCTCGATTCTCCTGACATTAACTGTCCAGGATTTTTCACCTATCATTCGTGTACGTGGCAAAGCTATTGCCGTCATTGGGCAATCGGCAATGGATTCCAAAAAATCTTTTTCATCTTCGGACCCCCGATTCAAACCCTTTGCCGCACAGCAAAGACCGAGGACCGAACTTTTCGTCGGAAACAGACCTGAATTTCGATAGGTATATTCACTGTTATACCCCCAGGACTGCAATATCCCGCTGAGTCTCAATGCCAAAAGCTTATTCGACATATTTCACCATCTCCTCAATGAACTCATCTATATTATTCTCAGGAATAACGGATCTTGCCAATTCATGCCTGTCGAGTTTCCAAGTCTCATTCTGTTTCATTTCTTCTTTTTGAAGCCTACCAATAGATTCTTTCATGATACCCCTTCCAGCACCCGCCCAAACCGGCTCTTCAAACGCGTTTACAAATTGAATAGGATGCCCTTTTTCACGAACAATACCCAGCACGTATGATGGTCTCGTATATCCATTCATAGAGTTCTTACGCCCTGAATTTGTCGCGGTCATTCCTGGGACGGCTTCCAGCGTTGCCTGCACAAAGGCAGACACAACCTTTCTCCTCTCGTCTTGCGTCATGCAGGCAAGGTGTTCTTTGTCTGCCAACATACTCAGATTTAACGCAGCAAACCTATAGTAAACGGATGAATTAAATTCCAAGGTGCCTGTCATACCCGCTCCCGAATCATCCTCCTTTTGCCATTCGTCCACTGCAGCAAAAAAATCTAATTCATTGTCAACTTTGTGCGTTGAAATTGGATGATTGAACATGGCCGCCCCTTCGATAGTCAATGAATGATCACTGGCAACCATACGACCGAAGAGTGAAATGTCGGCGGCATCTTTATAAATGACAGAGTCAATCTCTTTGGTTGCTGCTCTAGTTCTCTTTTTCGCTTTTTCTTTGTACTTTTTATCATCTACTGGGATATCACCCTGTTCCTGACAAATTAACGCATATGCTTTTGCTAGAAATTCAAGTTCAGCATGGGTGGTGAAATAAATGGTCTTAACCTTTTTTTCATTTCCAGAATCTAAGGTTGCAATAGAACCAGCGATTTCTTTTGCCCATTTCAAAGACAACTCTTCATCTTTACCCAATTTAACAAATTCATCTTTAAGCGGATCAATAATCAAGCGACTCCGTTTGCCTTCAAAATATGGACTGATTTCATGCGCATATTCACGTATCGCTCTTTTCCAACTTTGGCTGGAAACTCTGGCGCGCTGAACACCGCCGAAAAACGCCGTTTTAGGTGATCCCAAATCATCACGATTCAGACAGGTGACCGGTACTGATTGTAAAATATGCATTTCCAAATGTTTCATCGCATCCTCCCGTAAGTATTCGTTGATTAAAAATGTGCCGGTTTAATCATTAACAAGCCAAAGCCAAACCCCTTCGCGGTTCCAATGCCTCGGCGAAAGGCATCTCGAAACTCACAGCTGTTGGTTACCCGTAATGCACCTTGAAAGCGAACGCCAATATGCAGTCCTTTTTTACCTTTTCGATTGAAATAATGATTAACGGGTTTTTCGATCCGCAATGGAATATCCTCAACCAATTGGAAACCATGGCTGTTGCCCTTTCTGTACAGCCACTCTCTTTGAGACGGCGTGTCCATTAAAGTTAAGCGTCTGCCATGTTTGGTAAAGCCACCATTATTATCCGGCTTTTTGACAGCCTTTGTGGGATTGGCATACAGATCAAAATAGTAACTATCCTGGGTTAGATAACTTTCATCGATTTCAATCATCTGCCATTGTTCATTGCCACACCAATCCGGTTTTAAAGGGCTATATTCAGACACAATCAACAACACTGCATGACTTGATTTTTGTATATAGCGACTCAGAAAAGGCGTAGGCCCTTTATCCATTTCCCTTTTACTGTTTCGATCTTTCAATTCATGATGATGCTCGAACATGGTCCAAGCCTTTTTGTGCCATGCGTAGTTGTCGTAGATTCTTTCTTCGGCAAGCTGCTCATAACCAACCGTGACTCTAACCAGGTTAGCCATCTTCTTCCACCTCGCTCTCTTCTGTTTTGGCTTCAGGTACTGTCTTTGCCTTCCAAAACTCTTTGCCCCATTCGAGTTTGATTCTGTCTCTTCTATATGACGATTGCCAGCCGAGTAAATCATCCGTGAGTCGTACATAATTGACAGGAATTTCGTCTTTCTGAGCGCGCATTACGAGCCGTCTGACACGGGGGAATATTTCCTCCCCCTGGGCGGCCAGTGCGTATTGAAAATGTCTGGAGATGGCTCCCGATTCTCCTCGAGCTATTTTTTGTTTTTCATCTTCGTCCAGCATTTGGTGGCATAGATTGCCAAAATTTCCTGTGTTTGTATTATTTTGATTATGCCCGAACAGACCTCCTACTGTTTGCAAGGTTTTCATCTGATAAGGTCTATCAAAATCCAGAAATCTGGCCAGCAGCAGCCACGTGACCTGAGCCTGATTTTCAATCAAGCCCTTGCGCAAGGCTGCCATTTTGCCCCTGTCGCCGACCATACCTTGCAGGTATTTCACAAAATCATCCGCAAATGTCTGGCTCATAGTTCCTCCTTTCTTTAAGATTCTTATGAATTTAATAATTGCCATCCCACCACATATGCTCTTACCTCACGCGGGCTTTCCTGTGAGCAGAGTGTTCGGTATGTTTCTCTTGCTGCACGATTTATTGCACTGAGCCATGCTTTTTGTGCCTCTTCGCGCTCCTCGTCCCTCTCTGTTCCCAGCACAGAGATATAATGCATTAATAAATGACGGTCTTTTTCGATGAGTGTCCAGTAGTGTGTCAGATATTTACTTTTCACTCTCTCCTTAATAAATTGATACTTGTCACTTTCCTTCTTTTTGAGTTTTTCGCCTCTTATCCCCTTGTCTACAATTTCGACCATATCGGGCATCAGAAAAGAAAGGTATGTCTGGATCGATTCGCCTAACTTGTATGATTTAATTTCAGATTTTTTTACCCCATCCTTATATGATTCTCTGCATTCCTCAGACTGGGAAAAATAATCGGGTACGTGAAGAACAGATTCTACCGTGTCAAGAATCGATTGGTTGTCGCGTTTTAATGCAAGCACATGCAGATCATAACTTTTAAATTTGGATTGATTTTCTACTGCTGGCGGTCCGCCAATGTCTTTTTTGTCGGAAATGCGTTTGGTCGTCATGGCAAAAAGTTCACGCCATGGTGTCGTGTTTTTACTTCCCAATATTCTGCGTTCCTGCTTAGCCCTGAAAGTAGAAATTACTTCGATTGCCGTAGCTTCAGTAAAATCAGGATAAACAGGATAAACGAAGCCTTCACCCATCAGCATCGTTTTCCTGTCTGGCAAAATTTTTAACCACCGGCTCAGAGGTACAAGTCTTCCGATATAGGTTTGAGTTGCGTTTTTGATCGCATCGTGATCTGAAGGTGAGGAAGGGAAATGGTCCCAGACGGGTACTCCTACATTTTCCCCGTATCTTTCTATAATTTGTTCTTTCGTAAGAATATTTGCATGTACAGTTTCAATAACGGTGTCCTTCCTCACAAAACAGTGAAGCATGGAAGCACATGGCGCGTCCTTCACGCCCGATTTTGACGTTATTTTGTCTTTCCATTTCGCCTGAGGATAAAGCCCTGCCAAAGAAAAATTATTAAAGCTTAACATCGAGACAACCAGATCAGAATTATCCAACAATCGTTTTGATTCCTCTCTGTCGATATTAAGTCCGGAATGATCAAACAATGTTGAATTATTTCCCGTTGCCAAAGAAAATTTAAGTTTTGTCGTAGGTGTTGGTTCCTTGTTAAAAGGCTCTAGCTCGGCTATTTGAAGGAAAGGAGTTTTATCATCTTCAGGAATTTCATCCACATATAAATCAAAGCATCTTTTACGTTCGTCCGATTTTAAGTAATTCAGACATTTTTGCGGTGTTTCATCTATATAATCATTCCAACTATCTTCAGAAGGACCACCACCTAAAGCAGCCTGTACAATACATATCAAAAAGCGCATTACACTTACCCGCTCGTGCGGTCGCAGTACCAGATCAAGCCACTCGTCCGGTTCTCCAAATAACTGATTCAGGCTGATGTAACACAACCGGTTGTTTCTATCGGTTACCGGCAACCACCGATCAGTCACAAGATTCATCACTACCTCCTTTCGTGTGAGTCTGAACTATACCCAGGTCTTCACTCCACTCAATTCGAATCCCCGTTTTTAGTCCCTTGATTTTCAATTGATTGTTTTCGTCAAGCAATGCAAGGCAATGTTTCCCTTTAATATAAAATGACACGGCCGGATGCGGCATAACGTGCACGTAAGGCCAATCATGAACACGAATAACATTTTTATGAATAGATCGAGCGTGGTGTATGTTAAATTTTTCCGGATTTAGCGCTATCGCATCACCGTTCAACAACACAATCTCCTCACCTCCAATGTGTGTTGCTATTAACAATGGTCGCGTTTCGATTTCATCCAATCGTGTTTGTTTTCCTTCTTCATCATCTAACGCAGCTTTGGCAAACAGATGCGTGTTTGATAACGCCAGTCGTTTCTCGGCGAATTCGGTACCTTTCATTTCGCCAGCCAGAAATTCCCAAGATTCTGGATCTTCTTGCCCGTTTACATAGGTCAACTTTAAAAGATCTCGAACGTCAGATTCGCCGTTTTCATCGGCCAGATTGATCGCATTAAAGTGATGCAATGCTTCATATGTTTTTAATAATACGTATGGTTGATATACCTTTGCCTTTGCTCCCAGTATTTTGGGTAATTCAGCGCTGCTGCTTTTCTTCAAATCGGTCAGAGTTTTTCCTTCTTCCACTACCCAGATTTCAGGGTCTTGAACCGGCCTTGCGCCTGCCGGCCGTATATCAAGATGCCGCCATAAACGCCCCATACGTTGCAACAGCATGTCCATGGGAGCCAGTTCGCTGATTAGTATGTCTGAATCAATATCAACGCTCTGTTCAACAATTTGTGTTGAAACAAGAATACACCCACTTTTATCAGTGCTTTTTTTGCCCAGCCTTTCCATCCAGTACTCTTCCCGTTGCTGTCTGATAAAGTGAGGAAAACGCGAATGTAACAAGCCTGTTTCAAAACCATTATCTTGCGCAGTCAATTCCTTGAATGTTTTCTGAGCAGAGTTTACTGTATTGCATACCCACAATACCCGAGCACCGGCACTTGCCGCCATTCGGCCATCGTTTAATAATTGATTAACATTCTTAAAGATACGTTTGATTGGAGGACGCGGGGCGGATGTTGATCCTTTAGGGGGAATTAGTACTCCATCGCTACTCTTGCCACTAATCAAAGGATAACCTTCTTTCTGAATGTTTTCTTCTTCAACACCGATTAGATCGTTTCTTACATTGGGAAGCAAAGTAGCTGAGAGAATTATAATAGTGCATCCGAGTTTTTGCAGTTCTCGGCAAAGGCAATTAATCAATGTCCCTGTGAAATGGTCGTAGCTGTGGACTTCGTCGATTATAACAACCTTACCTGCCAAGGCAAAACGCCGAACGAAGAAATGCCTTACGGCAACTATTGACATCAAGGCTTGATCAATGGTGCCGACACCAAAATTTGCCAGTAACGCTCTCTTGGCCGATGCGAACCAGTCACGACTCGTTGTCGCATCATCTTTTGAATCCTTAATCGATGTTTGCACAGGACGTGGCTGATAGTAAACGTCTTCCAGCCATGCATTGGCGTGGGCTAACCGGGTATTTTCTGAATTTTGGGTTATTTTTCCGACAAACTCACTTACCCGCATGTGTATACGGTTGGAAGTCAGTTGTGTGGGTAAAGCGAAATACAGACCGGAGGCATGGCCGAATTGTAAAAGTTGATAGGCGCAAGCCAAAGCTGCTTCTGTTTTTCCTAAACCCATGGGGGCTTCAATTACATATATGCCTGGCTTAGTAATAAGCGATAATGCATCTTGTTGCATTTCATTAGGGGGAAATCTGAAAATATTTTCGAAACTCAAATTTTCCTTTATCTGGGGCTTGTATAAGCCAATTTTTTCAATTGCCTGTTTCGCCGATTTCTTCGCCTCTTTTTTGTGTAAGCCCTTATCAACCGGGAAATTAATTTCATCTGAACCAATCCAATCGGCCACACTTGTTAGGCCCATCAGCCACGGGATAACCGCATCGGTTTTTTGAAGTCCAACGGCAGATATCTTACTGCCAAATTCCGATTCGATGGATTCAATTATCCGATGGCGCTGGGCATGCCAATCATTAATGAGTAGGCTTACATTACCGCCCGCGTAATTTTCAGGAGAATGCATCTTACCATGATGAGCGCCCGCTACAATCGCCCATGCGGAAGCCTCAGATTGCTTATATCCACGGTTCTGGAGTAATAATTGAATTGAATTCTGACTATGTTTTTCGTGGCGAACATCTTTTTGAGCTTTCCAGTCTTGACGTTCGGCAATAAGCTTTAACTCTTCCTGTTCCAACCAAGCAGGGCACATCTGCAAGAAACCAGGTGACCACTTTCCGACATCATGAGTTGCCGCAATGACAGCAGCAACAGGGGGATTAACTCTTTCATCGGGTATTGTTCGACCGCGATTGATCAGTTCACATGCAACCCAGCCCACATGGCGGCAATGTTCAAAAACCGATAACCCTGGTTTTCCCTCTGAGTGAGTCTTTGCCCATCCACTTTTTTTAGGATCAAAATGGTAACGCATGACTACGATAGATTTCCCCTGAAGTTATTTTATGCGCAAGTTATCATGTTATTCTCGTAATTCCTTTTTGATTAATCACTCATCGTTTCACCATATCCATCCATATCTGCGCCGTCATCCGGGCGTCGTCGAGCGCCCGGTGCCGCCGAATATCCGCCGGAATTTCTCCGAATACGTGTCGATACAACGTATCGAGTGTGTAATCAGGTAGTCCGGGATAGTATTTTCTGCCCATTTCCATGGTGCAGATGTACCGGTTCTTCACTGACAAAGAAAGCCGTTTCATTTCATGCTTCAAAAAGTCCCTGTCGAATCTTGCGTTATGGGCAACAATGATGCTGTTCTTCAGAAAAGACCGTAGCCGTGGAAATAATTCCTCAAATTTTGGTTGATTGACCAGCATTTCATTGGAAATCCCGTGTATCCGTTGAACCTTGGAGGATATTTTTCTTTCAACATTGACCAGGCTCTCGAATTCTTCTGTAATACGGTCGCCTTCAATTGACACTGCTCCGATCTCGATGATCCGGTGGCCATTTCGAGGAGAGAGGCCTGTTGTCTCAACATCAAGAGCGACGTAGCGCTGTCTGGACATGTTCAGTTCTTTTTTGTTATCTGGGATGAATAAGAATCGAGTTCTGATTAGAAATTGACATTTTCTTTGCTTGCCTGACAATGAGTTATAAACACCTGATGCCAAATTATCAAGAAATAATCAATGAATTGTGATTATCGATACATTGAAGCAAAGGAACAATTCATCTGCGAATGCACTGGAACGGCAACTGCCTTCAGCGGATTAAGGCGTGTGTCTATTTCTGAGAGCCATGCCGTAACCTATGTCAGTCGTTCTGGTGTTCTCATAAAGATCGCATCGAAAGTTATATAACGACATTCAAACATGTCCACCACAGAACGATATTTGGGGAAAATCAGCGACGGAGAGGCTCTGAAATGGATCGATACTCTGTATGCCTAGGTGAAACACATCAGGGTGAAGGGAAGGCGTCTTTGCCCTGATGAATTCTGAGATATCAATCCAAATTTACAGGATATCAGCCAGCGGCAAAACCGGTGATAAGTCTGACATATCTCTAAGAATGGCAATCCTTTCTCTTTTCATCTGTTTGTCTCCTTCACGGCTTCCGGCGAGAATGAATCCTGGTCTTTTAGTTCTCCTTTAATCGCTTTGACCTCTTCCCTGCGTCCCGGCAACCACGTATCTCTTTGTTGATCCTGCTTTGCCATCTGCTCTTGGTATTTTCGCTCAAGTTCATCATCCTCGATCGCTGGTGGAAGATCCGGTTCAGGTTCTGGTACGGGTGTTTTTTCAAGTTCGATCTTCATGGCATCCGGGATCTTCTCGCCAATCATGTAAAGCCTATAGGCAGCTTCCTTTGTGGTGATAGTCTCGGCAAGAAGATCGGTAATAATTACCACAGCCTCTTTGCTGGGCATCGGCTTATCGCCATATCCGCGCCTACGGCCTTTCGTTTTCAGCCCAAAAATGATCGATACGTCAGAACCGACCATGATATTTCGATGGAGTGCAGCTTCCCACGCATCAATTCGCGCTTCAAGCACATCCTCGTATTTCTCCCTGAATTCGGCATCAATTTTTTTCCAATCATAGAAGGATTGCCTTCCAATTCCGGCGGCTTTACACGCCTTGTATATACAGAATCGATTGTTTACCAAGGCTTCAAGGAACCTATACTGCATCGCTTTTGTGTGCATCCTCTGGCGGCTTCCGACGTTTGATGGCTTCTTTTTGCCGGCGCCTTTTCCCCCGGACGTCTTCCCGGGAGCTTTTTTCTGTTTTCCCTTAGCGGTTGATGCCTTTTTAGAAGGGGTTTTCTCAGTCTTTTTTGTGTCTGATTTTTTCGGTTTCTTCGCTGATGTCGCGGGCTTCTTTGACTTGGCTGCCGTCCGTGATTTCACAGCCGTATCATCTTTACCGGCACTCTCTTTTTTGCTGCATTTTTGTACGGTTGCTGTGCCCATATTTGCGGAAAATTCACTCATTATAATTAATTAACCTGTTGATATTCATGCTAATATATCCTTGATTATAAATATTTCCTGACTACCAAGTTTTCCCGCCATGCCCGGTATGCTTTCATGCTCATCTCCCAGCGACCACAAACTTTCACGGCTGGCAATCCCTCTTCGTCAATGCGTTTTTTCACGGCCTCCCACTTAGCCAGATGCAACAAGCCCAAGATTCTTTTCCGCCCGGTTATAAGGTCTTTATCAATCATACGGTCCTTCTTGCAGATTCTCAAACCGCGTGAATTTCGCGTTGTATTTTAATTTAATGGTACCGGTTGGTCCGTTTCGGTTCTTACCGATGATAATTTCCGCGAGCCCTTTTTCAGGATTGTTTTCCGACTTGTTATAAACCTCGTCACGGTAAATAAATGCGATAATATCTGCATCTTGTTCGATGGCGCCGGATTCCCTGAGATCACCCATGCCCAGTCGCTTGTCACCTACTCGTTGCTCGACCTGTCGATTGAGTTGAGATAATGCGATGACGGGGATATCAAGTTCTCGGGCTATGCCCTTCAAAGTACGACTAATCTCGGCAACCTGTTGCTCCCGAGTGTCGTGACGGCCGGGAATCCGCATCAACTGAAGGTAGTCAACTATCATAAGTTCAATTTGATGTTCGGCCTTCATCTGCCGCGCTTTTGCGCGGATTTCCGTAGGAGTAACACTCACATTGTCATCAATGAATAGGGGAGCTTCACCTATTTTTTGCGCTGCGTTGGCCAGCTTCGGCCACTGATCGTCTCTAACAAGACCGCGACTCAGATGGCGCGAATCGAGCTCGGTCACTTGTGATAAGATCCTTGTCATCAGTCCATCGGCGGGCATTTCCAAGCTGAAAACAAGGGTAGGATGTCGCTCCAAAACACGGTTTACAGCAATGTTTACAGCAAGCGCAGTTTTGCCCATACTCGGTCTTCCGGCAATGATTATAAGATTTCCGTTTGGTAGGCCTCCGGTGACATTATCCAACTGAGAAAAACCCGTTGACAGGCCAGTGATCTGCCCACCTTTCTGACGTCTTGCTTCAATGGTAGAAAAGGCTTGCCTTACTATATCTCGCGAGGCTCTGATGGTTTTTTTATCTTCACTCAGTGATAGGACGAAGATTTTTCTTTGTGCCTCTGACTCTATCGCTTCTACTTCGCTGGTCGGATCATACCCCACCGATGTAAACCAAACCCCCGTGGTAATGAATCGTCGCTTTATTGACTTTTCTTTTATTATGCGGGCATAGTCTCGAACATTAACTGCCGAAATTGCATCGTCTGCGAGGCCGCAAACATATGCATGGCCTCCGATCCCATCGAGCCGCTTGGCACTACTCAGGGCATCACAGACCGTGATGATATCTGCGGTAATGCTCCTATTAATCAGATCGATAATTGTTCGAAATATTAGCCCATTGGCAGTGTGATAAAAGTCCTCACCGCTTGGGTCCAATATTTCAAGAACGTCGGATAGGGATCTGTTTTCGAGTAATAGCCCTCCGAGAACAGCCCTTTCTGCCATGTCATCGTGGGGGGGATTTTTTTTAATGAAGGATCAACGTCATTAGTCATTTTTGAGCCTCTCAAAATGATTATTCTGTTTTCCAATTGAGCAATACACGCAGCCTCCTTGAGTTAGGTCGTCTTTAAAGAGAAGTTCCTGCCCGCAGCGAGGGCAGGTAAAGCCTTCAAGAATAGGAATTTTCGCGCTGTCTTTCATTGCCGGACACTTATTTATTAAATCGCTTGTTGAGTTCCGAATTATGCCCATTAAATACTTTTCGTCCTTCCCCTGCAAATGGCATTGCTTATTGAGATAGGTTCGTATGCCGGTATGGATTCGTTGAAGGGGGAATTTCTCCCACTGCTGTAATTGCTTGAGGATTACCGAGTCAGAAAACTTCTTGTACTTTCTGGTTGACGCAAGGGCTTCCTTTAGCGATTGGAATAAGGCTTTATCTTCCGTAGACGGAAATAAACGATTAACCAGGACAGATATTGCTTGTGAAATATCGGAAGAATCGCCCATATTGTTTCTATTTTTATGTTCTTTTGTTCTTGTATGTGGCACTTTGTTGGCAGGTTGTTGGTCGTTTTGTGGGTCGTTTTCATAATCCGACTGTTGATATGACGCAAATGGATTTCAATGTAAGTGTATAAAAGCGCTGAAAAGTGATAGAAAATTGACAAAATGCTAAGGATGGATATTCATTTTTTAAGCAAAAAGCCGGGACTAGGCCCGGCTTTAATAAAAACATTCCACTGTCTATTTAGCTTGCAATGTGATAGCGCATGTGCTATCACTTTAACCATGAAAGATGATCTATTGTCAAATCCTGCAAATGTTTCGTTTAAAGATCTTGTTTCACTTTGCAACCATTACTTCGGAGAACCTCGTATCAGGGGAAGCCATTTCATCTTCAAGACTCCCTGGAAAGGCGATCCGCGCATCAATCTTCAAAAGAGCGGCAAGATGGCGAAACCTTACCAGTTAAGAGACGTAAAGAAGGCTATAGAAAAGCTGGAGGCACAACATGGAAAATAATGTTAAGAAATATACATACCGTATCGAATGGTCGGAAGAGGACAACTGTCATATCGCCCGCTGTCTTGAATTTCCCTCCCTGGCCGCCCATGGGAATACGGTTGAAACCGCCCTCAAGGAAATGGAATTCGTGGTATCAGAGGCTATAAAGTGGCTTGAAGAAGAAGGCGAGCGTGTTCCCGAACCTCTGGGATTAAAGAAATTCAGAGGATTTATTACACTCCGGATCGCCCCGGAAAAACACCGCGAACTTGCGATTAAAAGCGCCGAAGAGGGAATTTCCCTGAACAAGCTTATCGCGTCACGCCTATAGGCTCTCATCATAGCGGCAACACTCCTTTCACCCGGGCAGAATATTGTCGGATCGGAAAGGAATGATCCCAGCCCCAGCTTTCAAGGTGTCCAGATAATCGCTCCAGCGCTGCATCATTTGGGTTCTCTCGGCAAGGTGAACAGTTCTATTGTATGCCCGTCCTAACCGATCCGGCACTTTATGAGCCAACTGCGCTTCGATAACATATGGATTTTCATGTAATATTTCGTCAAGCATCGTCCTCGCCATTACCCGGAAACCGTGCCCGGTCATTTCTTCCCTTGAATATCCCATGCGCCGGAGAGCCGCAAGAACTGCATTTTCCGATAGTGGCCTGACAGATGATCGTGCGGATGGGAAAACATAGCGGCCAGATCCCGTCAAGGGATACAACTCTTGAAGTATTTCTACGGCCTGCCGACTCAGGGGCACTATATGTGGCTCGCGGAGCTTCATCTTCTCTCCAGGAATGTTCCATACGGCTTTATCAAGATCAATTTCGGACCACTCTGCATGCCTCAGCTCACCAGGGCGCACAAAAAGCAACGGGGCCAGGCGTAAGGCACATCTAACGACGAAGTGGCCCTCGTACCCGTCAATCGCCCTCAATAATTGACCGACCTCTGTCGGATTCGTAATCGCAGCGTGGTGCTTCTCATTAGGCGGCGGCAAAGCCCCTCTAAGGTCCGCCGTCGGGTCACGCTCTGCCCTTCCTGTGGCGACGGCATATCTGAATACCTGCCCTATTATGCCCCGAACCCTGTGCTGTGCTCTGTCTCGATCGCACCTCGTCCTTCTATTCGACGCAAGACCGTCAATAACTCCGGTGCTTGTAATTCTTTAATTGGTCGTGTGCCGATCCACGGAAATACGTCTCGTTGTAGCGCACTTAGGATTTTGGCAGAATGCGAAGCGGCCAATCTTGGGGAAAATCTGGTATGCCATTCACGTGCAATAACCTCGAAAGTCTCTGCTGATGAACTCTCGGCCTGTTGTTGTGACTTCTTAACAGCAATCGGATCAATGCCATTCGCTAACAATTTTCGAGCATCTTCCCGCCGCCCTCTTGCATCCGCTAGGCTAATTTCAGGATATCGACCAAAGGATATCAGTCTTTCTTTGCCATTGAGACGGTATTTTAGCCGCCACAATTTGCTACCCGACGGGGTAACCAAGAGAAACAATCCACCGCCATCAAAGAGCTTGTAATCCCTATCTTTGGGTTTTGCCGTTCGTATTGTGATCTCAGAAAGAGGGGTAATCTTTTTAGCCATGGGGATTTTCTCCTTCTGGGGGTATCCAACTTAATCCGTATAGGCGGCACCCCTATAGATACCCCCAAATAAGTTGGACTCTATGGAATCTTATAACACTTCCTAGAACGCACGGCAATAAAAAAACCCGCTGTTTCCAACGGGTTTTGAACTTCTTTGAACCTCTTTGAATCATCAAATGGTGGAGCTGAGGGGAATCGAACCCCTGACCTCTTGAATGCCATTCAAGCGCTCTCCCAACTGAGCTACAGCCCCGGCTCGCGTGGGGGAAAAGCTAGCATAGGGCTCCAAGTCTTGTCAATATATTTTTCTTGACATTTCATACACCGCTACTATAATCGTGCCAACGAAGCCGGAGTGGTGAAAGTGGTAGACGCAGGGGACTCAAAATCCCCCGGGCTTTACGCTCGTCTCGGTTCGAGTCCGAGCTCCGGCACCATGAAATCAAGAGGTTGCGGACGGTAAGTTCACAACCTTTTTTGTTTCATACGGCTGTCTGTGTAATGACGCTGGAACATCGCGACTTCCGCTATTCGGAAATGGAACCATAGACATTAAAATAACGTGAATTCGCGCCCCAGTTCATGAACCGGGTGTACCCGGCTTTTTCGAGGCGCTTGATGACCATTTGCGCCCTGCCGCCGGTTTCACAGGTTACTATAAGGTACTGGGTCTTCGGTAGTTCGCTGAGCCTTTCCATGATCCGGCCCGACGGAAAGTTCTTCGCCGAAGGTATGTGGGCCTTTTTAAAGGCTGACTCAGGGCGAACATCGATGATCCATATGTCTGCCCTCGGATTATTCACAAGCTCCTTCAACTTGGCCGGCTCAAGATACTCCTTCAGCATTGCCCCTTCATTGCCCACATACCCTTCATAACAACCAGCGATGAGTGCCACAACGATCAAAATGTAGATGGCGGATAAATATCTTTGCACTTTCATGGTGTCATACCTCCCTGCACGGCAAATTGTTTGCTGAGAACGGCATTTCTCATTATTTGAGTATAGAGGCGCGGTCTTATGTTC
This sequence comes from Deltaproteobacteria bacterium, assembly GCA_011056835.1. Classification (GTDB taxonomy): domain Bacteria; phylum Desulfobacterota; class Syntrophia; order Syntrophales; family UBA6807; genus DSDU01. Next base: position 16,031 of record DSDU01000023.1, read on the forward strand.
CTAGGGTCGATCACCACACCGAACCGCCGAAACGGTTCTTTCTGACTGGTCCCGCAATAAAATTGATCGCAGTGATCCATAAGGCGACAGTATCGAAGACCGGTCGATATTTCCGCATGCATTTCCAAGCGATCGATTTTGAATCTTCATAGGAAGAAGTTTCTTCGTAATCTCCGCGTAGTAACAGAAACGGCGGAGGGCACTCGGAAGAATGCATGTTCCTCGAGCGATCAATGCCCTGATCATACGGGGCGCAACGGGCATCACCCGATTTACAGGGCTACCCGGGAATATGAAAGGTTATCCCTCTCATGAGGATCCGCTCACGCCTGAGGAAGGCGGATCTTACGGCATGATCCACCTGCCTATGAAATAGCCGGCCGCGGCAACGCTCGCCGTCAGGACCATGCCCCAGGTTATATCAACGATGACAACTTTGATCGGCCAGTCCTTCAGTGTTGCGAAATTGGTAAGATCGTACGTAGCGTAAGCGAAAAAACCGAAGAGCCCCCCCATGACAACCGCCCGGCACAGGGATTGTTTTTCCAGGGCCGGCAAGGTGGCAAAGATCAGGATACCAGCGATGTACAGGAGATAAAAAAACAAGGCTGCGGCCCAGTTGATGTCTTGGCGGAAGAGATGGCCCAGACTATTGCGATAAAAATCCTTCGCCAGGACGCCGATCCAGAGCATATCGATGCCGAAGAACACGGGTAGCGTCAAGAGATACAGATAGATCAGTCTCATGATACGTCCCTCCGTCATGTTGTGAAATACCACATTCCCCTTGGTACATTCCATCGCCCATTCATCGGGGTTTTCTGAAGACCGCTTGGACGTCGCTCAAAGCCTGCTCATAAAATCCGGCTTCACAGGTACTGAGATAGTATTTCCACTTTCGTTCGAATGACGGATCGAAGCCAATGTTTTGCAATTCATGGCGATGTTGCATAAAACGCTCACGCCAGTCTCTCAGCGTTCGAGCATAGTGCCGCCCGATGTCTTCCAGGGTTTCCATAACCAGGGTCGAATGCCTGGTAGCGGCATTCAGAAGAGCCGTTATGGAGGGTAAAAACCCTCCCGGAAAGATATATTTCTGAATCCAGTCCGTCTCTTTTCGGTAGGTTTTATACGCCTGATCCGGAATCGTGATTACCTGAAGAACCAGCAGTCCTCCCGGTTTCAGCAATCGGTCGCACTGCCGGAAGAACGTCCCGAAATTTTTTTCGCCCACCGCTTCGAGCATTTCGATGGATACAATTTTATCGAACCGTCCTTTGATTTCGCGGTAATCCTGAAGGAGGATCCGGATGCTGTTCTGAAGGCCGACCTCCTCGACACGGTCGTGTGCAAACCGGCGCTGCGCATCAGAGATTGTAATGCCCGTGACGCGGCATCCCGTCTGCTGTGCGGCGTACACGGCGAAACCGCCCCAGCCGCAGCCGATCTCCAGGATCTCGTCGGATGCCTCGATCCTGCCTTTATCAACGATCATCTGCAGCTTCCGCCGTTGCGCCTCTTCAAGGGTGTCCGTTTCGGCGCTATAAACCCCGCTTGAGTAAGTCATGGATTCATCCAGAAATAACCTGAACAGGTCATTGCTGAGATCATAGTGGCTTTGGATGTTTCTGCGCGCGCCCATGAGGCTGTTGGACCGGAGCAGATGAAGGACATCATTTTTCCGACGCTTGAGCCAGGCCGTTGCGAGATAGCCGTTTTTCAGGGATTCCCTGTTTCTAATAAAGAGTCTGAAGAGTGTCGGGATGTCTTTCGCATCCCAGAGGCCCTTTACATAGGATTCCCCCAGGCCGACGTCGCCGCCCATAACCAGGGTTATAAAGAACCCATAGTCATGGACTGTCATGGTCGCCTGCAAATCCTCAACATCGCTCCCGAAGGTCTTGACGCTTCCGTCGGGAAGGCGCACCGTTAGAGAACCTGTCCTGATCCGGTTCAGGAGCTTTGTGACCATTGCCATACACGCCTTTTCCAGTAGGCCGGGCGGCTTTTTGCGGATGGTCATCATGCTCATGGGGATCGGTTTTTCAATGTAGGTCAGTTTTTTTTGAAAGAAGAGTTTGGCTGCCTCCAGGAAAATCCTCGGGATGGAAAGGTGAGGCATCAGGGGGTGCTTCGCTATCAGGGCAGCCAGTCCAAGGGAGGTCAGCGGTCTGGATTTGCCCCAAAGCCGGGCCTCAAAGACCTTTTCCCCTTCCCGATGTAGGATGATGCGGATGTCTATTTCCTCACCCGGCTCGGAGAAGAAGAATTCATACTGCCCCGCCGTCGAGTTGAAGGGTGACACATGGAAGTTCTTATTGGTCCGGTAGTGGGCGGCATAGTTCGCCGCCTTTCCTTCGGGGGTCGTCAATACATAAAGGTGCTTTTCGTTGAAGGTGTTGTTGACCTCCGCAACAACGGCCACAATCCCGCTCTCGGCGGACAGACAAAAATAAAAGCTTACAGGATTGAAGATGTAGTTGAAATAGCGCGCCGAGGTAATGAGGAGGACGCGTTTGATACGGTCGACATCTACTTCATTCTCAAGCCGTTGCAGAAGCTTTTCCCGGATAGCTCCCGGGCCCTGGTCCAGATAATCCTTGTCATGGAGGGAAACGGGACGGAACCTGTTATAGGCGAAAAGCGACAGTTTGCGGTCCAGTTCCGACAGTTCGGCGAGGTCGAAACAATAAAAATAAAGATTATACCGGAAATGATGTTCCACCGGCTTGACGCGTTGATGTTCCGTGTAGCCTTCATAAATGCAGGATCTCATTGCTTAGCCCCCATAAAGGCGGAACAAAATGAATGTCTTATAAATCGATCCCGAACAGACGGCCGACCTCCACGGCCGAGCGCACCGCATCCTCATGAAAGCCGTAACCGAAATAACTGCCGCAGAAATAGGTATTCCGTTGACCGTTCAAGCGCCCCAGTTCATTTTGAGATGAGAGGGAGTCGAAGTTGTATACCGGATGGCTATAATCCAATTGCCGGATCACGGCGGTCTCCGGGATCTGCCGAGCCGGGTTCAGGGTCACACAGTAGCGCTCTTTCGTCGTCAAGCGCTGCAGCCGTGTCATGTCGTACGTCAGGGTGACGGGGGCGTCTGCGTCCGTGCCTGCTTCGCGGATGTAATTCCAGGATGCCCATGCCCTATGATTTGGGGGCAGATAGGAACTATCCCGGTGCAGGACGGTGTTGTTTCGCGAATAGGTCCACGCCGAAAGGAGTCGGACTTCCTGCGGCGACGGATCGGTGAGTACCTTCAGGGCCTCATCGGCATGGGCGGCAATGATGACCCGGTCATAGAAGCTCTCGCCGGAGTCTGGCCTTTCAATGGCGACCCGCGCATCCTCCCGCCGTATGCCCGTAACAGCGCAGTTTACAACGATTTTGCCTTTGAAATCTTTGAGGAAGGACCGCACATACGTCTGGCTCCCCCCGCTGACGAAGTACCATTGCGGATGATCCCTTAGAGACAAGAGACCGTGATTCTCGTAAAACCGGGCGAACGTCTCAGCCGGAAAATCTGAGATCTTGCCGTCCGGGGCGGACCAGATGGCCCCCGCCATGGGCAGGACGAATTCCTTGGCGACCTTCTTCGCAATCCCTTCCCTCTCAAGGTGCTCTCCCAGGGTCACTCCGACAAGCCTGCCCTCATGGAGCCGGTGGCGGGTAGTGGTATTGAACTTGACGATTCCCCGCAGGAGGTTCCAGAACGACGGTTTGATCAGATTTTTCCGCTGGGCGAAGATGCCGTCGAGATCCATGCTGGCATATTGCAGTCCCGTTTTTCGATCCGTATAGCTGAAGGACATGTCCGTTTTGCTGATAGAGACGTTGAGTTGTGACAAAAACCGGTTGAACAGGGGGTAGGTCCGGTCATTCAGCACAATGAAGCCCGTATCGACAGGCATTCCCCGGTCCGGACCGCCGGGAATCACCACCGTATTCGTGTGTCCGCCGATATAGTCGTTTTTCTCGTACAGCGTGACGTCGTGCCGTCTCTGCATCAGATAAGCCGCGACAATCCCCGCTACCCCGCCGCCCACCACGGCGATTTTTAAGTGTTCGGTACGGTCCATCACAAGAGGCCTCCCCTGTTGACACGAGGTCTGTCTATGAAATGTAAGGCTTATACTCTTTGTCTGATCCAGGTAATGATCGGTCCCAGGATCGGGACCTTCTCATAGATGATGCCCGTGTCCCAGTAATCCTGGTGAAAAATGATCCTGCCGTTTTCGTCAAAACGGACGTGTGACATGCCCACGGCCTCAATAGGATCATCTTTGTTGCGTTTCAATACCAGAATCATGATCCAGCGAAAATAATAATTGCCGTCATGCACGGAGACATCCTGAATGTCAAAACGACACTCAAGAAAGGCTTCCGTCGAGCTGACAAAATATTTTTCAATGGCGTCGATGCCCTGGACCTCCCGGAAGCCGTCACGGAAATAGGCATCCTCTCGGTAAAGGACCCTCACGGAGCTGCGGATTTTTTCCTCGGAGAAGACCTGATAGAAATCTCTGAACTGATTGAGGGCCTTTTTTTCTTCATCGGATTCGGCTTTCAAGGATGCTGTCTGCTGCGGATCCGTCTTCTTGAGTGCTTCATAGTAGTTCTTCATATATGTTCCTTTTTGTGAAACATCATACGAACATGAATAGATTAACATCATGCCGATGCCGATTGCAATCACATATTTTTCACGCATTGCCTCTTTCCTCCCCTGTGATCACGACATAGTCTCATCTATCGATGCATACACATCGAATTCATACAAAACTGTTTAACCTCTGCACACGGCTTGCGCCGCGTAATAACCACATAATCCGTGTACGCCGCCGCCGGGAGGCGTCGAGGAGGAGCAGATAAAAATGTTCTTTTGCGAGGTTCTGTAAGGGACAGCGGATATAACAGGTCTGGTATAGAGTTGCATTATATCCTGAAGACCTCCGTTAATATCTCCTCCGACGTAGTTTGGATTATGGCGTTCCATATCCATTGCGGTCATAACGCTTTTCGCCATGATGATCTCCCGGAACCCGGGCGCATATCGTTCTATTTTGTTTTCCATGAGATCGGCCACATTTTCCTCTGATCCATGGGGCACATGGCAGTATGCCCAGGCAGTATGTCTTCCTTCGGGGGCCCGTGTAGGGTCGAAAAGGCTCTGCTGTGCCAGCACGATATAGGGAGAGGCGTGCACGTGTCCCATGCCTGCGTGGCGGACGGAGGCATCGATCTCCTCGAAAGAATTTCCCAGATGCACGGTCCCGGCTTTCCTGCAGACAGGGGCCTTCCAGGGGATGGGTTCCTTAAGTGCCCAGTCGACCTTGCAAATGCCCGGTCCGTAACGAAACCGGGACAGCTTATTTCGATACGCGGGAGAAAGATCAAGATCGGCGATATTGAGGAGTTGCCGGGGTGTCAGATCGAAGAAATAAAATCTCGCCTGTGGCAATTCCTTCATAGACATAATCCTTTTCCCCGTGATGATTTCACCCCCGTTGTCCCGAAAAGAATCCGCCAAAGCGTCGGCGAGTTTCTGCGAGCCGCCCCGTATGACGGGCCATCCCACCGCGTGGGCCAGCAGAGCCAAGATAATACCGAACGCGGCTGTCGCGGGTTTGTCAAGGGGGATCATGGCATGCGCCGCCATACCGGCAAAGAGGGCACGCGTCTGGTGTTTTTGGAATTTAGTGTACGCAAAGTGTTTGGCAGATTGGAGGGCTTGCATGGCAAAGCGGGCCATTAAAAAAGGATCCGCGGGAAAATGGAGAGGAGCCAGGATATTGGAGAGGAGCTTTTTGTGATTTTCCACAAAAGGTGTGAGGATTCCTTTATAGGCCGTGCCATCGAGACCCAGGGTATCCGCCGTGATTGCAAGGGATCGGTGGAGATAAAGGGCCGATCCATCCTCGTAGGGATGGGCAAGTGGTATTTCGGGCTGTATCCAGGACAGGCCGTGTCGATCAAGGTTGAGCCTCCGAAAGAAAGGAGAGGCAATGGTGAGGGGAAGAACGGCTGCGCAAATATCGTGAATGAAATGAGGCAACGTGAGCTCTGCAGAGCGCATTCCTCCGCCGATGGTATCATCTGCTTCCACCAAAACAACCGATTTGTATTTCGTGCTCAGCTCAATGGCCGCCGCGAGACCGTTGGGACCTGCTCCCACAACAACGGCATCGCAGGACTCTCTCTTTTGTATCAATATTTAAAAGCCTCCCATCTTATCCTTTATAACGTGAAGACCTTTTTTCAACATATAAACCGGCATGTAGACCGATGAGCGAATGGCCGCGCTGTAACGCAGATTATTGAATGCTGTCCAACGGGCGCGGGGATCGATGAGGACGTCCCGCTGTGAAAGTTCCCCGTGAACGCCGAGGCGCCGCGCAAGATTCTCGAGTGTTGCGTGCCAGAACCGGTCTTCCTGCTTTGCCCCACCCAGGCGCATAACCAGCTCCATGAGAGGATCACCGGCTCTGAAAATGGGATTTACCTGAATAATCGTGTCATCGTTGTGCTGAAAGCTGCTGAAGGTTATCCACCCGGCAAGGATGTGACCCTGAATGGTCATGAAGCTGAAAGACCTTTCGTCAGCGTAAATGACCATCAGCCCCGTTGCCAGGATGAGCCCGCCGGGAAGGGCCAGGTTGAGAACCGCAGCCGTGCCGGCAGCGATGGGAGCTTTGCCGGAAGGGAAAAAACGGTTTCCCGCAGGCCAGAAACGAGGAAATTCAGATCGCCACAGATCGATTATCCGAGTCGGGTCGAGTTTTGTATCATGAATGCGAAGCCGGTATCTCTTATCCCAGAGGCGGCCGAAGCCCGTTACGGGACTTGATGTCTCCCTGCCGTCAACATTGACATTCATCGCATCAGCTGCGATCTCTCGAATCGATATGCGATCAACAGACCGTGCCCAGCCGGGAAAGGCGGGCCCCTCATACGTTGATGGGACTCCCGGTGACGGCAGAATGTCTTTTCTGAAACTCACGCTCCGGCGGGCATTCTCCTCATTATCAAATACGGCAATCTCTTCATCAAGGCGGGTCAGACGGAAGACGTCCCGCAAAGAATCCTTGAGCCCGCAGGCAGTCAGGGAGATGTTGTGTTGAGCTGCCACTGACGAATATACGATCAGCAAGCCCGCTCCTTCCGCATCCATGTGAGAAAGATGCGAAAAATTTAGAACGATGTTTTTATGGTTCGCCACGCCTTTCATAAATGCCGTTGAGAAGTCCTTTTCACAGGCACCATTGAACGTTTCCCCTATAGCCAAAGCCATCGTTTTTTCATCGAGAACTCTCGATGCAATAACGCACCGCCGCTGAGCTTGTTGAGAATCGGCACGGCAGGCATCCGTCAAGGACACTCCATCGTAGACGAGGATTATTTCATGTCGTGCCATCTTCATGTCTGATGTTGCCGTGGTTGCCTCTGCCAGGCGCTCCTGCGCGAGATGCAGGCGATTTGAATATCCGGGAAGTACCCGCAAGGCAGTCCTCACAAAAATGTTTCTTCCCATCTTTTCGAGGTAGACCAGTTGACTTAAACGCCCGACGAGGGCCTGTGCATATGTGGGGTAGGCATGGGTAATGGTGTTGAGTCGGTGCAGCGGCGTATTCAAGGCCTTGATGACCTGAACTTCGTGAATGACTTCCCCGGCGGCTTCACCAAGAATGTGGGCACCGACGATACGTCCGCTGCCATCGCACAAAAACTTGGCCATTCCAACCTCATTGCCGTCTATCATTGCACGGCGCATGGTTTCATATTCAAAGCGGTATACCCTGAGGTTCCTCCCGTATTTTTCACGGGCCTCGTCTTCCGTCAGGCCGATAAAGGCAAGGGGCGGTTCAGTAAAGATGACAAACACGTTGCTGTTGTAATCAACACTTCTTTTTATAGGCAGCACAGCATTCGTGGCGGCGATGATACCTTGAGCCTCAGCGGTGGAGGCCAGTTGATAGGGTCCGGCAACATCCCCGGAGGCATAAATATGAGGGGAAGATGTCCGCAGCCTTCGGTCAGTGATAATCCCCCTGGCATTATAGCGCACATCGGCATTTTCAAGGGCAAGACTCTCCAAATCCGGTCTTCTTCCTACTGCTACGAGAATTCGATCCGCATGGATTACCTCATGGTGTCCGTCCCCCCGTTGGATTCTCAGGATAACCATGTCCTGGGTTTGACGGACGCTCACTGCCTTTGCGCCGTTAAGAAATCGAATTCCATCCTCCTGCAACGCCTGATGTAAACGATTGACCACCTCCTGGTCTGCCATGGGCAGAAGTCGCGTTGCACTCTCAACCACCGTGGTCTCTATGTTCAGCCGTCCGAATGCGGAGGCATACTCGAGACCATCCACACCGCCACCCAAAACGATCATCGACCCCGGCAATTGATCGAGCTGATAGATGGTCTCGTTTGTCAGGTAGTCGACATGCTCAATGCCGTCTATGGGGGGAATGAGCGGTAAAGTGCCGGTTGCGATGATGAACTTTCTCGCCGAAAGGGTGCGTCCGTTCACCATGATGCGGCGTGAATCAGTGAATGACGCGGTCCCGGATATCATATTGATCCCAATATGTTCAAATGTTTCCGGGAGGTCTTTCTCGTAGGCCTTTTGCACAATGTCACGAATATGCCGCATGACCTCGCGACCAGCCATACCGCCTGCGGGTGCAGAGATGAGGCCTGACATGTCGAGGCGGTTCATGTCGCGGTTTAAGTGGCTTAAACGGATAAGGGCCTTGCTGGGAATACAGGTTGAGTTTGTGCAATTGCCGCCCACCTTTGATTTCTCGATAACGGCGACACGCTTGCCCAGCGCATTGGCTGTCACGGCTGAAACCATCCCGGCAATGCCGGCACCGATTACAATCACATCATAGTCATACGCCGATGTTTTCATAACGTGTCTCAGCAATGATTGAATGTGTTTATGACTGCCGGTCATCCAACAGGAGGCTGGTGTTCCATGCCGAACGTGAGCAGAGTATACGTGCCTTTCTCTGTGTCGAAGTCGAATGATGATAACATGCTTGGCTTCCTGCCTCACCGTCAGCTCTCCATTTGATGGGAAGCTACTGTTTTTATGAAAGATTATAAGCTAAGCATCCTTATGTGTCAATCTAATGCTTTCATTATCCCTCAGAGCTACCCTTCTGTTGACATTGCATTAAAGGTCAACGGGCTGGAGGGCGGAGTCCCATCGGTCATTACTGATACGGCGGTATGGGTTTCCGTGAAATCATTGCTTTGCTTTTTTAATTGAATTATGAGAGAGTGAAACTGCAAACCATTCGCTTTCCTGAACCTCCGGCAAACGCTTCGGTTTTTTCCGATTCATCGATTAACAGACCGGGGAAAGGGGCATGGTTATACATAGTTATCGTTGAAGAACCGAGCACGCCGGTGAAACAGATTCTTCTCATCATCCTTGTTGCCTTCATTGGATTCTTTCTCTTCCAGTCGTCCGTACTGGTCTGGCGTTTTCACAAGGGGGCCCGCTTCGCCGACCAAAGTGTTCCCTTCGAAGCAGTAAATCCCGAGTCACGGGCCCGAATCCTTGTCGTCGGGGACAGCACCGGCGTGGGAACCGGCGCTTCCCGGTCCCTTGACTCGATAGCGGGCAGACTGCATCAGGACAATCCTCACATTGCGGTGGTCAATCGATCCATCAACGGCGCCCGTGTCGAGGATCTTCTGAGACAGATGACTCCCGAAGACGACAGAGAATTCGATATCGTCCTCGTTCAGGTCGGCGGTAACGACATCCTCCGGTTTACCCCCCTCGATCGTTTGCATGATATGATTACACGAGTCCTGGAAGAAGCGGGACGACGGGGACGGCATGTCATCTTTATCAGCACGGGAAATGTGGGGCTTGCGCCGGCTTTTTTTCCGCCGCTCACATGGATCTATTCATCGCGGACCCGAAAGGTCCGGGCTCTTTTTATAGAGGCGGCGGCCCGCGTCGATGTGGAATATGTCGATTTGTTTAAGGAAAGAGATGAAGACCCCTTTTTACGCGACCCAGAGGTGTATTATGCCGCAGACTATCTGCATCCGGGGAGCGAGGGGTATCGACTGTGGTATGATGAATTAAAACGTCAGACATCCATTAATGCCGTACTTCGGACGACAGATGGAAAGTGATTGGTATGCTGTCGTCGCAACCGTTCGTCAGGAGACGTGAATCCGTCGGGAAAGGCTGGTCTGGTGATGGCAATGGCAGCAGCAGTTGTCAATCCACGGCGCGTCAGACTTCTCAAAGATGGCGCCCGGACAGACGGTCCCGTGGCATACTGGATGAGTCGCGACCAACGGGTTCATGATAACTGGGCGCTCATCTATGCCCAGGAACTGGCCATGGAACAGCACAAACCCCTGATGGTCATATTCTGTCTGGTCAGTCGTTTTCTCGGCGCTACCATGCGACAGTATGCATTCATGTTGAAAGGCCTTGAAGAAGTCGCGGCGGGGCTCACTGAGATAAACATTCCCTTGTATCTCGAGGCTGGTCTCCCGGAGCAAGTGGTGCCGGCGGCGGTTCAGCGATTCCATATCAGTACGGTGGTCACCGATTTTGATCCCCTGAAAATCAAGCGATCATGGAAAAAGAGGGTGGCGGAACGGATAACCGTTCCATTTGTTGAAGTCGATGCCCATAACGTGGTCCCCTGTTGGATAGCCTCACCAAAACAGGATTTCGCCGCTCGAACGTTCCGTCCCCGAATAACAGGTCATCTTTCCGAATTTCTAGATGATTTTCCTCTGATGAAAAGACATCCCCTGAGCTTTGACGAAAAGGTGCCGAGAATCAGGTGGCGGTCTCTGTGTAAAGAGCTCACCGTGAATCGGGCCGTTTCAAATGTAACCTGGCTGGAACCGGGAGGGAAAGCAGCCCTCAGCATTCTTCGGTCTTTTATGGCACGAAAACTTGCTTCGTATGGTGAGGTCAGCAATGATCCCACCCGGCACGGTCAATCGAACCTCTCACCGTATCTCCATTTCGGGCAGATCGCCGCTCAGCGGGTGGCGCTTGAGGTGATTAAATCACCGATAACCGGCCCATCCCGGGAACGTTTTCTCGAGGAGCTGATCATCCGAAGGGAATTGTCGGACAACTTCTGCTTTTATAATGACAATTACGACAAAAGCTCGGGATTCCCTACATGGGCGACGAAAACACTTCGGGAACATGGAACCGATAAAAGAGAGTACCTGTATACGGCACATCAGTTCGAAAACGCCGAAACCCACGATGATCTATGGAATGCCGCTCAGATGGAAATGGTGAAACGGGGGAAAATGCATGGATACATGAGGATGTACTGGGCAAAAAAAATACTTGAATGGTCGAAGACTCCCGAAGATGCACTGGGTACGGCACTGTATCTCAACGACCGGTATGAACTCGATGGAAGAGATCCCAACGGCTATGCGGGCTGTGCGTGGTCCATTGGCGGCGTCCACGATCGTGCCTGGTTTCAACGGCCCGTTTTCGGGAAAATCCGCTACATGAGTTATAATGGCTGCAAATCGAAGTTCAATGTCACCGCCTATATCGATCAGGTGAACAGCCTGTAAAGGAGGAATGAATACCATGAGTAAACGAAAGGACAGGAAGATCATCCTCATCGCGCAGTGCCTGGTGAATCCATACTGCCGGGTGCACCTCCTGGGACAAAATTTTCCACTCTCTCATGAACTGATGGATTATCTCATGGGAGAACGGGTCGGGGTCATTCAGTATCCCTGCCCTGAGACAACGGCCATGGGGCTGATGCGTAACCCGCAGGGTCGTCAGCAGTACGATAACATTTTCTTCCGGCAGCACTGTAAAGAATTGCTCAAGATCCCCATGCTGATGGTACGAGAGTTCATCAAGAACCGATACCGGCTCACCTGTTTCATCGGTCTTGAAAACAGCCCCACGTGCGGAATACATTGGGGGAAGCACAAGGTAAACAAGTACATGACGGAATCGCCCAATCCCGTTGATACCCCCGATCCCAACGATCCCATTCTCATGGGCATCATGGCTGAAATATTGTCGGAGGAACTCGGTCGTGAAAATGTCACCGTGCCGTTTCTAGAGTTTCCCACAAAGGAAGAGGTGGGTTCACCGAGAAGGAACGCCTTCTGGAACAACCTGAAACGAGCGGTGCAACCTGAAATGTATGTTGATGAGAGTTGAGAGAGGACTTTCAGGGTTGGAAATCCCTCTTCTCACCATCCGGGAGCTTTTCCTTCAGATCAGAGTATGAGTCCCTTGGGTGTGATACACGCTCTACCACGAGTGACTTGATGTAAATTGGCGCATAAGGACTTTTTCAGTAACCCCTAACGTAGATTACGATTTTTTACAGAGGAGGTTGAACATGGGATTTTTAAAGATCATCCTTTTTGTCATGGCGGCAAGTCTCTTGATTCCCGGGAATTCCGCGTTGGCATATGGCGGCGGCAGTGGAGGCGGTGTTTCACAGGCGGAAGACAGTTCTTTCGGCGGCGGGGCGGTGAGTTGGTCGGAAAATCCAAACGGACTGGACGTCATGGGCTCGTCCATCTGGCATGGACGGCCTGAGAGCCTGGAAAAAGGACCTTATCAACCCGGCAAGGCGATTGAAGATGCCGAACAGGACCTCCTTGACGGATTCAAGCGGGGGGAATATACGAAAGAGGAAGTAAAAGAAAATCTTCTGTGGGCAATAAAGGCAGGAATACATATCTCAAATGAGGCACAGGGGGTTCTTGACGGTCTCTCCTCACCAACTGCTTCATCAGCAGGCGAATCTCAACAAAGCGTGACAACCTCGACCTGGATTGATCATTCGCTTTATTCACACACCTATTTTACTGGTGATCCGATGCCTGACGCAACGGCATTCGCCCTGATTTCTCTCGCTGAATGCACGCCTGACAGTAAGATGAATTCAAAGAAAGCTTTAGCGTTCCTCTTAATAGTGGCATGCCTGACACGAGGAATCTTTTAACGGGAGCGTCGGTTATTGCGGCCTTTGACCTCAAAGTGAAAGTCACGTGGAGTACTCGTTATTTGCCGACCACCTGAATCGTTCTGATTGCTCCCGGTTCCAGATTGACAAACTCCGGGGCGACACATGCCAGATCTTCAGCACTGAAACGTGAGAGAAGGACCGGCGGACTATCAAATCCATTCTCATCAATGTGGGTGATAAACAGTTCCGTATAGGGGGTGTTCGTTTTGGAGCTGAACACCAGCCACCGGCTGTTGGACGACCAGCTATGCCACGAATTCATAATGTTCGTATTACACCGCAGTTTTCGGGCAACGCCACCTTCGGCAGGAACAATGTACAGCTTACTTTCCGGCTGAATCGCCAGGCCCGTGGGACTCTGGGTAAAGACGATCCACTTGCCGTCGGGCGAGAAACGGGGAAAGTAATTGCTCTTTCCGTTATTCGAAGCTCCAGCAAGCGGTTCCGGCGCACCTCCTTTTCCTTCGTTAAACGTTACTCTGTAAAGATCAAAACGTATTTTGTACTTTTTATTGAGATCGGAAATCCTTACATCGGGCCCGACAGTGATGTAGTCCTTCCCGCCAAGTATATCGAGGAGCTTCTTGTCCACTCCGGTCCGTGAAAAAACGATATACTTGCCGTCAGGACTCCAGGCGGGACACGTCTGGATGTAATCGTGTTCATCAGCCCCGGGAAGGGCAGAAAAGATACCCTTCTCGATGTCATACCATGCGATATACCCTCGGACGGGAAAGAAAAATTGTGAGAAATCCGGATCGGACAGCATGGCAAAAAAGGACTGATCTTTCACCGTGCTGACGATATATTTCCCGTCAGGCGAGATCCTGGAGAAAAATCCAGAACTCTTGCCGGACGCCGACCCGCGGAAATCATTCCAGGTGATAACATCATCCTTGGTGAGCATCATTTCTTCGCTGACGGGGGTCAGGATGTAGCCACCCTTGTCTTGATTGTAATCAATGTCCATGCCGAAGGTTTTTCCGTCCCTGGAAAAGTGATGACAGTTTCCGCATACCGGCAGATTCTTCATCACCACGGGAGGTTGATCATATGACGACACGGTCCCGAATCGCCACTGAAAGAGCTCTGGATATTGCTTTCCCCGTGCAAAAGGAAGCGGCATCTGCACAAAAAATATGGGGGTTCCCACTTCATCCGCCGATGTGGAAAATGCAATACCGGATTTGGAAACTATCTCGTATGAGTTACCCCTGTTGATTCCGGTGATTGTAAGGTACGCTTTCCGTTCCAGGGAATGTTCCTTGATAATTTCCCATGTTGCTTTATCCGGAATCCACCGCTTCCGGTCGGTCAGCACACGCAGTGCATTATCGTTCTGATCAAATCGAATGGAAACAAGCCATAGATTCGTTCTGGGCTGCCAGTCCTCCCAGATAAAGGTGGGAGATGCTATGTCCCGTGGGAACAAAGATCCATCATACGGGTTGAATATATCCAACTCCGGGTAAAATTTGCCTGGATCAAGTTTGGATTGTATTATTTGTATTGTTTCTTCAAGATTACCGACAGTGCCTATAAAATGCTCTGAACCAGCGATCATGTGTATATCCTGTTTCAAATATAATCGTGGTTTAATGATTTTATAGCCGCATGCTATTACCGCAATGAATGCAATAGATGTCAGTAGTATTGTGGCCAACTTTTTCATTCCGAGGACGCCTTCCTGCCGTACCGCTTAATCCGACTCCGTCCGCCCGTCGCCGCTCGTTCAATGTATTCTGAAGCTCCCAATGCAGTTGTATTTCATAAAAACATTAGCAAAGACTCTTTCAGAACCGAAGCTTTCATCTATGCACATTGTTTCGATCATTACCGGCCAGACATCACGACCTGCATACCTGATCGGCGTTATGAATTCGCTTGACCATCTCTGTTCATTCGGAGCAAGCGTAATTCTGACAGGAAGCTCCGGGTTGACCCTGTCAAAGAAATATACAAAGATTACAAATCGCTGCTGCGGTTTCGCCAGTGCTCCGAATTTTTCGGGAGGAAGTGCGTGGTGTCTGACCGCATCCAGGCTGTCGAAGCCCTTGTTGAACATCGACACGGTTTTGTCAACCGTTTCATAGGGTATGACATGTAATTCGGTCATCGGTTTTTGCGGGTAGAGAACCGTGCTTGATATTTCGGAGATGTCAAGAATCGGCATTTCCCTGGCCAGGGATTCAGCGGTCTTGCTCCCGGGGACGCCGTCGGCTGTGAGCCCGCTGGCTTGCTGATATTCAGCGATGACCTTCCGTATTTCCTCCCCGGCTTTTTCGTTTTTCGGTTTCAGACCTTTCAGGGTTTCCAGAATGGTATCTGTCATCTCAGCAACCTCATCTTCCGTCGGTGTTCTGACGGAGAAGACGAGGCGATTTTCACTGACATCAATTCTGCCGAAAGAATCGACAGATTCGCATATCATCGTCTGTGCGAAGGAACCGTCCTGATTCTGCTGAAATTCAACGATGGC
>DSDU01000028.1 GCA_011056835.1 Deltaproteobacteria bacterium
CTTCTTGCTTATATTCTTTGTCGAACCTTCTTCGTTCTCCCTTGTTTTTCACTACACACCTCCAAGTATCTTTTCTTTATCTCTATCTTTTCGGTGTGTCCATCATTTCGGGGGAACATTAAGCACAAACTATGCCTTGGAAGAAACACAAGCCACGATTCAACTATTATCTTACCGGAATAACTTAGAATATAAGGTATGGAAAGAATAGATTAGCGTGTTGTAATGTGATTTTCTTTGGGAATGATAGTTGTGCATATGCATCTTTTAAGTTGTATATGAGTTGCATATATGCATCTTTGTGATGTAGAGATTTACCGTCATGTGCTGATAGATTTTCGTGATTTTTCTGCCAGTTGAAGGCAGGCATTTTACTGCTGAACTGGGAACTAGTGTCACGTCAACTCTCGAGTATCGGATAGAGACGTGATAGTCTTATCCGGGCATCCTTGGCGGTAGACTGCCAATTTACTGTGGTATCGTCGTTGTTTCTGAATGTTTACCAGGCCCGCAATAGTCAATGACTCCATTTTTTTTCTACTCGGACACAAAGAGAACAGGGATTTCTTGTTTTCTTGGGACGAAACACAAAAACATAAAGGGCTCAAGTCTGCTTTTGTCTCATGTTTGCTGATAAAGTAAAAACAAATCATGTCCAAACCATTGAGAATCCACTATCCAGATGCCTGGTACCATGTTATGAACCGGGGCGGTGATTCTATCATTATCGATGATAACGACTAACTGTTGTTCATTGATATCCTGTGGACATCTGTTGAATTGAACTCCGGGGACACCTTTGAATCCCGGATTGGAATTCCGGTGACACGCAACAAAGAAAGGAAGTATAACAATTGCCGGACATCCAGGCCATGACGTGGCTCCTGGAACATTAAACAGCTTTTTCAAACAAGCAGGCATAAAGAAATCTACAAAGAAATAGGGAAGCTGATTTCATGCATAGATTTTTAATAATAATCGAAAAAGCAAAAAAACCTATTCTGCCTATTCCTCAGACCTTCCTGGTTGTATCGCTACAAGAAGGACGGAAAACAAGCTGCAAAAAATATCCATGAAGCAATAGAATTACATATTCAAGGTTTAAAAGAATATCGTCCACCTATACCTAAATCACACTCAACTGCAGAATACATAGCATAACAGGCTAATATCGGCTGCACAAGGACTTCCGGGGTCGCACTTCCGTAGTAACTTGTCAGTTCAATTCAGCCCTGGCGGCCGGTGAGCCGGGTCGTTGGGCATATTTATCTGTTTCCTGCCGAATAAACAACAATACCGCGTTATTTCATTACTTGTCTCCACTATCCACTTGCCAATTACCACTTTGATCGTTTCATACTTTACTGCTTGCATTTCGCCATGAGATTCTTTACGTATTACAATCATTGCTGCAATCGTTTCACCCCTGCTGTTTGTTACGACGGCGTCATCACTGCCCGGGAGAGAAAGGGACATGGCACTCAGAATCTTTACCGGCAATTATCTGGAAGTCCTGGCGGAGGAGCTTGCCGGGACGCTGGCGCGGCCTCTTTCATCGCCGATGGTGCCGGAGATTATCGTTGTCCAGAGCCGGGGCATGGAGCGGTGGATTTCCATGGAGCTGGCCCGCTATCACGGCGTGTGGGCCAATTGCCGCTTCCCCTTTCCCAACAGCTTTGTGGATGAGATGTTTGACATCGTTGTTCCGGCCGATAAGGGGCGCGATTTGTTCGATCCTTCGGTTATGACGTGGCGGATCATGCAGATCCTGCCTACGCGCTGCGAGATGCCGGGATTTGAAAGCATAAAGGCCTATCTGGATAATCCCCGAGGAAAACTGAAAGCGCTCCAGCTTGCCCGTCAGATCGCCGATACGTTCGACCAGTATCTTATCTTCCGTCCAGATATGATATTCACCTGGGAGGCGGGAGAAGAGGATCACTGGCAGGTCGTCCTCTGGCGGGATCTTGCCGGGGAGCACGGCCTTGCACACCGGGCCGCCCGGGGGAAAGCCTTTCTGGATGCCATTGACGCTAAATCAGTGAGGCGTGACGCCCTTCCCGAAAGGGTATCCGTCTTCGGCATATCCACGCTTCCCCGGTTTCACATGGAGATTATCGCCGCTATTGCGCGGTTCACCGAGGTCAATCTGTTCCTCATGAATCCCTGCGGGGAATACTGGGGCGACATCGCTTCCGACGGGGAAATTCACCGGAGAAAAAAACGGTACCGGGGCGAGACGCCGCTCCGGGATGAAGATCTGTATCTCGAACGGGGGAACAGTCTGCTTTCTTCCATGGGAACCCACGGCAGGGATTTCTTTGATCTGATCAACGAGTTCGATTCGGAAGAGGCAGAGCGCTATGAAGATCCGGGAGAGGAAAACCTCCTGGCATCCATTCAGTCGGATATCCTTACCTTGCGGGACCGTCCCGGGGAGGGAAATGGTAAAACGGAAATATCGGCTGGTGACCGGTCGATTCAGATTCATTCATGTCACAGTCACCTGAGGGAGATCGAGGTCCTTCGAGATCATCTGCTTCATCTCTTCGAGAACGATCCCGGCCTGACGCCCCGGGATATCCTGGTCATGGCACCGGATATTGAACAATACGCTTCCTACATCGAGGCGGTCTTCGATTCATCCTCCGGCGACGGTGTGAAGATTCCTTTCAGCATTGCCGACCGTACCGTCGGACGGGAAGGCGAGATCTGCGATACTTTCATGAAAATCATCGGCTTGGCCGGGAGTCGGTGCGGTGCCACCGAGGTTCTCGATATTCTGGAATCGCCGTCGATCCGACGACGGTTCGGATTCGATGAGGAGGAGGTGGAGCACGTCCACCGATGGGTGAAAGACGGGGGAATCCGATGGGGGATTGATGAGGAAAGCCGCCGCCGCGCCGGACTGCATCCCTTCAGAGAAAATACATGGCGTGCCGGGCTTGACCGGCTTCTCGTCGGCTATGCCCTGCCGGGTCACAATGAACGACTATTCGAGGGAATCCTTCCCTATGACAATATCGAGGGAGGTGAGGCGGATCTGCTGGGGCGGTTCGTCGAGTGGACGGAACGGCTGTTTGCTTATATCGAGCGGCTTGAACAGTCGCGACAACTGGTCGGCTGGGCGGAGATTCTGAGCGGTCTATTGGATGATTTTTTCATTCCCGACGATGTGGGGGAACGGGAGATACAGCTTCTCCGGCAGGCCTTTGACGGTCTTTCAAAGATTCAGGAATTACTCGATTACGATGAAGAGATCGACGGCGCCGCTGTCCGGTGGCATCTGCAGCAATCTCTGGAACAGAAGGGATTCGGGTTTGGATTCATGACCGGGCGGGTTACCTTCTGCGCCCTGCTGCCCATGCGCAGCATTCCCTTTCGGGTGATATGCCTGATCGGGATGAACGGCGATGCCTATCCCCGGCAGTCGGTGCGGCCAGGGTTCGACTATATTGCCCAGTATCCACGGCGGGGTGACCGTTCCCGCCGGAATGACGACCGCTATCTCTTTCTGGAAACCATGCTCTCGGCACGGAGAACCCTGTATATCAGTTACGTTGGACAGAGTATCAGAGATAACACGGCGATTCAGCCGTCGGTGCTGGTGAGCGAGCTTCTCGATTATATTGATGAGGGATTCGAGGTGACCGGTGGCGATATCCGTGAGCGACTGGTGATGCACCATCGGCTGCAGGCTTTCAACCCGGAGTATTTCCGGGAGGAGGGTGGCAAGGGCTACGAGGGAGACCGTCTCTTCAGCTATTCAGAACAGGCATGTGCTGCGGCACGTCGGCTGGTAGGGGAACGGCGCGATCCCGCTTCGTTTATATCGTCCGGACTTCCCGAACCGGGAGAAGAGGAACTGACCGTATCGGTTTGCGACCTCTGTCGTTTCTACAGCAACCCAGCCCGGTATCTCCTCAATCACCGTCTGGAGGTTTTTTGTGACGACGGACCTGAGGCTATTGAAGAACGGGAAATTTTCGAGGTGAGCGGCCTTCAGCGTTATCTCATCGGTGAGGATGCGCTGCGCCGAAAAATGGATGGGCAGGATCTTACGGAACTGTATTCCATCGTCAATGCCGCCGGTCAGCTTCCCCACGGAGCGGTGGGGGAAACCCTCTTCGAGGACTTCCGACATGACGTGGAACGATTCGCCGAGTACACCGCACCGTATCGTGAGGGACCGAAGCTCGATCCTCTGGAGGTTGACCTCGATATCGCCGGGATACGCCTGGTGGGGAGAATCGAGGCCATTTATCAGGACCGGATGCTCCGGTATCGATACGGTCAACTCAGGCCGGAAGACTATCTGACCCTCTGGATACAGCATATCATCGTGAACATCATCGCCCCCGGCGATTACCCCCGCACGAGCATGGCCGCCGGGCTCCAGAAGGATCGTAAATCGTGGATGTCCGTGACCTTCAATCCCGTGGAAAACGGTGAGGAAATCCTGACGGGGCTTCTTGGACACTACCGGGCCGGACTTGTGCGGCCTCTTGCCTTTTTCCCGAGATCATCATGGACCTATGTGGAGTATGTGCTGGAAAAGGGAAAAGAACGTGAAGATGCCGTTGCCCGGGCACGCACGGAGTGGATGGGATCGGAATTCAGCCGCGGCGAAGGTGAGGATCTTTACTATCGACAGTGTTTTCAATATGTCGACCCCTTTGATGATGAATTCTGCCGGGTGGCGGAGGATATACTTGAACCAGTGTTGACCTGCCGGGACGAGGTTAATCTATGACGGAAATGAAGACGTTTACCCTGCCTGATATTCCCCTTGTGGGAACGGCGCTCATTGAAGCCAGCGCCGGGACCGGGAAGACGTATACGATTACCGGCCTGTTTCTCCGGCTTATTCTGGAGCAGCGCTTTTCCGTCAATGAAATCTTGGTGGTGACTTTCACCGAGGCGGCAACGCAGGAATTGAAAGAGAGAATCCGGCGGCGGCTGCGGGAGGCGATTGCCGTCTTTTCAGGAAGCGGCGGCGATGACAAGTTTCTCACGGAGCTGGCGGCGCGGCACACCGACCGGGAAGGAGCAGTGGAAACACTTCGAGAGGCCCTCCGTTCGTTCGACGAGGCGGGCATCTTTACAATTCACGGTTTCTGCAGGCGAATGCTGAGTGAGCATGCCTTCGAGAGCGGCAGTCTCTTCGATACGGAACTGGTTGAGGATGAGAGCGACATCGTCGACGGCGTTATCGATGATTTCTGGCGGATACATTTTTACACAGCGTCTCCTATTTTTATCAGGTATGCCGCATTCCAGGGAATGACCCGGCGGAACCTGACGGCGCTTGTCCGGGGTATTCTGTCGCGCCGCGATGTAAAGATCGTTCCACAAGTGGAAGATCCCGTTACTGAACCGCAGGAGCATGCCTATCTAAATGCTTTTGACAACCTCAGGGAGGCATGGCTTGCAGGCCGCGAAGAGGTTAACCGAATCCTCAGCGATGACAAGGGATTGAACCGGAACCGGTACCGGACAGCGAACATTCCCGCATGGATTCGTGCCATAGATGCCGTTATCGAGGGAGACGGCGGCGACCCCGTTCTCTTTAAGGAATTTGAACGTTTTACCGGCGCGGTGATTGGACAGTCCGTTAAGAAGGGCTTCGATCCGCCGACTCATCCGTTCTTTGACGAGTGCGACCGGTTCATGGAGGTTCGGGAACACCTCGTGGGCGCCTATGATCAGCGCATCCTGTGGCTCAAAGCCGAGCTGTTCCGGTTTGTTTCATCCGAACTCGATTCGAGAAAGCAGGAGCGAAACGTCCGGTCATTCGACGACCTCCTCACAGGCCTTCGAAACGCCCTTGACGGTGAGCATGGACCGTTGCTGGCACAGACGATCAGGAGGAAGTTCAGAGCGGCGCTGATTGATGAGTTTCAGGATACCGATCCGATTCAATATGATATCTTTCGCCGTGTATTCGGAACGGGCAATGAACTGCTCTTTCTTATCGGCGATCCGAAACAGGCGATTTACAGTTTCCGCGGTGCCGATGTCTTTACCTATATGAAGGCCGCCCGCGAGGTGGACGACCGGTATACCCTCGAAGGAAACTGGCGGTCCACACCGGCCCTGATCGAAGCGGTCAACACGTTTTTTGGCTTGCGTGATCGTCCCTTTGTCTATGATGAAATTGGATTTCACCGAGCGGTTCCGGCGGAAGGCAGCGCCGGCAGTGGCGAAGGAGGTCGGGAAGAAAAGGGATATCCCCTGCAGGTCTGGTATATCACTGCAACGGATGATACCGGCTCGGCCGGGACAGTGACGAAGGGAGCCGCCTACGAAGCGATCCCCGGAGCGGTTGGCGGAGAAATTTTGCGGCTCCTCGGGAGGAGAGACGAACCGGGATGCGAAATCGAGGGACGTCGGCTTCGCGAACAGGATATTGCCGTAATCGTGCGGACGAACCGTGAGGCGCGGATGATGCAGGAGAGCCTCTCCCGGCTTGCCATTCCGACCGTGCTGTTCAGCATGGACAATCTCTTCGAATCACTTGAGGCCATGGAGATGCAGCGGATTCTTGCTGCCGTTGCCGAACCGGGTGATGAAAATCTCCTCAGGAGCGCCCTTGTAACAGATGTATTCGGGCTGACAGGAGAAGACCTCCAACAGCTCAGGAATGATGAAGCCGCCTGGGCGGAGCGCCTGCTTGCATTCAGGGACTATCATGATCTGTGGCAGCTGAAGGGTGTCATGGCAATGCTTCGGTCCATGATGGAGCGGGAGGCGGTCATGCCACGGCTCATGGAGTATCGCGACGGAGAGCGACGGAACACCAACCTCCTGCATCTCTCCGAGGTGCTTCACCATGCATCGGAGACGAGGGGATTGACCATGGCGGGACTCGTTGCGTGGCTGTCGGAGCAGCGAAACCGCGATCTGTCGGGGCTGAAAGAATATGAACTCCGTCTCGAAAGCGATGAAAACGCCGTGACGATTGTTACCATTCACAAGAGCAAGGGGCTGGAGTATCCCGTGGTGTTCTGTCCCTTTACCTGGCATGGGGCTTCCCGGAGGGATAAAGGTGAACCCTTCAGTTTTCACGAAACCGACGGCGGCGATACCGTCATTGTCGATATGGGGTCTCCCGAAAGGGAAGAAAACCGCCGCCGTGCCGAGAGGGAAGGGCTGGCGGAAAATCTCCGTCTCCTGTATGTGGCGCTTACACGAGCGAAACACCGCTGCTATGTCGTCTGGGGAAATGTCAAGGGAGGCGAGACATCAGCCCCGGCGTATCTCTTATCCGGCGATGATGAGACACCGATCCGGGAAACGGACGATTCTATAGAGAACGGGTCGGCGGTGCTGAAGATGCTTGAAACGAGATCAGGCGGAGCCATCGAGATTTCACCGCTGCCCGAAGCCGTCAGAACATCATATAGGATTGCATCGGAGGAAGAACGGCCTCTTACCTGCCGGACATTTACCGGACACATCGATGACCGGTGGCGCATCGCAAGCTTTTCATCTCTCGTGGCGGCACAGCCAGTCACCGCGGAACTGGCGGAGTATGACCGGGTCAGTCTCTTCGATTATCACGACCGGATCGGCGAGACGGACGAGACCGGCCATGAAGATGTGACGGATATATTTTCCTTGCCAAGAGGAACAAAAGCGGGAACCTTTCTCCATGAGGTGCTTGAAAATATCGATTTCACCACCGCCGATGCCGGAACGACGAGACAAATAGTCGAGGAAAAGCTTAATGCATACGGATTCGATATCCGATGGTGCGACGTCGTTGGTGATGTCGTCAGCCAGGTGCGGTCGGTGCCGCTGACAACGGTAGACGGCAGGATGACTCTTTCGGAAATCTCCCGTGAAAACCGCCTCAACGAACTTGAATTTTATTTTCCCCTTGGAGAAGTCACACCGGACATGCTGAGACGGATCTTTGCCCGGTATGCCGAAACGATCCCTCAGGCGGATTTCCCCGAACGGATCGGGCGGCTTCGCTTTTCTCCCACATTAGGTTTTATGAGGGGATTCATCGACATGGTCTTCCGGCACAAGGACCGGTATTATCTTGTCGACTGGAAATCGAATTATCTGGGGAGCGGTATCGACGATTATCACACAGCTGCCCTCGCCGTGCCGATGAGGGAGCATTATTATACGTTTCAGTCATACATTTACACGGTCGCCCTGCATCGGTATCTGGGGGCACGCCTGCCTGGGTATGATTATGACCGGAACTTCGGCGGCGTTTATTATCTGTTTCTCCGGGGCATGGATGCAGCCAGAGGTGAAGAATATGGCGTATACCGGGACCGACCGCCGAGGGGGCTGGTTGATGATCTGTGTCGAATCCTGACCGGGGAGGGGAAGTGACGGCAGCAATGAATCGAGATTGGATACAGACACTGTATGAGGCAGGATATTTTCTACCCATCGATGTTCATTTTGCCAGCCTCATGAACCGGCTTGCCGGAAAGGATTCATTTGGGGTGGCGCTGGCGGCGGCGCTTGTCAGTCGTGCTGCCCGTGAGGGAAATGTCTGCCTCGATCTTTCCGCAGTGGCGGGAAAGAAACTGCCCGAAGAAGAAGGGGCGACACCGGTCCTGACCTGTCCAGACCGGGTCGAATGGTCTGCCCATCTAAATGAAAGTGCCGTCGTGGGGACGCCCGGCGAATTCCGGCCGCTGATTCTCAATGATTACCGGCTCTATCTCTATCGGTACTGGATGTATCAGGAGAACCTCGCCCGCTCAATCAGAGACCGTCTCGCTGTCGAGCCGGAACCGGTTGATGAAGCCCTGTTGCGGGAGGGGCTGGAGCGGCTCTTCCCCGACGTGGAACCCGGTGGGATCAGTTGGCAGCGGATTGCTGCGTATACGGCGGTAACGAAGCGATTCTGTATTATCTCCGGTGGTCCGGGTACAGGAAAGACCGCCACGGTGGCGCGAATTTTGACACTGCTGCTTGAGCAGGCGGGAACGAAGCGGATGCGCATGGCGCTGGCGGCCCCGACGGGTAAGGCCGCGGCACGTCTCACCGAGGTGATCGGAAGGGCACGTACCACCGTTGCATGCAATGACGAAATCAAAGAGGCGCTTCCCACCGGTGCGTCGACCATTCATCGGCTCCTCGGGACGATACCCCATTCTCCCTATTTCCGACATGACGAAAAAAATCCTCTGCCCGTCGATGTGGTTGTGGTGGATGAAGCATCCATGGTCGATCTGCCCCTGATGGCGAAGTTGGTTCAGGCAATTCCTCACCAGAGCCGGCTCATACTGCTCGGTGACAAGGATCAGCTTGCGTCGGTTGAGGCCGGGTCGGTTCTCGGCGATGCCTGTGATACCGGTCGGCGTCATGGGTATTCCCGGAAATTCCGCACCGATATCGTGCGGGTTACGGGATTTGCCTTCGATGATGGTGATGACGATGCCGATGAAATGGGAATACGGGATTGTGTTGTCGAGCTTCGACGGAGTTACCGTTTCGATCCCGACAGCGGCATCAGCCGGGTCAGCGCCGCAGTGAACGATGGGGATGGAGCAATGGCGTCCGGGCTGCTCATCGACAGCCGTTTTGATGATATACGATGGAACGAATTGCCGCCACCGCGTCAAATGTCAGCTTTTCTTGTCACATATGTTGTCAAAGGTTTCAAAGATTATTTGAAAATCGCTGATCCGGCGGAGGCGATCCGGCGATTTAATGAATTTCGCATCCTCTGTGCGCTCCGTGAGGGTCCTTATGGGGTTGCAAACATTAACAGCCTTGTAGAAACCATTCTCGAAGGAGAAAAATTGATTTCTCCGGATGTGAAATGGTACCCGGGTCGACCGGTCATGATTACCCGCAATGATTATTCCCTCCGCCTCTTTAATGGAGATGTGGGCCTCGCGCTGCCCGATCCCGAATCCGGAGGTAATACCATGGTCTTTTTCTCCGAGGCAGGCGGCATCACTCGAAAACTCCATCCCTTGAGACTTCCCGAACATGAAACGGTCTATGCCATGACGGTTCACAAAAGCCAGGGATCGGAATTCAATACCGTACTCATGGTTCTGCCCGACCGATTGTCTCCGGTGCTCACACGGGAACTGATCTATACCGGCATCACCCGGGCACGAGAAACGGTCACGGTCTCGGGGGTAGAATCCGTTTTTCGGTCTGCTGTAAAGAGACGGATCGAACGGGCATCGGGGCTGCGGGATGCGCTTTGGGGAAAGAGGTTCGAGGGCTGCTGAAGCGCGTGGAACATTCAGTCGGAATACCTCTGACTTTACGCTTTACTCATTACCCTGTGAGTGTCCGTGTCCTTGCGTTCCGACAGTTTGAATAGACTCATAGCAGGACTTTGTCGACGGCATGATAAGGTCAGGCGCCTTGATTCTGTTCGGTCGGTAAGATGCCAGAATGACGAAAATATAACCTAACAGTATGTAATTATTAGCTATTTATACTGCTTAAAGTTTGGGCAATGTGGTATAAAATTGAATGTCTTCATGACTTACGGGTTGTATTCACAGGGTTGTCCACATCTTGATCAACAAACTTGTTGATTCCCGGCTGAGAAGGAATGAGAAGGTAGTATTCGATTATCATGATTCAACCGGTTTTATGTGTTCTTTTGCCCAGTTAACAAGCTGATCAAAGGTGGTTCCTCTCGGAAAAAATTCAGCAACCCCCATTTTTTTGATGGCGGGGATATCTTCATCTGCCAGAAACCCTCCCGCCGCAACCTGAATTTCCTGTGCGTTTGCTTCGGCCAGCAGGTCCATGACTGTCTTGATGTCATTGATGTTCGATCCGGGCAGCATGGTTATGCCGATGTGATCAACTGATTCCTGAAGGGCCGATGCGACAATGGAATCGGGATGCTGCGTATTTGTATAAATCACTTCGAATCCCGCATCAAGTAGCGCTTTCCCCAGTTGCAGCTGAGCTTGATCGTAACCGTCACCGAGCTTTGCCAATAAGATTCTGACCATTATATCCGTCATTTGTGCCCCCCCCAAATAGATATGCCTTGTTTTATAGAAAAATATGACGAAGTTTACAAGGGGAATGTTGAGGATAAGTGCTTTTTATCAGCTTCAACAAACCCGACAGCTTACCCCCGAGATGAATTTCTTGCTCAATAATGACCTTTGTGTTATTTTTTCGATGTAACCGTTTAAAGTATTGATGAATGCCCGATCTACTCAAGTTGTTAACCGAGAATACAACCCGAGAGATGTTTGACGGTGAAGATTGTTGCGGATAGAGGGAAAGGTAACCATGATAGTCATCTGTCGCAATTGTGGTGCGGTAAACAATGTAAAAAAGGGTACAAAAACAACTTCCGTTATCGATGTCAAGTGCAGGCAGTGCGGAACGCTGACATCGCTCGAACTTGGTGTAACATCTCGATCCGTTGACATGGTAAAATGCCCCGCCTGCGGTTACAAGCAGCCGCAAACGGAACGATGTGCCAAGTGCGGGGCCGATATGATCTTCCGGCCACGGGATATTTCAGTGTTCGAGGAGTTCGATGAGAAAAAACCGAAGGTCCTGGCGCAGCGATATAAAGTTCTCATGGTTACGGCGGTTTTGCTTGTTCTGATGGTATTTCTCGGAATCTTGACTGCTGTCTTTCTCATGATGAAGAGTTCCGATGCATACAAGGTTGCTGAAACGTTTATTGTAAACAATAAGGATATAAGGGAAACAGTCGGCGACGATATGAAATTCGGATTTCTTCCACTCGGTTCAGTGAAGGTTTCGGGACAGGACGGAGTTGCCGACTTCAAGATACACGTAAAGGGATCAAAAGGATCAACCGATGTGGATGTGTTCCTTAGAAAACAGGAAGGTACCTGGCGTATTGCAACTGCAACATATACGGACCGTTCCGGTACGAGGCAGAGAATAACGCCATCAGCTGTCAATAAAAAATAATGAATAAACAACATGTGAGTGTTAGGGCGGACCGGATGAGGAAGTGATTATCGTTGCTTGTTGCACCGGGTCTGGAAATTATGCAGAAAGAGGATATGACTTAAGAATTGCGAGACACGATTCATTAAAAATGACCAGTGAATGCAACCCGTAATTACAGGGCACGAGACCGGGTCAATAAAAGCGGAAGGAGATAATATGAGAATTCACAACATATGGATGACTATCACCGCCGTTCTTTTTTTGGCATTGACGGTGACTGCTGCTTTTTCACAGCCCTATTCGTATGGACGTCTCCGTGCGTTGAAGGAGCGTGCCGTAACTGTTATGGAGCAAAAAAACCGATTTGTGACAAGAGTACTTGACTCTTATCATATTGCCTACCGGTGTAATGAACAGGGAGTGGTGGCGCAAATAAAGGTGGATGATACGTGGAACGATGTGTCCCGCATCGAGATCGTGCCGTTAGTCAGTGATGACAATATCGGATTCCAGGTAATGGCCCACAATATATACTTCGATACAACAGGGGGAATGTTTCACCTGGTATCACAGCTTATTATACGGTAATCGTAACTGGGTATGGTGATCCTGATTAGTTTCCAACACCCTATACCATACGCCCTTCATTTGATTGTCTTCGCTTTGTTATTCGGATTTTGACATTTGACATTGTTTCAAAATGTCTTTTTTATCAGATTCCTGTCGTACCTTTAAATGTACGGAAAAATATTCTGGATCACAAACCGGAAATTCTCCTTCACGGTTTTGTTCCCTTCGATAACACCCATGTGGCCGGGCAGCAGGTGATCGATCTCAAGCTTGGACAGTTCCACAATGCTTTTTTTCAGCAGTGAACCATTTCCTCCCGGGAAATCAGTTCGTCCCACATTACGGTCGAATATGACGTCGCCGGAAAAGAGAGCCTTTTTTGAAGGCCAGTAGAGTGCGATTGATCCTGGAGAGTGGCCGGGTGATAAAATGACCTCGAATGTTTCATCGCCCAAAGTAATCGATCCTTCCTGGAGGGTCATGTCAACGGTTACTGCCGGCAGGTCGAGACCGAACCACCCGTACATCATTTTTCCCGATTCCTTCAGAAAATCCATTTCACGTTGATGAAGTGCGATTATAATCTCGGAATTGTCATTAAATTCAATCGAGCCCTCGAAGTGATCGGGATGGGAATGGGTGTTTAAGATATATCTTATATCCTCCTGTTTAATGCCGTCGGTTTCCATGCTTCGGATCAATTCAGGGACGTAACGTGACAGCCCGGGATCAATGAGCGCCTGGACACTGCCGCCGATATAGTAACTATTGCAGTTATTGTCAAAAAAGTTAGTCCATTCGTATACATAAATATCATCAATCAGTTTCATTGCCGCTCCCTTCCGTATGTTCTTTTTCAACCATGTTCGTATTATTTTCAGCATTGCACTGGTGTTGCTGTTTGCGGATTCGTACTTCGGTAACGGTGCCTTATCTTGCTTTCGGGAGATAAAAGAGAGGATTTTTGGGCTTATTGTTTGATCTGATTTCGAAATAAAGGCAGCTCTTGTTTTTATTTTTGCTATTTCCCAGTAAGGCGATGGTGTCACCCTTTTCCACCGTGTCTCCCTCCTGAACACGCCTGTCTTTCAGATAGGCGTAGACTGATGTATAGTCGTTGCCGTGCTTGATGATGATCGTTTCTCCATAATATTTCAGCGTTGATGAACGAATGACCTGTCCTTGCGCCGCAGCCACGACAGGTGTTCCTTCCTTCGCATCGATGGTAATACCGTTAAATCTCATTCCGTCCGGTTGTATGCCGAACTTGGATGACACCGCCCCCTGGACCGGCCAGACAAAGTGGGCCCTGTCGATTTCTATCGGTTTTTCTTTAATGGGTGTCTTGACAGGTTGTTCCGGTGTTATGGATGGCGGAGCCGGCGTTATGACAGGTTCGGGCGCTTTTTCCGCAAACGGAGCAGGTTCAATGGCGATAACTTCCCGTGCGTCAGGTATGAAAATGACGTCTCCTGCAGTGACAACCGTCGGATCCGTAATGTTGTTCACTTCGGCAAGATCCTGAATGTCAATATTATACGCCTTTGCGATTCTCCACAGTGTTTCACCCTTACTTACCTTGTGATAAACGCCTTTCGCTGACCGTTGTTCAATGTATCGTGTCGAACAGGCCCCAAAAATGAAAAAGGCAAGACAAATTACGAGAATTGCGGTTTTCTTTTTCAAGAGTATCTCTTTCATATCAGCCCTACATGATCCACTTGATCAGTATAAAACCGCCGATCAAGAGAATGAAAAATGCTATTGTCAAAAGGTTGAAGTATCGATCGATGAAAGATCGTATGCCCGAACCATACACAAAGATTAGCAATCCAACAAGAAAAAATCTGGCCGATCTGCTCACGAATGACGCAAAAACGAATACGGGGAAATTTATTTTAAAAGCACCCGCTGATATAGTGAATACTTTATAGGGTATGGGGGTGAATCCCGCAACGCCGACGGCCCATGCATTGTAATGATTGTAAAGGGTGCTGATGAATTCATACTTATCGGTCAATCCATAAAAGTTTAGAATGCGAAATCCCATGAGATCCATGAATTGATACCCGATGATGTAGCCTCCGATCCCACCGAGAACTGAACCGGCGGAACATAGTACGGCATACCGAAAGGCCTTGGCGGGAATTGATATAGCCAGGGCGATAAGAAGAACGTCCGGCGGTATCGGAAAGAAACTCGATTCGGCAAAGGCCAGGATGAAGAGCGCCCATGACCCGTAGGGCGTTTCCGCCCAGTGAAGGACCCAGTCATATAATTTTCTAATCATTCACCGTGTCAGCCTTTCCACCCATATTCTCCAATGAGATGAACAAACCGACATCCTCCAAGGTCTTTTGTTTCAATATCCTCCGTGTTGTCGGATAACCGGGTAGCTTTTACCAGCGTTTGGGTGAATCGGTCGCCGATAGGGACGATCAGCCTGCCGCCCACTGCCAATTGTTCGATATAGGTTTTGGGAATCTCCGGGGCCCCCGCAGTGACGATGATTGCATCAAAAGGAGATTCTTCTCTCCACCCATATGTTCCATCGCCGACGCGTATCAACACGTTGTAGTAGCCTAGAAACTCAAGAAGTTTCCGCGCCCTGTCCGCCAGTGATGCTATTCGTTCTATGGACAGGACGCGATCGGCCAGTTCGGCAAGAATTGCCGCCTGATAGCCTGAACCGGTTCCGATTTCGAGCACTTTGTCATTTCGCTTCAATTCTAAGGCCTCGGTCATCAGAGCCACAATGTAGGGTTGAGAGATTGTCTGTCGATCACCAATGGGAAGGGGGCTGTCTGCGTACGCCTGATCCTGAAGTCCCTCATCAACGAAAAGGTGTCGGGGAATCTTTTCCATGGCCTTCAATACCCGTTCATCCTTGATTCCCCGGGAAATAAGCTGTGAGTCTATCATCCTCATTCTCGGTTTAATGAATTTGTCCATTCCCGCCTTTTCATATACTCCTTTTTTGATGGAATCTTGTAGAGCTCTTCTACCATTCTGTGTCGTCTGAATCCCATCGCTTCCCTGGTTACGATGAGGTAGTAATACCTGAGCTTCGCATGTTCTCTCGTCTTATTGTATTCCCTGATTTTATTGTTGATATCATTGTACAGTTCGTCAAGTGAACGGTAGGACTTTCCATTGCTGTCGGAGGATGAGAATGTGTACATTCCCGCGACAGCATCATGATAGATTCTCAGTTTCTCATCAATGATCGCTTGGATCTGCCTTAGTTTTTCTAAGGCTCCATGAACGCTTTCTCCCGCACGGGCAAGGACCATTGCCCGTTCGCGGAAAATGTCTTCCTGGGTTTTCTCTAATGCGTTATCCTGTCTGCTCATGATGCCACAATATAAAAAAGCTTTTCTTCAGGCAGGTTTTCAGATGCTCGACTGAAAGAAAAGACAGTGCTTCAATGGTTGTACGACTTGTTGCTCAAACGGAAATTCATTTGAGAAGGTCATCGTGGAGCCTTTTGCGAATAAATCTCACCGAAAAGAAAGACAGGCAAATCCTGCTGTTCGAACCAGGAGGGTGAATCTTGGAATGCCCGACGCAATCTGTGGATTTATCAAAAAGCCAAATGGACCTAGTGAACATGAATTTGAGCACAAACCTATGACACCTGTGACATCTATCATGTAAATTCCCTGGTTTCAACAGAAAAGAACCCACCGGAAGGGTCGGTAAAGTCCGTATCTTTACTTTTAGGTCCTATTCTATTAAAAAAGAGGATCACATATGATGAAGAGAGGTCAGCGCCGGAATTGAAGGACATCATAATTTATGATGACGGATTCTTATGCAGTTCCGGTATTACATGCCACGGTCGCAGCGGTTTTCGTGATTATGGAAGGAGCGTGTTATGGAAATAAACATCAATGAGGCTGTCATCTCCTTGGTAGTTGGTGATATAACCAAGGAAAAAACCGATGTCATTGTCAATGCCGCCAATTCAGGTTTGCGGGGTGGAGGAGGTGTTGATGGAGCCATTCACCGGGCGGCCGGCCCTTCGATTATGGCGGAGTGCCGGCAGATCGGGTACTGTCCCGCCGGTCAGGCGGTTGTGACGACAGCGGGAAATCTACAGGCAAAATATGTCATACACACGGTTGGTCCCGTCTACCGAGGAGGAACGAAGGGCGAAGACAGGCTTCTGGAGAGCGCATACCGCGAAAGCCTTGAACAGGCGGTGAGAAAAAAAGCAGCCAGTATTTCCTTTCCTGCCATCAGTGCCGGCGTATACGGATATCCCCTCAGGGAAGCGGCCCGGATCGCTCTAAAGACAACGATCGATTTCGTAAAGGAAAACCAACGTATTGAACTTGTAAGGTTTGTTCTCTTCAGCCGTGATGTCTATGATGCGTTTGAAGAAGAATTAAAAAAACTGGTCTGAGTGATTCGTAGTTTATGTAAGGTCGGAGTAACGAGGGAGTAGGGTGTCGGGGGTTGATGTGTCGGAAACGAACATCGATTCATATCCCGATTCCCCATGTCAAGATCCGACTTCAGGACTGTCTTGCGGTTTCCGTCACATGACGGTCTATTTGACCTTTCGATACCGAGTTGTTAGATTACGAACGTTAAGAATATTATCAGAGGAGAGATGATGAATTTTGTATTTGAGCAAGGACCGATTCGACCACCCAGCGAGGCGAAAAGCCTACTGATTCGAGTGACGAGAAATTGCCCGTGGAATAAATGTGCCTTCTGCCACAGCTATGAGGGAACAAAATTCGGCATCAGGAAAGTCGACGAGGTTAAGGAAGATATTCTGAAGATGAAAGAAATTGCCAATAGGGTAGCAGAGATTTCGTGGCGTCTGGGTCAGGGCGGAAGAGTGAACGACTCTGTTATATCGTATATCTACCAGCATGACGGTCCTTTTGACGACAGTTACCGGAGTGTTGCGGCGTGGCTCTATTTCGGAGGAACATCAGTATTTCTTCAGGATGCCGACAGTATCATTATGAAGACGGATGACCTTGCCGAGATCATATCATTCGTGAAAAAACAATTTCCAAAGGTTGATCGAATTACCTCGTACTGCCGATCAAAGACAGCGGCACGAAAATCCGTTGATGAATTGAAAAAATTAAAAAATGCGGGGCTGTCTCGAATACATGTGGGTATGGAAAGCGGCTACGATCCCGTCCTTGATTTCATTAAGAAAGGTGTGACCGCTGCTGAGCATGTGGAAGGTGGCAAACGGATTGTCGACGCAGGTATTTCTCTGTCCGAGTATGTTATCCCCGGGCTTGGCGGAACACAGTGGTCGAGGGAGCATGCCGTCGAAACAGCGGCGGTGCTTAACAAGATCAATCCCGATTTCATCAGGTTGCGCTCGCTCCAGGTTCGGCGCAATACCGAGTTGCACCGGCTGCGAAAAGAGGGCGGATTCACCAAATTGGATGATGAGGATGTGGTCAGGGAAATAAGGCTTTTTATTGAACATCTTGACGGTATCGAAAGCAGAATTGTGAGCGACCACATCTTGAACCTCCTTGAAGAGTTGGAAGGGAAGCTTCCCGAAGAGAAGGAAAAACTTCTTGGTGTCATCGACCGATACTTCGATCTGCCTGATGATGAAAGAATAATCTATCGACTGGGACGACGGAAGGGTATTTATCGAAGGCTTGACGATCTGTCGGATGAACGTGTTTACAGGATGTTGAAGACAATCGTGGATCAATATAAAAGCAAAGACATAAGCCGGCTTGACAGGGATCTTGATAGAATCATGCACACGTTTATTTAGAGTGGTGTCATTTCCTTTCACACGTCAAGGAGGATCCGAGGATTCAATGATCCGGGGTCCATCCCGGTGCGACGAAGACAAGTATGAACCGTGCGTGTTGACAGCTGTGGAATGTTATGCTGTACCTGCCGCAAGGGTGAACGGTCAGGACCGGGGTTTCACGTGTCTGTTTTGTCGTTTTGTTCTTCATTGGCAAAAACCTTTGTTATGGTATATCCATCCGGAAATAAACGATATGAACTAAGAGGCAAATATAGATCCTTGCACCTTCACGGTAGTCAACTCGAATTGTCGAACCATTGACCACTTGAATCATTAAGAAAGAGTCCCTTTTATCACTGACGGGGGTGATTCGGGACCACCTTATGCCAATGTTAACATGAGTTAAAGATTTCGTACAGTTACATACTTGTGGCTGATGTGTCCTTAAAAGCCGCCATCAGTATTTACTTGACATAATGGTCTATTGCATGTAGAAACCCTCGGTTTATAAAATAGCGGTTAAATGTGCTCAGTCGATTCTAATGTCCGAGAAGATCGGGACGATCTGTTTAAAGGGTAATTATTTTCAGCGTGCTCGTATACGTATCGTGGCTTCGCCGGTTGATGTGCCTCCCGGTTTATCGTGAGGCAGTCTTGAGTGAGTCGGAGACTCGATATGTTCAAAGACGCACAATCAGAGTCGGAAATCAGATGGGGAAGAATGTTATGGTGGAAAAAAAGACTATCACAAAAGTTCTGGTAGCCAATCGAGGGGAAATTGCCCTCAGAATCATACGAACGGTGAAAGAACTCGGCCTCTCTGCTGTTGCCGTTTATGAGAAGCCGGATAGCGAATCGTTGTTCATCCGGTTCGCTGATGACGCGATCCTCATTGGTAACGGTCCGCGAAAAGATTATCTCAATATTGATCGAATGATATGGGCTGCACGCCAATGCGGGGCTGATGCAATCCATCCCGGATATGGTTTCCTAGCTGAAAATGCAGAATTTTCAGCTGCGTGCGAGAAGGAAGGAATTATATTTATCGGTCCCCCGCCGGATGTGATCAGGGATCTCGGCAACAAAGTTGTTGCCCGTGAGATTATGAAACGGGCCAATATCCCATTCATTCCCGGTACCGACAACCTTTCCCGGGGGCAGGCCGGTATAGAAGAAGCTCTTGCATTCGGAAAAATACATGGATATCCTATCATGTTGAAAGCATCGTCAGGTGGTGGCGGACGTGGCATCAGAAAGGTCGAGAACGAATCGGACCTGTTGATTCAATTGCCGTTGGCGAGAGCTGAGGCCTTGTCGGCATTCAATGACGAAAATATTTATGTCGAGCGCTGTATTGAAGCGCCACGACACGTGGAAGTCCAGATTCTAGCGGATAAACATGGAAATATTATCCATCTGGGGACGAGGGATTGTTCAATTCAGCGGAGGCACCAGAAGTTACTTGAAATTGCACCGGCCGATCTTCCGACGGATATTCTGGAATCAATGCACAAAACGGCTATTGCAGCGGCACGTCAAGCCGGATATATCAATGCCGGTACCGTGGAGTTCCTCGTCGATGCCGAAACGAACGAGTTCTGGTTCATGGAAATGAATACAAGGCTCCAGGTGGAACACACGGTAACGGAAGCCCTGACCGGTGTGGATATTGTCCGGGAACAAATCCGGATAGCCGAGGGAGAACATCTTGACATTCCCTCGGAGAGAGTGCAGCTCATGGGCAAGGCGATACAGGTAAGGATCAATGCCGAGGATCCCAAGAATAATTTCATGCCCGAAGGGGGCAAGCGGGTCGAAGTATACCAGTCACCGGGAGGTCCCGGAATCAGGCTGGACGGGATCGTTTACCAGGGATACAAAATTCCCACCGAGTATGATTCACTCCTCGTAAAGATGACAATCAGAGGATATAACTGGGAACAGGCGATACAGAGACTGAGACGGGCACTTCACGATTTCCTTATTGTGGGACCCCAGACAACCATACCGTTCTATCTGGCAATCTGCGATGAAGTCGATTTCCAGAAGGGGGAATTCGATACGTCCTATTTGGAGACCCATCCGGAAATATTCAAATATCCCAACTCGGAACGGGAAATTGCGAAATTGTCGAAGCTCATTGCAGAGATTCATGCGAAAAAGCATAATCCCTATGCAATATAGTATAATGCTGTAACAATTCGAGGTGCAGGAAATAATGAACGCAGTGAAAACAAGAGCGGACGAGATAATCACTCCCCGTGAACTGAAAGAACACGGGGTGGCATATGTCCTTGATAAGATCAAACGGGGGGATGGATTCTTCGTGACGAACACGGAAAGGGATCTGTCTCAATCGGATTTCAAAAACCGGGTCATGCCGCACACTCAAGTTCTGGTTGCCGAAGATAGAAATGACTGTGGATATTTTACCCTTGAAATATCGGGAGGCGCGTCGGTCCATGTGGATATGCTGAGGAAGCAGATCAGCCCACTGGAGAAACTTGAGGTATTGAGTGCTCTTATGCCTGACACGATGTTTCAGAACCTCTGCCGTGGAATCAATCTGTTCGGATATCGTCCTTATCCTGAAAACGTTATTCGTCTGACCGTTCAGAGTTTTGCCCGGTATGTTCATGTCTGGAGGGTTTTCGATTTTCTGAATCATATACCGAATATGATTCCTGTGTTCGAGGAAGTTCAGAAAGCGGGACGCATCCTGGAACCGTCCATATGCTTTTCAACGGGTCCGGAGCACACGAATGAATATTACGTTAAGAAAGTCGGTCAAATTCTCGACGTGACCGGCGAGAATATTATTCTCTGTATAAAAAATCACGGTGGTCTCGGAACGTCAAAGAGAATCGGCGATCTGACAAAAGCCATTATGGACCGGTATCCCGATATGATCATCCATTATCACGGCCATAATACCGATGGCGATGATGTAGGGAGAATCGTTGCTGCGGTGCGGAATGGCGCCAGGATTGTCGATGCCGGCGATCATGCATTCTGTGGCTTTTTCGGTCCGCCGCCGATCCTCACGGTTGTCGACACGCTTGAGGAGTACGGTTTCAGAGCAGTCGGAATTAATCGGGAGAAGGTAATTGAAACATCAAATAAACTGCGGCCTCAAAGGGAATTCTATAAAGACTTTGAGTCTCAGTTTCTGGGTTTTGATCCCACCGCACAGACACATAAACTTCCGGGTGGAGCCACGGGGTCGAGTTTCGAGCAGGCGGTGAAGGGGGGATTCCTTGATCGGATGCCCGAGATATTGCAGAAAGAATTGCCACGGGTTCAACGTGAACTGGGCAACTGGTGGAGCGTCACACCGGGTTCTCAAATTCTCTGGACAACGGCGGTGAACAACGTAATAAAAGGGGTGCGATACAAAGATGCCAATGATGATCTGAAAAACCTCATGCTCGGCCGGTATGGCGAACTTCCCTTCTACTGGCCCGCCGATGAAATCTATACGGCGGTCTTTGGTCCTGACTGGAAGGATTACGTCGATAAAGAAAAAGGATACCAGAAGATCGAAGACATTGATATCGATGTGGAACGGCGCGTTCTGGAACATCGCCTTGGACGACCGGCAACGGGGGATGAACTCGTTCTCTATCTCCAGCATCCCAATGACGCGGTCAGTTTTTTTAAATTTGAAGAGAAATACGGAAAATCATGGGTTCTGCCGCCCGAGGTCTGGTTTAAGAAAAGCGGATTCAATCTGGGTGATAAATATGAATTTTCCGATGCTTTTGGTAAACAGCATACTGTCGAGGTGGGGCCGCAGAGAAAGACGAAAAGCGGGGATGCCGTTACATATTTGATTGTGGATCATCATCCCGAACCTATCCTGACGGAGCTGGAACAGGAAGCAGGAGCCGCAAAAAAGAAGCCCACGCTGACACCGAAAGAAATCGAAGCGCTCGGGAAGACCGGTGATATCAGGTCTCCTTTGAAGGGTGTTGTCAATGAAATACCCGTTTCGGAAGGTGATGAGGTTTCGGCGGGACAGGTTCTGATCGTTCTGGAAGCAATGAAAATGCTCAATAATGTCCTTTCCGATATAAGCGGAAAGGTCACGGAAATCCTGGTTTCACCAGGTGATGAAGTCGACGTGGGAGAACCGCTTGTCGTTGTCAAGAAAGATGGATAAACACGGTGACATTCCATTGCTCAATCACAGAATGTGGAAGACTATGAAAATGCATGCCGTTTTTCCATGATGCAGTAGTGGTGGAATCGTAGGGGGTCGGTTGTTGCATCAGCGTCAGAATCTGATCGTTTGCTTAGTACCGCTGGAAGCGGCATAATCATTCTAACATTTTATTATCATAAGAATAATTGAAGCTTTTTATCCTGTGATGCCTTTTCTCAGAGGGCGCTGTCGCGCATTGTGACAACATCGTATGCATGCGTCAATGACAAATAATTAAAGTTTTTGTGAGAAAAGACGAATATAGAACAAGAAAAGCGTTGACCTCTTGATAGCTCAGATTGAATAGGTCAGCGATTCTATCCTTGACTTTTGGATTATTTATGCTAATTTTACAGCATTTCGGGGGTTTCACACTCATAAGATATATTAAGAAAAATGTTCTTATGCCGGGGTGGATATGAAAAAAAGTTATTATACCCTCCTTCTCATTCCCGAGAAACAGAGTTCCATACGGAAAATTAAACTATCAGGTATGCTCCTGAAGATGCTTGTTGGTTTCGTCACTGCGGCTTTTCTTACATTCTGTTACTGTTCATACGATTATTTGAGAGTCAAGGGAGATGCAGGAGAGCTGGCAGAACTGAAGCATATCACACTGGTCCAAAAGGAGCAGATAGACCTGCTCGCGGCAAAGATAGCCGATTTCAGCAAGAAGATGGCGGACATTCGTGAGTTTGATCAAAAGATACGGGTTATGACGAACATTGAAGGTGGTCGACCTGGCGGACAATTCCTGGGCATGGGAGGCCCCGCACCAACGGAAAGCATGGTGGAGTCACAGATAGCTGAAACGGAAAAGGCTCTTATCCATCAAATACATACAAATATGGATCAACTTCTTGAAGAAGCAAACTATCAGGAAGATAGTTTCAAGGAGTTGCTGGAGTTTCTAAGGCAGCAGAAGTCCGTTCTCGCCTCGACACCATCAATATGGCCGGTGATGGGATGGGTGACATCGGAATTCGGATATAGGATATCCCCATTTACCGGAAAGCGTGAATTTCACCGAGGTATCGATATAGCAGCAAAAATGGGTGAAGAAATACTGGCACCGGCAAACGGTTACATCGCCAGCGCATCCTATCAGCCTGATATGGGGAATATGCTGCTGATTGATCATGGAAACGGCATTGTCACGTGTTATGGTCACCTTGCAAAGATATCGGTAAAACGAGGGAGTACGGTTAAGCGGGGCGAAATTATCGGGGCGGTAGGAAGTTCCGGGCGAAGCACTGGGCCGCATCTTCATTACGGCATAAAAGTTAACGGTGTCTATGTGAATCCTAAAAAATATCTCTTTTAATTATAATCATTGAGATTAATACTGCTTGCATTAACAGATAGTGATACGATAACGATGGAAAGCTCCCGGTAGTCCCTTACCGGGTTTTTTTATGAGGAACCCATGCTGAATTATATTCTGAAAAAAATTGTTGGAAGTAAGAACGACCGCGAGTTAAAGCGGTTGTCTCGCATTCTTGATGTAATAAATGAAAGAGAGACGTCAATTGCTGCACTGAGCGACGGCGGTCTCAAGTCAAAGACCTCCTACTTTAAAAAGTGTCTTGCCGATGGGGCGGCGCTCGATGATATCCTTCCGGAGGCGTTTGCCGTTGTCAGGGAGACAGCACGACGAACCGTCGGTATGAGGCCGTTTGACGTTCAGATAATCGGCGGTATCGTTCTCCACCAAGGTAAAATTGCAGAGATGAAAACGGGCGAAGGAAAAACTCTGGCAGCGACAATGCCCGTGTATCTGAACGCCCTGACCGGGAAAGGTGCTCATATCGTAACGGTGAATGATTATCTGGCCCGGCGCGATGCAGCATGGATGGGGCCGATCTATGAGTTTCTGGGACTGTCGGTCGGCGTCATCCTTCATGGGCTTGACGATGCTCAGAGAAAAGCCGCTTATAACTGTGATATCACCTATGGAACGAATAATGAGTTCGGGTTTGATTATCTCCGCGACAACATGAAGTTCCGCATAGAAGATTATGTTCAAAGAGAATTCAATTATGCCATCGTCGATGAAGTTGACAGTATTCTTATCGATGAAGCACGCACGCCGCTTATTATATCAGGTCCTTCCGAGGAATCGACCGACAAATATTATCGGATTAATCAGATCATCCCCCGCTTGAAAAAAGAAGAGGACTATACCATTGATGAAAAAAGCCGGACTGTCGTTCTGACGGAACACGGTGTGGCGACATCGGAAAAACTCCTCAAGGTGGAGAACCTGTACGAACCGAAAAATATGGAAATTCTTCACCATGTTAACCAGGCACTCAAAGCGCATACACTGTTCAAAAAAGATGTGGACTATGTTGTCAAGGAGGGACAGGTCATCATCGTCGACGAATTCACGGGGAGAATCATGCCGGGCAGACGGTACAGTGACGGCCTCCACCAGGCCCTTGAGGCGAAGGAACAGGTCAAGATTGAGCGGGAAAATCAAACGCTTGCCTCGATAACGTTTCAGAATTACTTCAGGATGTATGAAAAACTGGCCGGAATGACCGGCACGGCGGATACGGAAGCGGCGGAATTTAAAAAGATTTACAATCTCGATGTTGTCGTGATTCCGACGAATATGCCGATGATACGTGTTGATCATGCCGATGTTATTTACAAGACGACGAAGGAAAAGTATGACGCGATCATCGAAGAGATTAAGGAATTGCATCGTCAAAACCAGCCTGTGCTTGTAGGAACGATATCAATCGAGCATTCGGAACTTCTCAGTACGTACCTGAAGAGGTCCGGTGTCAAACATAACGTTTTGAACGCGAAACATCACGAAAGAGAAGCCGAGATCATAGCACAGGCGGGTCAACCCGGTACCGTGACGATTTCTACAAATATGGCCGGGCGAGGAACCGACATCAAATTGGGCGAAGGTGTCGCCGAATTGGGTGGTCTCCATATTCTCGGAACGGAGAGACATGAAAGCCGCCGCATCGACAATCAGCTTCGGGGGCGTTCGGGACGTCAGGGTGACCAGGGGTCATCACGGTTCTATCTCTCTCTGGAAGACGATTTACTGAGGATATTTGGTGCTGAGCGCATATCATCCATTATGGATCGGATCGGCATGGAAGAAGGGCAGCCCATAGAACACGGGTTGATCAGCAAAGCCATAGAAAATGCACAACGGAAAGTAGAAGGTCACAATTTCGAAATACGGAAACATCTTCTCGAGTATGACGATGTCATGAACAAGCAGCGGGAAGTGATTTACCGACAGCGAAAGGATGTACTCAGTGGACACGATCTCAGAAGTGCCGTCGATGAAATGCTGGAAGAAGTGGTTGATGAGAATGTAGCGGAATATATCGATGAAAAACTGCACCCGGAGGAATGGAATCTTAAAGGGCTTGACGATATTGTGTTCAAGAAATTCAATCTGAGGTTAGGTATTGCCGAGATTGCGGAGAATGATGGTATTGATGTTGAATCTCTCCGTGAGACCATATTGTCACAGGTAAAAACCTCGATGGAGGAGAAAGAAAAGAAGTTCGGTAGAGAATTGATGGATCAGGTGATGAAAATCGTTATGCTCCAGTCGATAGATTCTCACTGGAAAGATCACCTCTTAGCCATGGATCATCTCAAGGAAGGCATTGGGCTTCGGGGGTACGGCCAGAAAGATCCGCGCCGGGAATATCAACGGGAAGGCTACGATATGTTTATGGATATGGTGTACCGTATCAAGGAAGATATCATTGGAAAGCTTTCTTGGGTGCAGGTTCAAGTAAAAGAAGATCTGGATGAAGTTCAAAAGACTCGGGAAGAGGAATACGTCATGAGCCGTGGTGACGTCGGGGCGGTACCTGAGACCGTCGTAAGGGAAGGGAAAAAGGTGGGAAGAAATGACCCCTGTCCCTGCGGAAGCGGCAAAAAGTATAAAAAATGCTGTGGCCGATAATGAGTGTTGTTGATCGAGTGCAGTCTTGTGAGACACGATGCAAAAATCTCGAAGCCAACAGTAATCAACCGAATTGCTTTCGTGTATGTAAAATGAGGCAACAATGAGCGATGTAAATGTGAGGGTTCCCGGTTTTCTTGCCAACGGTATATCCGTGGGAATCAAGGGAGATGGGAAGAAAGATCTGGCGCTGATCAATTCGGTGGTGCCCGCACGGGCAGTCGGCGTCTTTACGACCAACCGTTTCAAAGCTGCACCTGTTATTCTTGATATGGAGCGTATTAAGCGGGGATTGGCACAGGCAATTGTTGTAAACAGCGGGAACGCCAATGCCTCCACGGGGGAGCCGGGATATGACGATGCGGTTGCCATGTCACGGGCGGTTGCGGATGGATTGGCAATAAGCGAAGAACTTGTTCTGGTGGCGTCGACAGGTATCATCGGTGAAAGACTCCCGGTAGATAAAATTATTGCAGGGACCAATGAACTCATTCAGGGTCTGACCGTCGATGGTCTTCCTCGTGCGGAAGAGAGCATCATGACAACCGATAAGTTTCCGAAAGTAGCATGGGAAAAATGCCTTATCGGCGGCAGGGAAATTTCGGTCTGCGGCATTGCTAAAGGAGCCGGCATGATCGAGCCGAACATGGCCACAATGCTCTCATTTATCATGACGGATGCGTTAATCGATCAA
Organism: Deltaproteobacteria bacterium; assembly: GCA_011056835.1. Classification (GTDB taxonomy): domain Bacteria; phylum Desulfobacterota; class Syntrophia; order Syntrophales; family UBA6807; genus DSDU01. Next base: position 27,071 of record DSDU01000028.1, read on the forward strand.
AGATATCTGAACAGGGTGTTCAGACAATCGGTGGATAAGAGCTTTCATGCTATAACGGTTGACGGATGCATGAGCACCAACGACACGGTCATTATGTTGGCCAACGGGATTGCCGGAAACGCTTTACTAAAGGAGCGTTCGCCGGGAGCGGTCCTGTTTCGGAAAACCCTTGACCGGGTCATGATCAACCTTGCCAGGGAAATTGTAAGAGATGGTGAAGGTGCAACAAAGGTGATCCATATAATCGTCGATGAAGCGCGTTCCCGGAAGGAAGCACAGAAAATCGCTTATTGCATAGCGAACTCAAGTTTAGTCAAGACGGCGTTTTACGGCGGTGATCCCAATTGGGGGAGAATCATTGCTGCTGTCGGATCGGCCGGCATTCCCGTCTCCCCCGATTCGGTGCGTCTGTTCCTGGACGATATACCACTGTTTCACAATGGGACCGGTGTACGGGAAGGCAGAGAGAAACTGTCTGACATCATGCAGAACAACAGTATTCAGGTGCTGGTGAAACTTGGGATGGGGAGGCAATCCTTTGAATTGTTTGCTTCCGATCTTACCCATGAATATGTCACCGTCAATGCCCATTATCACACATAATCAGCCATCAGATGACAGCTTTCAGCTAAAAACAAAAACATGGATGTCGGATGAAATGATGTATAATTACGGTATGTTCAATCTGTATAGATTGAAATCACCTGAAAGCTCATGCCGATGACGGATGATGAAAGCTTGATCATTCATTTTCCTTGATAAATTCTTGTTTATATGGTATTTGCCCACAGTTTAACGTTATCCGGTCGGTATGTATCGGATTTAATAACGCACATTCTCTGATTGGTACGGCGTTGCTTTCCGCCGCAGGCTTACATTCTCCGAAACGGGAAGGATGGGGAGTTCCGCACCAAGAGGAAGAGAATGGAGGAATAAAACAGAGAAAAGGAGTTTATATGGCACGCATTACCATGAAAATGTTGCTCGAGGCAGGTGTTCACTTCGGGCATCAGACAAACAAGTGGAACCCCAAAATGAAAGCCTATATTTTCGGTGCGCGAAACGGTATTTACATTGTTGACCTTCAGCAGACGGTTGGGATGTTTGATGCAGCCTATAATTTCGTGGCTGATCTCGTTTCATCGGGAAAGAAAATCTTGTTTGTCGGAACAAAAAAACAGGCCCAAGAGTCCATTAAGACAGAGGCGGAGCGATGCGATATGCCTTATGTCAATCAACGATGGCTCGGCGGTATGCTGACGAATTTTGATACCATCAAAAAAAGCATCGACAAACTGAACCATCTTGACTCCATGTTTGAAGATGAAAGTATCAATGCATTTCCGAAAAAGGAAATTCTTGGTCTGCAAAAGGAACGGGATAAACTGGAAAAAGTGCTTGGCGGCATTCGAAACATGTTGGATCTTCCCGGAGCGATATTTGTTGTCGATCCAAAAAAAGAACTCATTGGCGTCAAGGAAGCGAAGAAGTTGAATATTCCGATCGTAGCAATCGTCGACACGAACTGTGATCCTGATGATATCGATTTTGTGATTCCCGGAAATGATGATGCCATACGGGCTATCAAACTATTTTCATCAAAAATTGCCGATGCTGTGCTGGACGGCCAAGAGCGATACGAAGAGTTGATTCAGGCTGAAACAGATAAGGTTGAACGGGAAGAATCGGCATTTGAAGACGCGGAGGCGGATGTTCCCGAAAGTGTTGAAACAAAAGAAGACGCCTATGATGCCGCGGAACTGTCCGAAAATAAAACGAGTAATTAAGAGGAGGAATAACTTTGGGAATTTCAGCATCGTCAGTAAAGCAATTGCGGGATAAAACGAACGCCGGTATGATGGAGTGTAAGGAAGCGTTGCAGGCATCCGGTGGTGATTTTGATAAGGCTTTAGATTATTTAAGAAAAAAGGGGCTCTCAGCGGCGACGAAGCGATCTTCTAAAGCGGCCAAGGAGGGAACCGTTGCATCATATATCCACATGCAGGGGAGAATAGGAGTCCTTGTGGAAGTCAATTGTGAGACGGACTTTGTTGCCAGGACCGATGACTTCCAGGCTATGGCTCGGGATATTGCCATGCACATCGCTGCCGCAAATCCGACCTATTTGAAGCCTGATGATATTCCCGAAGGTGTCATGGAAAAGGAAAAGGGAATCTATCGGGAACAGGCTCAAGCGGAAGGCAAGCCTGAAAAGATATGGGATCGGATCATCGAAGGAAAATTAAAAAAATATTACGAAGAGGTGTGCCTTTTAAAGCAGAAATTCGTAAAAGACATGGACATCACGGTGGAAACACTGGTCAGTAATATGATATCAAAGACTGGTGAAAACATCGTCGTGAGGCGCTTTGCGAGATTTCAATTAGGTGTGCAGGAATAAGACAGATCATACCCCGATATCGTTGACCATTAAAGATAATATATTTTCGCGTGTTGCATGGACAAAACAATCTATAAGCGCGTACTGCTGAAATTGAGTGGCGAAGCCCTTCTTGGGAAAAGTTCTTTCGGTATTGATATTGATATTGTCAAAATTATCTGTCAGGAAATAAAGGACATTGTAGAGCTTGGTATTCAGGTGGCCGTTGTTATCGGAGGCGGGAACATCTTTCGCGGTGTCGAGGTGAGTACAAAGGGAATTGACCGTGGAACCGCTGATTACATGGGTATGCTGGGAACGGTTATAAACAGCCTTGCCCTTCGGGGGTTTTTATCGGAACTGGATGTGCCGACAAGAGTTCAGACATCGATAGAGATGAGAGAAGTGGCAGAGCCCTTTATTGTTGGAAGAGCGCTGAGACACCTCGAAAAAGGACGGGTCGTCATTTTTGCCGCCGGTACGGGTAATCCCTACTTTACGACCGATACGGCGGCATCCTTGCGAGCTCTTCAGATACGGGCCGACGTCATGTTGAAAGCCACCAAGGTCGATGGCGTCTACGATAAGGACCCTGTGGTGCATGCGGATGCCCGTAAGTATGACGCGGTCAGCTACACTGAGATTCTTGCGAAAAATCTGCGGGTGATGGATGCTACCGCCATTTCCATGTGTCGGGACAACGCGTTACCGGTTGTTGTCTTTAATCTGGAAAAAAGAGGAAATATAAAAAAAGTCATCTGCGGGCAGCCTATCGGAACGATTGTAGGAGTTGAAAAATGAAGGATCTGGTTTTTGAGGATTTGAAGGATAATTTGAAAAAACATATACATTTCCTTGAAAAATCCTTAAATAAAGTAAGGACTGGGAGAGCATCGCCGGCACTCCTCGATGGAATAAAAGTAGAATATTACGGTACACCAACGCCGCTCAACCAGGTCTCCAATATTTCCGTTCCAGAAAGCCAGTTGCTGGTCATTTCACCGTGGGATGCCACCGTTCTCGGGAATATCGAGAAAGCCATTCAAAAGTCGGAACTGAGTCTGGTTCCGTCAAACGACGGAAAAGTCATTCGGATCACCATTCCACCACTCACAGAGGAGCGACGGAAAGAACTTGTGAAGATTATCAAAAAAATGGGGGAAGAATGCAAAATCAACATTCGAAACTCACGGCGGGATGCGAATAATCAGCTCAAGGACCTGAAGAAAGACGGTGAGATATCGGAAGATAACTTCCACGGCTACCAAGGCGATGTCCAGAAGATTACAGATGACTATATAAAAAAGACGGACGAAATCCTTGCTGTCAAGGAAGAAGAGATTATGGAAATCTAGAAATGCAGGCTCTGTCAACAGCAAGAAAGCTCAAAAGGGAACCCGGCAGGTTCCCTTTTCGTTTTTTTACTTTAAATGTTGAGGTCGGGCACTCCACATCGACGCATATTTCATTTGTAACAATACCTTGAAAATGCATGTATGCTATGGTACGTAAATGTTCCAAAATAGAAGACTTACTAGAGTTTAGAGTTTCCTTAGCGCCTGTTGTTCTTTAAAAAAAGCATACCTCACCGTCGGTGCCTTTTTAAGCGGCAAATAACGCATTGATTGTACAGATGTAACGCTGTTATTCAGGC